>NZ_JAJOHW010000037.1 GCF_021129195.1 Chromobacterium aquaticum | reverse complement strand
ATTGCCGTCGCCGTCGAACTGGCTGCCCTGATCGTCGAAGCCATGGCTGATCTCGTGGCCTATGGTGGCGCCTATGCTGCCGTAGTTGACCGCCGGATCAAAGCCGGGGTCGAAATACGGCGCTTGCAGAATCGCGGCCGGGAACACGATCTCGTTATTGGCCGGGTTGTAATAGGCGTTCACCGTCTGCGGCGTCATGCTCCATTCCTTGCGATCCACCGGCTGGCCCAGCTTGCCGCTCATATAGCGGTAGTTGAATACTGCGATGCGCCGCACATTGCCGGCCAGATCGTCCGGCGACAGTTGCAGGCCGCTGTAATCGCGCCACTTGTCCGGATAGCCTATTTTCAGCGTGTACTTGGATAGTTTGATATGAGCCTGGCGCTTGGTGGCGGCGCTCATCCAGTCCAGGGTGTCGATGGACTGGTCGTAGGCCTGCAACAGATTGCGCACCAGTTCGTCGGCCTGGCGCTTGGCCTCCGGCGTGAAGTAGCGCGCCACATAGAGCTTGCCCAGCGCCTCGCCCAGGCCGTTTTCCACCATGCCCACGCCGCGTTTCCAGCGTGGCCGGTTCTGTTTGCGGCCTTCCAGGGTCTTGCCGTAGAAATCGAAATGGGCGTCGACAAAGGCCGGCGTCAGACTGGGCGCATAGGCGTCCAACGTGCGCGCCAGCAGATAATTACGCAGCGTGGCCGCCGGCGTGGCCCGCAATAGCGGCGCCAGCTTGAGCAGATAGCTGGGCTGGTCCAGGTTCAGGTGCTCGGCCGCGCCCAGGCCGGCATCGCTCAGCAAGGCCGGCCAATCGTAGCCGGGCTGCCGGCGCGCCAGTTCGGCCCGGCTCAGCTTGTTATAGGTTTTCTGGATGTCGCGGTTCTCGACATTGGTCCACTGGATTTTCGCCAACCGGGTCTCGAAGGCCAGCACGTCGCGGGCGCGGCTTTGCGGCTGGTCCAGTTCCGCCAGCGTGAACAGCCGTTCCAGATAGGCCTGATAAGCTTGGCGCGCGGCGGCGAAGTCGGCGGACTTGCCCAGGTAGTAATCCTGGTCCATCGCCAGGCCGGACTGGCCGACACCGGCCAGGTAGGCGGCGGAATTCTTGGAATCCTGGCTCACGTAGAAGCGGAACGGCGTGTCCACCGGCTGATCCTGCAAGCGGCCCATATAGCGCACCGCCTCCGCCGCCGAGCCCAGGCCGGCCACCGCCCGCAGCGATTCGCGCAGCGGCTCCAGCCCGCGCCGGGCAATGGCGTCCTCGTCCATGAAGCTACGGTATAGCGCGGAGATCTGTCCCGCTTCCGCGCCGCCGTCCGTACGCTGGCCGGCCTGTTCGATCAACTGGCGCAGCCGTTCCAGATTGCGGTCCACCAAGGTTTCCGCCACGCCCGCCGAGGAGCGCTCGGCCGGAATCACCGTGTTCTGGATCCAGCGGCCATTGGCGTGCAGCGACAGATTGTCCTGCACCCGCACCGCCGGATCGATGCCGTTCAAATCAATGCCGTAGCGGCCATAATCCGGCGCGGCGTCGGCCCAGGCGCCGGCCGCGCACAATGAAGCCGCCAAGGGCAGCAGTCTGCTCATCTTCATGTTTTCCCCTTTGTTTTTGTCGTACCGCGGCGCTGTGGGCCCAGCCAGCCTATCCACTGTAAAACTCGGCCCTCAGTCTTTGCGCATAGGCCACCAGATTCGGCCTTGCCAGCATCAGCGCCCGCGACGGGGTTTCCCCCATCGCGTCGGTCAGCGCGCTGCTGACGAAGGCGTAGACGCTGGCGTCTATCCAGGTGGCGGTGTCGCCCATGAAATAACGCTGCTCGCCCAACAAGGCTGACAGCGCCGCCACGTCCGCCTCCAGCAGCCGCAGGCGCTCCGCCACGCTGAAACGGCCCATGCCCTGCCCCTGCAGATTGGCGCGCACCTTGCGCCGCACCAGCCTCGTCACCAAGCCGCGCAGCAAGGCCGGCACGCCCTTGAAGAACACGCTGGGACCGCGCTCGAAATACGCGTCCACCATCCAACGCTCATGCACGATGCCCCAGTAGAAATGCTCGCCCAGCATGCAATCCACGCTCCAGGCCAGCGCCTTCTGCTCCTCGCTGAGACCGGCGTCCAGCGTGATGCCGTGCTTGTCCGCCAGATGCAGGCGGATCAGCGTGGAGTCCGGCACGATCTGGCCATCGTCGTCGATGCAGGGCAGCTTGCCCTTGGGCGCCTTGCGCATATCGCCGCGCTCTCGGCGGTAAGGCAGGCCGGACAGCTTCAACAGCAAATCCGCCTTCACCACGAAGGGGCTGGGGTCCATCAGGCCCAGGGCCGGGCCGAACTGGTACAGGGTGATCATCAAGCGCCTCCGGCAATCTTCATGACATTGAACTGGAGCAGACTAGCATGCCGCCGGGAGCCCGTGCGAGAGGCCGGCGAGAAAAGCGGAAGGAAGGCGGCCTAATCCGCCGCGCAAGCCCGCAGCCAGTCCATCACCGCGCGCACCCGCGGCGATGGCGCCTGCGGCGGGCGCACCAGGTAATAAGCTTGCGGCCCCAACGGTTGAAACGGCCCCAGCGGCAGCATCAGTTCGCCGCGATCCAACAACGCTTGCACCAGCCGCCGCCGTCCCAGCGCCACGCCGGCGTGATGCGCGGCCGCCTGCGCGCACAGCTCGGAGCGGTCGAAGCTGATGCCCCGCGCCGGCAGCGCCACGCAATGACGCCGCGCCCACTCCCGCCATTCGGCATCGTGAGCCGCCCGCTCCCAGGCCTGGGCGTCGTGCAAGAGCAGGCATGCGGCCAGGGCCGCCGGGTTGTCGCGCAGGCCGTGCCTGTCCGCGTACTCCGGGCTACACACCGGCGCTACTTGTTCATCCATCAGGCGCTGCGCGTCCAGGCCGGGAAACTCGCCGGCCGAGTAATACAGCGCCAAGTCGATATTCCAGCTGCGAAAATCCACCATCTCGTTGCCGCTGCGGATATCCAGCGCGATGCGCGGATGGCGCGCGGCGAAGTCCGCCAGCCGCGGCGCCAGCCAGCATTGCGCCAGCGAGGGCCGCGCGTACAAGGCCACCGCACCGGCCGGCTCGGCCTCCTCCTGCGGATTCAGCGCGGCCTCCAGCTGAGCTTGACCGGCCAGCCAGGCCTGATAGATGCGTGCGCCGTCCTCGCTCAGCCGCAGGCTGCGGGTCAACCGCAGGAACAGGCGGGTGCCCAGCGCCCGTTCCAGCCGGGCGATGCGATGGCTGACCGCGCTGGCGCTCAGACACAGCTCTACCGCGGCGCGGGCGAAGCTCAGATGCCGCGCCGCCGCCGCGAAGGTGTGCAGATTGGACCATTGCGCGCCGTCCAGGCGGATACCGGCGCGCGGGGGAAGATTCAGCATATCGCCAGCATCGTTCACGCCGTCAGCCGCCGCCGGCCTTCCGCCAGATAGGCGTCCATTTCCGCCGGCGGCACCATGCCGCCGCCGGTGCCCCACACCAGATGGCTGGCGCGCGCCAGCCGCTCCGCGCTCAAGCCCAGCCGCTGACGGTAACCCTGGGTCTCGCTCAACACTCGCAGCGGCCCCGGCATGCCGGCCAGCGCCGACGGCTCCAGCCGCAAACCCTGCTCGCGCTCCAGCAAGGCCAGCAAGCGGTAGAGCTCGGCATCGTCCACCGTGTAATAGCCGTCTATCAGCCGCTGCATCGCGCGGCCGACGAAGCCGGATGGACGGCCCACCGCCAGGCCGTCGGCGGCGGTCAGATTGTCGATGCCGAAATCCTGCACCGCCACATCATCATGCAGTCCGGTGTAAACGCCCAACAACATGCAGGGCGCGTGGGTGGGCTCGGCGAACAGGCAATGCACCGCGTCGCCGAAAGCCAGCTTGAGGCCGAAAGCAACCCCGCCCGGCCCGCCGCCGACGCCGCAGGGCAGATACACCAGCAGCGGGTGTTCCGCGTCCACCCGAACGCCCTGCTCCACCAACTGGCCGCGCAGACGCTCCGCCGCCACCGCGTAACCAAGGAATAGATTGACCGAATTCTCGTCGTCGACGAAATGACAGCGCGGATCGGACGCCGCCTGTTTGCGGCCTTCCGCCACCGCCACGCTGTAATCGGACGGATACTCGACCACCTCGACCCCATGGCAGCGCAGCAAGTCCTTCTTCCACTGTCGCGCGTCCGCCGACATATGCACGCTGGCCTGGAAGCCCAGCTTGGCGCTGATGATGCCAATGGACAGGCCCAGGTTGCCGGTGGAGCCCACCGCCACCCGGTAGCCGCCGAAGAAGGCCCGCGCCTCGGCGCTGTCCAGCCCGGCGTAGTCGTCCCCCTCCCGCAGCAGGCCATGACTCAGCGCCAAGCTTTCCGCGTGCTTCAATACCTCGTAAATGCCGCCGCGCGCCTTGATGGAGCCGGAAATCGGCAACAGATTATCCGCCTTCAGCCACAGGCCGCCGCCGTCCGCCAACCCGGCCTCGGCCCATAAGGCCGCGCGCATCGCCGGCAGCGGCAGCAGCGGCGATTCGATGATGCCGCCGCTGGCGGCCGCATCCGGAAACACCCGCGCCAGATAGGGCGCAAAACGGCGCAAACGCGCATCGGCGTCCGCGACATCGGCCCGGCTCAAGCCCACGTCGGCCAATGCTTCCGCCGCCGGTGCCAGCGCGGGGTTGAACCAGCTCAAAGGCCGCAAGGCCATCAAGGGCGTCAATAAGGGGTGGCTGGCCTGCCAGTCGGCCACGGTCTTGCCGGCAATCGTCGCTTGCATCGCGCGCTCCATGGAATCGAAGACCCGATTAAACCGCGCCGCGCCGTCGCTGGCAAAAGACGATTGCGCAGCCGACGGCTGACGCTGGATCAGCCATGCGCGCGCGGACTTGCCAGACACCGGGGCGCATCGCCTATGATGGGCGCATCATCCGCCGCCAGGAGTCGCCGTGCTCGCCACAATCACCCGCCTGTTCCCGCTATGGGCACTGCTGCTGTCCGCCGTCGCTTACCAGCGGCCGGCGGCGTTCACCCCGCTGCTGCCGCATACCGGGCTGCTGCTGGCGGTAATCATGTTCGCGATGGGGCTGACGCTGACGCTGGACGATTTCAAGCGGGTGCTGAGCCGGCCGGCGCCGGTGCTGGCCGGACTAGGTCTGCACTATCTGGTGATGCCGCTGGCGGCCTGGGCGCTGGCGCGGCTGTTCCAGATGCCGCCGCAGCTGGCCATCGGCATGATCCTGGTGGGCAGCGTCGCCAGCGGCACCGCGTCGAATGTGATCATCTATCTATCGCGCGGCGACGTGGCGCTGTCGGTCACCATTTCCTCGCTGTCGACGCTGGTCGGCGTGGTGGCCACGCCGCTGCTGACCCGGCTGTACGTGGACGCGGCGATCAAGGTGGAAGTGGCGGCGATGCTGCTGAGCATTCTGCAGATCGTCATCCTGCCGATAGGCCTGGGCCTGCTGGCCCATCGCTTCTTCGCGCCCCAGGTCCGCCGGCTGGAGCCGCTGCTGCCGCTGTTGTCGATGCTGGCCATCGTCGCGCTGATCGCCGCCATCGTCGCCGGCAGCAAGAACCACATCGCCACGGTGGGCGGGCTGACCATTCTGGCGGTGATGCTGCACAACGCCATCGGCCTGTTGGGCGGGTATTGGGGAGGACGCTTGCTGGGCTTCGACGAATCGGTGTGCCGCACGCTGGCGATCGAGGTGGGCATGCAGAACTCCGGCCTGGCCGCCCAGTTGGGCAAGGCCTACTTCAGCCCGCTGGCGGCCTTGCCCGGCGCGCTGTTCTCGGTCTGGCACAATATTTCCGGCTCGCTCTTGGCCGGCTATTGGCGGGACAAGCCAACCGAACGTAGGCGTCAAGCGTCGCGGGCCGGCGCGGAGCAAACGCCGTAAACTTCCAACCAGCGCCAATACTCACCAACGTTTGGGCGGCCGACGGCGGGTATGGAATATGCGGAGAATTTGAACCTGATCGTCCTTGACCCGATAGGGAATCAGGTAGGGGTAGCCTTCCAGCACCAGTTCGCGCGTGCCAGGGACGCGTCCAGGTCTGCCTGTCTCGGGAAAATCCGCCAGATGCTTGGTTGCGGCTCTGACCGCCCTCACCAGGGCGGCGGCCGCGGCGGGGTTTTCCTCGGCGATGAACTCTGCCTCTTGCTGGAGATTTTGCAGCGCGCTCCGCAGCCAGACGAGCCGCACTTATGCTCCATGCTTGGCGAAGAATGCGCTCACTTCGTCGGAGGAAGCGAAATCGCCGGCATCCGCTTCCTTCAAGCCCGCCTCAATAGCCTGCACCTGCCAAGCCTCACGCTCCAGATAATCGCCGATGGCTTGCGTCACCAGGAATGATTTGCTGCGACCGGTCGCATGCGCCAAAGCTTCGAGTTGCTGGGCGACATCATCGGCCACTCTCACGGACATGACACTCATGGCAACTCCTCCTGAAACCACAATGTATACACAGCATACAAGGTAAGGCTCTTGTTTGCCGCCCTGCGTGGACCGTCAGCCTTCCACCCGCCAATGCCCGCTCTTGCCGCCCTCTTTCTCCAGCAGCCGCACGCCCTCGATGACCATGCCGCGATCCACCGCCTTGCACATATCGTAAATGGTCAGCAGGCCGACATTGGCGGCGGTCAGCGCTTCCATTTCCACCCCGGTCTGGCCGCTACATTCCGCGGTGACTTCGATGCGCACGGCGCTATCGGCCTCCAGCAGTTCGAAGTCCACCGCCACGCGGGTCAGCGCGATCGGGTGGCAGAGCGGGATCAGGTCCGCGGCCTTCTTGGACGCCATGATCGCGGCGATGCGGGCGATGCCGAGCACATCGCCTTTTTTATGGCCGCCATCCTTCACCAGCGCGAAGGTGGCGGGCAACATGCGGATGCGGCCTTCGGCCACCGCGCGGCGGCGGCTATGCGCCTTGGCGCCGACGTCGACCATATGGGCCTGGCCGCCGGCGTCGAAATGAGTCAATTCGGACATGGGTTCATCACTCCTCCGGCCTGCTAGGACAGCAGCCGGTAAATCAGCCAGAAGACGCTGACCAGCACCACCAGGCCGCCGCTCCAGCGGGCGATGCGGCCGAGGTAGCGCAGGTAGAGCGGATTGCGGGTCAATAGATAACAGACGCCTGCCCAGCCCAGCAGCAGGATGGTGACGAGCAGCCACAGGCGCCAGAAACCAAACACCGCTAGGCCACCTCCGGCAGCCGGTGGAAGCTGGACGGCGCGTCCAGCGGGTCGTCGTAGCTGACGTATTCCCACGCCTCCGGCGTCTCCAGCAGCTTGCGCAACAGCTTGTTGTTCATCGCGTGGCCGGATTTGTGGCCGGAGAAGGCGGCGATCAACGGGTGGCCGATGATGTAGAGGTCGCCGATGGCGTCCAGGATTTTGTGACGAACGAATTCATCGGGGAAACGCAGGCCTTCCGGATTCAGCACGTATTCGTCGTCGATGACGATGGCGTTGTCCAGGCTGCCGCCGCGGCCCAGGCCGTGGTTGCGCATGTACTCCACCTCGTGCATGAAGCCGAAGGTGCGCGCGCGGCTGATCTCGTCGGTATAGGAATGGCGCGCGAAATCCACCGCCACCGTCTGCGGCGCCAGATTGAAGGCCGGATGGTTGAAGTCTATGGACAACGTGACCTTGAAGCCCTCGTGCGGCTCCAGCTTCACCCACACGCCGCGCTCTTCCACCTCCACCGTCTGGGTGACGCGGATGAAGCGCTTCTTGGCGCTCTGCTCGACCACGCCCGCGGTCTGCAGCAGGTAAATGAAAGGGGCGGCGGATCCGTCCATGATGGGGATCTCCGCCGCCGTGACCTCAATCACGAGGTTGTCGATGCCAAAGCCCGCCAGGGCCGACATCAAATGCTCGATCGTGCCGACACGCACGCCGGTGTCTGTCACCAGCGTGGAGGAGAGTCGCGTGTCGTTGACGAGCGATGGATCCACCTTCACCTCCACCGGCTCGGGCAAGTCGGTGCGGCGAAAGACGATCCCGGTGTCAGGCGCGGCCGGCAGCAGGGTGAGCTTCACCCGCTCGCCGGAGTGCAAACCCACACCCGTGGCGCTTATCGCTTGTTTCAGCGTGCGCTGCAATATCATGTCGGACATCTCGAACAAATGGGAATGCCCGATTCTAGCACAGTCAAAAACCGCACTTTATTGATTGATTTGCAGTACGAAATAGCTTTCTTCTATAGCGGCTCCGCCTCAGTCCGCCTGCTTGCGCAGGAAGGCCGGGATGTCATAGCTTTCGCTCACTTCCGGGTTGGAGAAGTCCATGGACGGCGCGGCGCGGCGACGGCCCTGGCGCATGATGGCCGGGGTGTCGAAATCGTCGTAGCTGACCACTTCCACCGCGCGGTCGTCGGTGCCGGTCTTGACGATCTTGATGTATTCCGGACGCTCCTCGGTATTGCGCGCGGTCTTCTTCTGGCCCAGGCCGGTGGCGATCAGGGTCACGCGGATGGTGTCTTCCGGCATGTCTTCCACTTCGGCGGTGCCGAACTTGATCTGCGCGTCTTCATCCGCGTACTGGCGCACGATGCCCATGATTTCGCGATACTCGCTCATCTTCAGGCAGCCAGGCGCGGTGGAGATGTTGACCAGCACGCCGCGCGCGCCTTCCAGCGTGATGTTGTCCAGTAACGGGCTGGCCACGGCCTGCTCGGCGGCCACGCGAGCGCGGTCGATGCCGGAGGCGTAGGCGGAACCCATCATCGCCAGGCCCATTTCGCTCATCACGGTGCGCACGTCGGCGAAGTCGACGTTGATCAGGCCCGGGCAAGTGATCACTTCGGCGATGCCGGCCACCGCGCCCTTGAGCACGTCGTCGGCGGCGCGGAAGGCTTCGCGCATGGTCACGTCGTCGCCCAGCACTTCCATCAGTTTTTCATTGGGGATCACGATCAGCGAATCGACGTGCTTTTTCAGATCCTCGATGCCGTTCTGCGCCACTTTCATGCGCTTGCCTTCGTGCTCGAACGGACGGGTGACCACGCCCACGGTCAGGATGCCCATTTCCTTGGCCACTTCGGCGACAACGGGCGCCGCGCCGGTGCCGGTGCCGCCGCCCATGCCGGCGGTGACGAACACCATATTGGAGCCGCGCAGCATCTCGGCGATGCGTTCGCGGTCTTCCAGCGCCGCGCTGCGGCCCACTTCCGGATTGGCACCCGCGCCCAGGCCGCGGGTCAGGTTGTTGCCCAGCTGCAGTTTCTGCGGCGACTTGTTGCGCAGCAGCGATTGGGCGTCGGTGTTGGCGCAGATGAATTCCACGCCGTGCACATTGCCTTCAATCATATTGTCGATGGCGTTGCAACCGCCGCCGCCAACGCCGATGACTTTGATGATCGCCACATTGGCGGTTTCTTGCATAACTTCGAAGACCATTCCGCTCATTTTCCTCTCCTCAATAAAGATGAGCTACCTACTTCAGATACATCTGCCCGATCGCTATCGTGGCCAGCATGTGCGCCGGCCGCGTAGCGCTTAGAAATTGCCAGCGAACCACGCCTTCATGCGCGTGAACATCTGGCCTACACCCGCCGACTCCACCTTGGGGCCGGTATGCGTTTGAATCTGGTCCTTGCCGTACAACAGCAGGCCGACGCCGGTGGAGAAGCGCGGGGTCTTCACCACTTCCGCCAGGCCGCCCACATACTTGGGCACGCCGACGCGCACCGGCATGTGGAACACTTCTTCCGCCAACTCCACCATGCCCGGCATCAGGCTGGCGCCGCCGGTGAGCACGATGCCGGAGGACAGCAAATCCTCGAAACCGCTGCGGCGCAGTTCCTGCTGCACCAGCTGGAACAGCTCTTCCACCCGTGGCTCCACCACTTCGGCCAGCGTCGCGCGCGACATCTGCCGCGGCCCGCGCTCGCCCACGCCCGGCACTTCTATCATCTGGCTAGGGTCCGCCATCGCCACCAGCGCCACCGCGTGCTGGATCTTGATGTCCTCGGCTTCCTTGGTCGGGGTGCGCAAGGCCATGGCGATGTCGTTGGTGATCTGGTCGCCGGCGATCGGAATCACCGCGGTGTGGCGGATCGCGCCATTGGCGTAGACCGCGATATCGGTGGTGCCGCCGCCGATGTCGATCAGGCAAACGCCCAGGTCTTTTTCGTCTTCCGACAGCACCGCGATGGCGGAAGCCATCGGCTGCAGCACCAGGTCGGACACTTCCAGGCCGCAGCGGCGCACGCACTTGGTCACGTTCTGCGCGGCGGACACCGCGCCGGTGACGATGTGCACCTTGGCTTCCAGCCGCACGCCGCTCATGCCTAGCGGCTCGCGCACGCCTTCCTGGCCGTCGATGCTGTATTCCTGGGTCAGGATGTGCAGCACCTGATGGTCCGGCGGAATGGTCACCGCGCGCGCGGTTTCAATCACGCGGTCGATATCCATCTTGGTGACTTCGCGATCCTTGATCGCCACCATGCCGTGCGAGTTCACGCTCTTGATGTGACTGCCGGCGATGCCGGCGAACACCTCGTGAATCTTGCAGTCGGCCATCAGTTCCGCCTCTTCCAGCGCGCGCTGGATGGCCTGCACCGTGGATTCGATGTTCACCACCATGCCGCGCTTCAAACCGCGCGACGGGGTGTGGCCCATGCCGACGATATTGAGTTGGCCGTCCTCCAGGACTTCTGCGACGATCGCCACAATCTTGGATGTGCCGATGTCGAGGCCAACCAGCATGTTCTTGCTTTCCTTTGGTTTGCTCACCTGTCGCTCCAACTGCTAATTACTTGTTTCCCTTGGCCGGCGGCGCCTTGTAATCGGGCATCCGCACGGCGAATCCATTCGGGTAGCGCATATCAACGTACTCAATGGAGTACGGCAGCGCCGCCAATTTGCTCTTCCAGTACTGGGCGAAGCGGCGGGCGCGCGGACTCACGTCGTTGCGTCCCAGCTCCAGCTGCACCTGGTTGTCCAGCCCCACTTTCCAGGCGCGGCGGCTGGACAGCCACAGCGCCGCCGGCTTGACACTCGCCGGCGCCAGATCCTGGCGCAGCCCTCCCAGCATTTCGCTCATGTCCTTCTCTGCCCCCGCCGGCCCGTAAAACACCGGCAGGTCCTGGTCGCTGGCGGCGTCGAACCGCTCTCCTCGGGTATTGACCAGGCCGTTCTCTCCCCAGCGCGCAAGCGCCACATGCTCTTCCACCGAGATGTCCAGCGCGTCCGGCCAGCGCCGCCGCACCTGGGCATCCCGCACCCACGGCAATTTGCCGAAGGCCGCCCGCGTCTTGTCGATGTCCAGCGTGAAGAAGGTGCCGGACAACTCGTGCTCGGCAATGAACTTCAGCTGTTCCGGCGTCACGCGTTTCATGTCGCCGCGAATCTGGATCTTCTTCACCGGAAACACCGGCGCGTGCGTCAACCAGAACCCTCCTGCGTACAGCAACATCAGCGCGGTGGCGGCCAGCATCAAGTTGGCCAGGCCTCTAAGCAGCTGATGGTTATCCCACATGCACCATATCCAGAACCTTGAGGCACAAGTCCTCGTAACTGATGCCCATCGCCCGCGCCGCCATCGGCACCAGGCTGTGGCTGGTCATGCCCGGATTGGTGTTGGCTTCCAGCAGGTAAATGCCGCCGGCCTCGTCCATCAGGAAATCCACTCGGCCCCAGCCGCGGCCGCCCAGCACGCGGAATGCGGCCAGCGACAGTTCGCGCGCGCGCCGCTCAATGTCTTCGCTCAGTCCGGACGGGCAGCGGTAAACGGTGTCGTCGCGGAAATACTTGGCGTCGTAGTCGTAGAACTCGGTCGCCGGCTCGATCTTGATGGTCGGATACGCCGTGTCGCCTATCACCGCACAGGTGTATTCGCCGCCGCCGATGAAACGCTCGGCGATCACGATGCTGTCGTATTTGCGCGCTTCCTCGAACGCCGCCTTCAGTGCGCCCGGCTGCTTGACCTTGGTCACCCCTATGCTGGAACCCTCGGTGGCCGGCTTGACGAAGATGGGCAAGCCCAGCTTGGCCTCCACCGCGGCGAAATCGCTGTGTTCGTCCAGCAGCTCGAACTCAGGGATAGGCAGGCCAGCGCCCTGCCACAGCAGCTTGGTGCGCCATTTGTCCATGCAGATCGCCGACGCCATCACGCCGCAGCCGGTATACGGCAGGCCCATGCTTTCCAGCACCCCCTGCAAGGTGCCGTCTTCGCCGAAGGGGCCGTGCAGGATGTTGAACACGCGGTCGAAACCTTCTTCCTTCAACGCGCTCAGCGGCTGTTCCGACGGATCGAACTTATGGGCGTTCACGCCGCGGGACTGCAGGGCCGCGAGCACGCCGGCGCCGCTCATCAGCGACACTTCGCGCTCGGAGGAACTGCCGCCCATCATCACCGCCACCTTGCCGTACTGCTTCATTGCCTTGTCCTTGTCATTCATCATCACGCGCCCGCCGCCACTTTGGCCGGCACCGCGCCGATGGAGCCCGCGCCCATGGTCACCACCACGTCGCCGTCGCGAGCCTGATCGAAAATGGTCTGCTGCATCTCGGCGATGTCCTCGACGAACACCGGCTCCACCTTGCCCAAAACCCGCACCGCGCGCGCCAAGGCGCGGCCGTCGGCGGCGACGATGGGCGCTTCACCGGCGGCATAGACTTCGGACAGCAGCAGCGCGTCCACGCCGGACAGCACTTTGACGAAGTCCTCGAACAGGTCCCGGGTGCGGGTATAGCGGTGCGGCTGGAAGGCCAGCACCAGGCGCTTGTCCGGGAAGGCGCCGCGCACCGCGGCCAGCGTGGCGGCCATTTCCACCGGGTGATGGCCGTAATCGTCCACCAGGGTGAAGCTGCCGCCGTCCTTGGCCGGCACTTCGCCGTAACGCTGGAAGCGGCGGCCGACGCCGGCGAACTCGGCCAGGCCTTGCTGGATCGCTTCCACGCTGGCGCCGCACTCCAGGCCGATGGCGATGGCGGACAGCGCGTTGAGCACGTTGTGGCGGCCCGGCATGTTCAACACCACCGGGAAGCGCACTTCCTTGCCGTTCTTCACCACCACGTCGAAATGCATCTGGCCGGCGGCGGCGCGCACGTTCTCGGCGTAGATGTCGGCGGAGTCGTCCAGGCCGTAGGTGGTCACCGGCTTGGTGATGCGGCCGCGGATCTCGCGCACATTGGGGTCATCCACGCACAGCACCGCGCGGCCGTAGAACGGCAGCCGCTGCAGGAAGTCGACGAAGGCCTGCTTGAGCTTGTCGAAGCTGTGGTCATAGGTGTCCATGTGATCGGCGTCGATATTGGTCACCACCGCCATCACCGGAGTCAGATGCAGGAAGGAGGCGTCCGACTCATCGGCCTCGGCCACCAGGAACTCGCCAGAGCCCAGGCGCGCATTGGTGCCGGCCGCGGTCAGCTTGCCGCCGATGACGAAGGTGGGATCCAGGCCGGCCGCGCCCAGCACCGAGGCGGTCAGGCTGGTGGTGGTGGTCTTGCCGTGGGTGCCGGCGATGGCGATGCCCTGCTTGAAGCGCATCAGTTCCGCCAGCATCATCGCGCGCGGAATCACCGGGATCTTGTTGGCGCGCGCTTCCAGCACTTCCGGGTTGTCGGCCTTGACCGCGGTGGAGGTCACCACCACGTCGGCGCCGTGCATATAGGTGGCGTCGTGGCCGTAGAACACACGGATGCCCTGATCGATCAGCCGCTTGCTGGTGGCGCTTTCCGCCATGTCGGAACCGGACACGGTAAAGCCCAGGCCGTGCAGCACCTCGGCGATGCCGCACATGCCGACGCCGCCGATGCCGACGAAATGTATGTGTTTGACCCTGTGTTTCATGTCTGTGTCTCTGCTTGAGCGCTCGTATGACGCCCTGTCATTCCCTGGCCAGCTGCTGGCACAGGTCGGCCACCCGGCCGGCCGCGCCGGAACGAGCCAGCGCGCGCGCGCGTTCGGCCTTGTCCAGCAACTGGTCTCTATCCAAACCCGCCAACAGGCTCGCGAGCCCGTCGGCGTTCAATTCCTTCTGCGGCAGATGCCAGGCCGCGCCGGCCTGCGCCATCCACTCGGCGTTGTCGCGCTGATGGCCGGTGGTGGACACCACCAGCGGCACCAGCACGCTGGGCACGCCGGCCGCGCACAATTCGCTGACCGTGATCGCGCCGGCGCGGCAGATCACCAGGTCGCATTCGGCCAGGCGCTGCGGCATATCGTCGACGAAGGGCAGCAGTTCAACCTGCTCCCGCAGGCCCGCGGCCTGGTACGCGGCCTCGACCGCGGCGAAATTCGCCTCGCCGGTCTGATGCGTCAGTCGCGGCCGCTTGTCGGCCGGCAACTTGGCCATCGCCTGCGGCAGCGTTTCGTTCAATGCCTTGGCGCCCAGGCTGCCGCCCACCACCAAGACCTTCAGCGGACCGCTGCGGCCGGCAAAGCGCTCCGCCGGCGCGGCGATGCTCTCGATCTCGCCGCGCACCGGATTGCCGGTGACCAGCGCCTTGCCGTTGCGCGCCGCGTCGCCGTCGAAACCGCAGGCCAGTTTCTTGGCGAAGGGCAGCAAGGCCTTATTGCTCAACAACAGACCGGCATCGGCGTTGACCAGGACCAGCGGCTTCCACAGCAGGCCCGCCATCACGCCGCCGGGCAGGCAAACATAACCGCCCATGCCCAGCACCACGTCCGGGCGATGGCGGAAAATCTGCGCCGCGCTGCTGAAGAAAGCGCCGACCAGCTGCAGCGCGCCCTTGAGCGAGCCCAGCAAGCCCTTGCCGCGCACGCCGTGGAAGTTCAGCCGCTCCAGCGGAATGCCGGTTGGCGGCACCAGCTTGTTCTCCATGCCGCAGCGAGTGCCCAGCCACACCACCTTCCAGCCCCGGCTTTGCAATTCCTTGGCCACGGCGAGACCGGGGACGATGTGTCCACCCGTGCCAGCCGCCATCACCATGACCGTGCGATTCGCCATCTTCATCAAACCTTGTAGCCGCGCATGATGCGGCGATTTTCATAATCAACTCGCAGCAGCACCGCCACCGCGATCAAATTCATCAACATCGCCGAGCCGCCGAATGACATCAGCGGCAAGGTCAAACCCTTGGTCGGCAGCAGACCCATATTCACCCCGATGTTGAAAAACACCTGGATGCCGAGCCAGATACCCAGGCCCTGCGCCACCAGCGATTGGTAGTAGCGCTCCAGCTTTTTCGATTCCACGCCGATGTGAAAGGCGCGGCGCACGATCCAGGCGTACAGGCCTATCACCACGCAGATGCCGATGAAGCCGAACTCCTCCGAAATCACCGCCATGATGAAGTCGGTGTGCGCCTCCGGCAGGTAAAACAATTTCTCTATGCTGCCGCCCAGGCCGACGCCGAACCACTCGCCGCGCCCGATGGCGATCAAGGAGTGAGACAGCTGGTAGCCCTTGCCGTACGGGTCGTCCCACGGGTCCATGAAACCCAGCACCCGCTTCAAGCGATACGGCGAGGAGATGATCAGCACCACGATGGCGCCCACCGCCATCACCGCCAGCCCGCTGAAGATGCGCATATTGATGCCGCCGAGGAAGAGCACGCCCATCGCGATGCTCATCACCACCATCAGCGCGCCGAAGTCCGGCTCACGCAGCAGCAAAAAGGCCACCACCACCATGGCGGCGAACATCGGCGCGAAGCCTTCCTTCAGGCTGTGCAGCAAATGGCTCTTGCGCACGGTGTAATCCGCCGCGTACAGCACGGTGGCGAACTTCATCACTTCCGACGGCTGCAGGTTCAGCACGAACAGATTGATCCAGCGCCGCGAGCCGTTGACCATCTTGCCGATGCCGGGCACCAACACCAGCACCAGCAGCACCAGGCCAATCAGGAAAATCTTGCCCGAATACTTCTGCCAGAACGCCGTCGGGATCTGGAAGGCGATATAGGCCGCGCTCAGCCCTATCGTCATGAAGATCAGGTGACGAATCAGGTAGAAGTAACGGTTGTGCGTGGCCGCGTCGGCCTCGGCATAGGCGATGGACGCCGAATACACCATCACCAGGCTGATCGACAGCAGCAGGGCCAGCGCCCAGGACAGCGCTTCGTCGAACGGCTTGATGGCGGCGTAGCGCCGGGCTCCGTGCACGATCATGGCCGCGTCGCCTCCGCTTGCCGCGCCTTCCACTCGGCCACGGTGTCGATGAACACCTGGGCGCGGTGCGCGTAGTTGCGGAACATGTCCAGGCTGGCGCAAGCCGGCGACAGCAACACCACGTCGCCCGGCTGCGCCAGCTCCGCCGCGCGGCGGGTGGCTTCTTCCAGCGTCGCGCAGTCGTGCAAGGGCAAGCCGGTGGCGGACAGCGCGGCGCGGATCTTGCCGGCGTCGCGGCCGATCAACAGCACGGCGCGGGCGATGCGGCGGCAGGCCGGCGCCAGCGGCGCGAAGTCCTGGCCCTTGCCGTCGCCGCCGGCGATCAACACCACCGGACGCGTCATGCCGTTCAGCGCCGCCTCGGTGGCGCCGACATTGGTGCCCTTGGAATCATCGATAAACGCAACCGAGCCGATTTCGTCTACCAGCTCGACGCGATGTTCCAGGCCACGGAAAGTTTTCAGCCCATTCAACAGCGCGGCGCGCGGCGCGCCGACGGCTTCGCACAAGGCCAGCGCGGCCAGCGCGTTGGCAGCGTTGTGCAGACCCTGCAAGCTCATCTCGGCGCAATCGAAAGCCCGCTCGCCGTCCAGGCTCAGCCAGTAGCGGCCGTCATCCTGCCGCAACGCGTATGCGGCATCCTGTGTCAGCGAGAACCACCGGACCGCGCGGCCGGGCCGGACCATCGCGCGCACCAGCGCGTCGTCGCGGTTCAGCACCTGGGCGCCGGCGCCGTGGAACACCCGGGTCTTGGTGTGGGCGTAGTCCAGCAGATCGTCGTAGCGGTCCAGGTGGTCCTCGGAAATATTCAGCACCGTGGCGGCATCAGCCTCCAGCGTGAATGTGGATTCCAGTTGAAAACTGGACAGCTCCAACACCCATACGTCCGGGCGCTTGCCGCTTTGCTCGCGCTCCAGCTGCGCTTCCAGCACCGCTAGGCCGATATTGCCGGCCACCACCGCGTCCAGGCCGGCGGCGGCGCACAAATGGCCGACCAGGCTGGTGACGGTGCTCTTGCCGTTGGAGCCGGTGATGGCGATCACCTTGCTGCCATCGCCGCGGATCGCGCGCGCCAGCACTTCGATATCGCCGATCACCTCGCCGCCGGCTTGGCGGAAAGCGGCGACGGCCGGATGCTTCAGCGGCACGCCCGGGCTCAGCACCAGCAGGTCGGCGTCGGCGAAGGTCTGGGCGCTGAAGTCGCCGCTGCGCACTTCCGCCTGCGGCAGGAAGGCGCGCAGCTCGGCCACGCGCTCGGCCGACGGCTTGGCGTCGGCCACGCTCACGCGCGCGCCGTGCGCGGCCAGGTAGCGCGCGGCCGCCAGGCCCGAGCCTCCCAAGCCCACCACCACGACGTGACGATTCGCGTAGTCCATAGTCTTCCTCAACGCAGCTTGATGGTGGACAGGCCGACCAGCACCAGCATCATGGTGATGATCCAGAAACGCACCACCACTTGCGTTTCCTTCCAGCCTTTCAATTCATAGTGGTGATGCAGCGGCGCCATGCGGAACACCCGCTTGCCGGTGAGCTTGAAGGAAGCCACCTGAATCATCACCGACAGCGCCTCCATCACGAACAGGCCGCCCATGATCAAGAGCACGATTTCCTGACGCACGATCACCGCCACCGTGCCCAGCGCCGCGCCCAGCGCCAGCGCGCCGACGTCGCCCATGAACACTTGGGCCGGATAGGCGTTAAACCACAAGAAGCCCAGGCAGGCGCCGCACATCGCCGCGCAGAACACCACCACCTCGTGGGCGCCGGGGATAAAGGGCAGGCCCAGATACTTGGAAAACACCGCGTGGCCGGCGACATAGGCAAAGATGGACAGGCCGGCGGCCACCAGCACGGTGGGCAGCGCCGCCAGGCCGTCGAGGCCGTCGGTCAGGTTCACCGCGTTGGAGGTGCCGACGATGACGAAATAGGTGAGCACGCAGAAACCGATCGCGCCCAGCGGGTAGGCGACGGTCTTGACGAAGGGCACGATCAGCTCGGTGGACGCCGGCAGCTTGGCGGTGGCGATCAGGAACACGCCGGCGCCGATGGCGATGGCGGACTGCCAGGCCATCTTGAACTTGGCGGACACGCCTTTCGGGTCCTTGTACACCACCTTGCGCCAGTCGTCGTAAAAGCCCAGCGCGCCGGTGCCGAACATCACCGCCAACAGCAGCCACACGTATTTATTCGACAGGTCCGCCCACAGCAGCGTGGTCAGACCGATGGCCAGCAGGATCAGCGAGCCGCCCATGGTCGGGGTGCCGGCCTTGACCAGATGGGTCTGCGGCCCATCCTGACGCACCGCCTGGCCCACCTTGAGTTCGGTCAGCTTGCGAATCACCCACGGTCCCAGCAGCAGCGAGATCGCCAACGCGGTCAGCGCCGCCATCACCGCGCGCAGCGTGATGTAGTTGAAGACATTGAAGGCCCGGATGTGGGAGCCCAGCAGTTCAGCCAGCCAGAGCAGCACGTTATTGTTCCTCTCTAAATTGTTGCATCAGGTGTTCCACCACCCGTTCCATGCGCATGAAGCGCGACCCCTTGACCAGAACGGAGGCACCCGACGGCAACTGCCGGTCGAGAAACTCGTACAACTCGTCAATCGAATCAAAATGTTTGCCGCGCGCGCCGCAGGCGGCGGCGGCGTGACGCGAAACCTCGCCCAAGGTCAGCAACAGGTCGATGCCGCGCGCCCGCGCGTACTCGCCCACTTCCGCGTGCAAGGCGTCGGCGCTATCGCCCAGTTCGCCGATATCGCCCATCACGAAGCAGCGCGGCGCCGGCAGGCGCGTCAGCACGTCGATCCCGGCCTTCATCGAATCCGGGTTGGCGTTGTAGCTGTCGTCGATCACGCTCAGGCCGCGCGGGCTTTGCTTGAGCTGCAAACGGCCCTTGGCGCCGCCAAAGGCGGCCAGACCGGCGGCGATGTCGGCCAGCGGCACGTCGGCGGCCAAGGCCAGGCTGGCGGCGGCCAGCGCATTGCGCACATTGTGCTCGCCCGGCGCCGGCAATTCGATACGCTGTTCGCCGTTGGCGCAGCGCAGCGTGAAGCGGCTGCTCAAGGCGTCCAGCTCGATGTCGGCGGCGCGGACCACGGCTTCGGCGCCCAGGCCGAAGGCGATCTGGCGATGGCCGTCCGCCGTGCGGCGGAACAGCGCCAGATTGGCGTCGTCGGCGTTGAGCACCGCCACGCCGTCGGCGTCCAGGCCTTCGAAGATTTCCGCCTTGGCGCGCGCCACTTCCTCGGTGGAGCCGAAGTAGCCGAAGTGGGCGCGCATCGCGTTATTGACCAAGGCGATGCGCGGCCGGGCCAGGCCGGTCAGATAGCTGAGCTCGCCGTGATGGTTCATGCCCATCTCCAGCACCGCGTAGCGATGCGCCGGCGTCAGCCGCAGCAGGGTCAGCGGCAGGCCGATGTCGTTGTTGAAGTTGCCGGCGGTGGCCAGCACCGCGTCCGCGCCCGCATATTGGCGCAGAATGGCGGCCAGCATTTCCTTGACCGTGGTCTTGCCGTTGGAGCCGGTGACGCCGATGCGCAGCGCCGGCAGACGCTGCGCCCAGCCGGAGGCCAGCCGGCCCAGCGCCAGGCGGGTGTCGTCCACACGGATCAGGCTGGCGCCGGACAGCTCGAAATCCGCGCGCACCAGCGCGGCCGCGCCCTTGGCCGTCACCTCGGCGACGAAATCGTGGGCGTCGAAACGTTCGCCCTTCAGCGCGACGAACAGATCGCCGGGACCGGCCTCGCGGCTGTCGGTCACCACGCGCAGGATGTCGCCGTCCGGGCCGCTCAAAGCGCCCTGGGCCAGTTCGGCGGCCTGCAGCAGCGTCATCATGCGCGTTCTCCCCAGGCGGTCAGCGCCTCTTCCGCCACGCGGAAGTCGGAGAACGGCCGCTTGACGCCGGCGATGTCCTGGTATTCCTCATGCCCCTTGCCGGCCACCAGCACCACGTCGCCGGCGCGCGCCTGGCTCACCGCCCAGTGGATGGCGGCTTCGCGGTCCGCCTCGACATGGATGCGCGCGGCGTCCATGCCGGCGAGCACGTCGCGCAGAATGGCTTGCGGGTCTTCGGTGCGCGGGTTGTCGCTGGTCAGCACCGCCACGTCGGCGATTTTCTCGGCGATGGCGCCCATCATCGGGCGCTTGCCCGGATCGCGGTCGCCGCCGCAGCCGAACACGCAGAACAGGCGGCCGCCTTCCGGACGGATCTCGGCCAGCGTGGACAAGGCTTTTTCCAGCGCGTCCGGCGTGTGGGCGTAGTCGATCACCACCAGCGGCTCATGCGCGCCGCCCACGCTCTGCATGCGGCCGCGCGCCGGCTGGATGCGCGCCATCACCGCGGCGGCGTCGCGCAGGCTGACGCCGTTGACGCACAGCGTGGCCAGACAGGCCAGCAGATTGGCGGCGTTGAAGCGGCCCACCAGGCCGGTGCGCACATCGGTAACGCCCCAGGGCGTGGTCACCGTCAGTTGCAGGCCGTCCAGCGTGGCGGCCAGCGCCAGCGGGCGCACATCGCCCTGCTCCAGGCCGTAAGTCACCACCTGAGTCTGAGCCGGGTCGATTTCGGCGGCCAGTTGGCGGCCGAAGGCATCGTCGGCATTGATCACCGCGTGCTGCAGGCCTTCCCAGAAGAACAGCTTCTTCTTGGATTCGCCGTAGGCTTCCATCGAGCCGTGGTAGTCCAGGTGATCGCGCGTCAGATTGGTCAGCACCGCGGTGGCGAAGTCCACGCCGTTGACGCGGCCCTGGTCCAGGCTGTGGCTGGACACTTCCATGGTCACCACGTGCGCGCCCTGGCGGCGGTATTCGGCCAGCTTCTGCTGCACCGTCACCGGGTCCGGCGTGGTGTGGGTGGTTTCGGTCAGTTCGCCGTAAAAGCCGTTGCCGACGGTGCCGATCAGCGCCGCCTTCTGGCCCAGCAGCGAGAAGGCCTGCGCCAGCCAGTGAGAAATCGAGGTCTTGCCATTGGTGCCGGTGATGCCGATCACGCGCAGCGCGCGGCTGGGATGGCCGTAGACCTCGGCCGCCAGCATGCCGATGCGCTCGCGCAGATTCGGCACCGCCAGATTGGGCGCCTGCCACAGCGGATTCCAGGCGAAGCCGTCGGCGTCGTCCCACAACACCGCGGCCGCGCCTTTCGCCAGCGCGGCCTGGATGTAGTCGCGGCCGTCGGAATGCAGGCCGGGGCACGCCAGGAACACGTCGCCGGGCAGCACGCGGCGGCTGTCGGTCTCCACCCGCTTGATGGGCAGTCCCAGTTGTTTGATGTCGTCCGGATTCCAGTCCGGCAATGGGGTCAAACGGCTTTTCATGATCTGATCAAAAATCCACCGGCACCGGGGTGGATTCCGGCAATAAAGTGTTGTTGGAGGGTTCGTCCGGCTGCACGTTCAATACTCGCAGCGCGCCACCGGCGATCTGCGAGAACACTGGCGCAGCCACCGCGCCGCCGTAATATTTGCCCGCGGAGGGCTCGTCTATCATCACCGACACGATCACGCGCGGCGATTTGCCCGGCGCGAAGCCCATGAACAGCGCGCGGTGCTTGTTGGCCACATAGGTGCGGCCTTCCAGCTTGCGCGCGGTGCCGCTCTTGCCGCCTATGCTGTAGCCGATGATGCGGCCACCGACGGCGCCGCCGCCCGGCTGGCTGTTGGCGATCAGCAAATCGCGCATTTCGTGCGCGGTCTTTTCCGCCAGCACGCGCTTGCCCGGCATCGGCGTGGCGGTCTTGTACAGCGAGATCGGCAGCATCACGCCATCGTTGGCGAACACGGTATAGGCGCGCGCCATCTGGATCAGGCTGACCGAGATGCCGTAGCCGAAGGACATCGTCGCCTGCTCGATGGGCCGCCAGTTGTGCCAGTCGCGCAGCCGGCCGCCGGCTTCGCCGGGGAAGCCGGTTTCCGGCGCGCGGCCGAAGCCCAGCGCGTCGTAATGCTTCCACGACTGTTCCGGCGAGCTCATCAGCGCCAGCTTGCTGGTGCCGACGTTGGACGATTTCTGGATGATGCCGAGGATGTCCAGGCTGGGGCGCGGCGCCACGTCGCGGATGGTGGCCGGGCCTATCATGTAAGTGTGGGTGTCCAGCACCGTGTTGAGGCCGGCCTTGCCGTTTTCCAGCGCCAGCGAGATCGACAGCGGCTTCATCGTCGAGCCCGGCTCGAACAGATCGATCACACCGCGGTTGCGCATCATTTCCGGCGTCACGCCGCTGCGGTTATTCGGATTGAACGAGGGGTAATTGGCCAGCGCCAGCAATTCGCCGGTGTGCGCGTCCAGCACCACCACGCTGCCGGCCTTGGCCTTGTTCAACTCCACCGCGGCCTTCAGTTCGCGATAGGCCAGGTACTGGATGCGGTGATCCACCGCCAGCGCCAGCTTCTGGCCGTCGCGCGGCGGCTCGATGGCGGCGACGTCTTCGATGATGTGGCCGCGGCGGTCCTTCAGCACCACGCGGCGGCCATCCTTGCCGGCCAGCATCTTCTCGCGTGCCAGTTCCACCCCTTCCTGCCCCTTGCCGTCCACTCCGGTGAAACCGATGATGTGGGACACGATTTCCCCGGCCGGGTAGAAGCGGCGGAATTCCTGCTGCTTGGCGATGCCGGGCACGCCCAGCGCCATCACCTTGTCCGCCAGCTCCGGGCTGATCTGGCGTTTGACATAGACGAATTCCTTCTTGCGGTCGGACAGCTTGGCCGACAGTTCTTCCGGCGACAGGTCCAACAACGCCGCCAGCTCGCGCAGCTTGGCCGGCTGCACCGGCTCCATGTCCGCCGGGCTGGCCCAGATGGTCTGCACCGGCGAGCTGATCGCCAGCGGCTCGCCATTGCGGTCGGTGATCACGCCACGGTTGGCTTCCAGTGTCAACGCGCGGCGGAAACGCGCCTCGCCCTGGTTTTGCAGGAAATCCTGTTGCACCACTTGCAGGTAGACCGCGCGGCCGATCAAGGCCAGGAACAATAGCGCCAGCATCAGCAATACGAAACGCACGCGGCCCGGCTTCATGCGCAGCGCGGGGCTGGCGTCCGGGATGCGTTGCTGGTGGCGCGGGGAGTAAGTGCGCATCACATCCCCTTCCCAGGCGAAATCACCTGGATCTGACGCGGATCCGGGGTATGCATGTCGAGGCGGCTGGACGCGGCTTTCTCAATCACCGCGTGCGCGCCCCAGGTGCTCTGCTCCAGTTGCAGCTGGCCGAACTCGATCTCCAGCTGCTGGGCGGATTTGCGCTCCTTCTGCAAATCGCTGTAGAGCTTGCGCGACACGTGGGTCGAGGTGACCACCGACCAGGCGGACAACACCACGATGACCAGCAGTATCGCGTTGAGCTTGTTCATGCGTCGATCTCCCGCCACGGCGCGGCGGTGCGCTCGGCCACGCGCATGATGGCGCTGCGGGAGCGCGCGTTGGCGCGCACTTCCTCATCGCTGGCGCGCACCGGCTTGCCCACGGTGGACAGCGGCGGCTGCGCCATGTCGGCGGCGCGCACCATCGCCCAGGCCGGCAGCTTTTCCTCGCTGCTGGCGTCGCGCAGGTATTGCTTGACGATGCGGTCTTCCAGCGAGTGAAAGCTGATCACCGCCAGGCGGCCGTTTTCCGCCAGACGGCGCGCCGCCTGCGGCAGCACCGCCTTGAGTTCGTCCAGCTCGCGGTTCACAAAGATCCGGATCGCTTGGAAGGTACGCGTTGCGGGGTCCTGACCCGGTTCCCGAGTACGGACGTTTTGCCCAACGAGCAAGGCGAGCTCACGCGTGGTCTGGAGGGGGGCGTCAGCCCTTTGCGCAACAATGGCTGCTGCGATCTTGCGAGCAAACCGCTCTTCACCATAAGTCTTGATGACCTCTCTGATATCGGCCTCGTCTGCCGTCGCCAACCATTCGGCCGCGGTGATGCCGCGGGTGGTATCCATACGCATGTCCAAGGGCGCGTCGAAGCGGAAGCTGAAACCGCGCCGCCCGTCGTCGATCTGCGGCGATGACACGCCCAGATCCATCAACACGCCGTCCACCTGGGGAATGCCCAGGCGGTCCAATTCCTGTCCCAGCGTTTCGAAACCGTTGTGCACGATTTGAAAACGCGGGTCTTCCTCCGCCAGCCGCGTGGCCACGGCAATGGCTTCGGGATCCTTGTCGAAAGCGACCAGACGGCCTTGCGGCCCCAGTCGCGACAGGATCAAGCGGCTGTGGCCACCTCGACCGAAAGTGCAATCGACATAGGTGCCATCCGGCCGGATGGCAAGCGCGTCGACCGCCTCGGTCAAGAGCACCGTCAGGTGCACGAAGGGGGTGGTGCTCACAGCGTAAAGTCTCCAAGGTGTTGGGCCAGATCGGTTTGATCGATGGCCAGGGCGTCAGCGGTCTGACTGTCCCATTCCTCGGCATTCCACAGCTCGAAGCGGTTGCCCATGCCCACCAGCGCGACGTCCTTGTCGAGTCCGGTGAGATCGCGCAGGCGCGCGGGCAGCAGAATGCGTCCGGCACTGTCCATTTCCAGCGTTTCCGCGTGGCCGAGCACGAGGCGCTGGTAACGTTTCAGAGTGGGGTTGCCGGTGGGAAGGGCTAGCAGGCGGGCTTCGACCGGACGCCAGTTGGGTTCGGGGTAGATCAGCAAGTGGTCTTGGGACTCGAGGGTGACGATCAGTTTGTGCCCGAAAGCGGACAGCAGTGTCTCGCGGTGTTTGGCCGGAATAGCCAAACGCCCCTTGCTATCGAGAGACAAGATGCTGACGCCACCAATCATGATTTCGAGCCCGCTGACCGAATAAACCTAAGGGGCCGTCGCCCCCTGGGGCAAATGCCCCACTTTCACCCACTTCGCCCCACTTTCCGCCACTATAAGAAAGAACTTCCCCACGGTCAACATCGAGAAGTTCTAATTCACCTTTTGAGACAATGACTTAGCGGGCTGGGCAAAAAGCGGATTCCTTGTCAAATCAGAGGCTTAAAAACATCAGTCAAAGTGAGCTGTTAACACTCGAACCATTACGAAAACACCACATGTCAAGCCTGGGAATATTTCCAAGGACAATCCAGGGCAAGACAACTTGTCGCGCCGCAACACAAAAGCAGGGCGGCGGCGCCATAATCGGCGCCGCCGCCCTGGAGTTCCGTTGGCTCAGAACCTGCTCCAAGTCTCGCGAGCTAGAGCGAGACAAGGCGAAAACGGCTGAGAAAGCGGAATGTACATACGGTACATGAGCATTTCGAAGACGGTTTCAACGCCCTTTTCTATCCATCCTGCCGACGCGCAGCAGACTTTGGAATAGGTTCTCAGGCCAGCTTCTGTCTCAGGATATCCTGCACCTGAGCCGGATTGGCCTTGCCCTTGGAAGCCTTCATCACCTGGCCGGCCAAGGCGTTGAGCGCCTTCTCCTTGCCGGCGCGGAATTCTTCCACCGCCTTGGGATTGGCGGCGATCGCTTCTTCCACCATCTTCTCGATGGCGCCGACGTCGGACACCTGCTTCAGGCCATCACGCTCGATGATGGCGTCGGCGGACAGTTCGCTGTCCCACAAGGCGTCGAACACCTGCTTGGCCAGCTTGCTGGACAGCGTGCCGTCGGCGATGCGCGCGATCAGACCGGACAGACGCTCGGCCGAGATCGGACATTCCGCAATCTCCTTGCCGTCGCGGTTCAGCCGCGCGGCGATCTCGCCATTGATCCAGTTGGCGGCCAGCTTGCCCTGGCCGGAGGCCTTGGCCGCGGCCTCGAAGTACTGCGCCTGAGCCAGGCTGGACGTCAGCAACGCCGCGTCGTAGGCGGACACGCCGTAAGCCTCCGCCAGACGGACTTGCATCGCCGCCGGCAGCTCCGGCATCTCGCCGCGGATGCGGGCGATCTGCTCATCGGAAATGCGCACCGGCAGCAGGTCCGGATCCGGGAAATAGCGATAGTCGTGCGCGTCTTCCTTGCTGCGCATCACCTCTGTCTCACCGGTGTCCGGGTCGAACAACACGGTGGCCTGTTGCACCTTGCCGCCATCCTCCAGGGTGTCGATCTGCCACTGGATTTCGTACTTGGCGGCCTGCTCCAGGAAGCGGAAGGAGTTGAGGTTCTTGATCTCGCGGCGGGTGCCGAAGGCCTGCTGACCTTCCGGGCGCACCGACACGTTGACGTCCATGCGGAAGCTGCCTTCCTGCATATTCCCGTCGCAGATACCCAGCCAGGTCACCAGCGCGTACAAGGCCTTCACATAGGCCAGCGCCTCGTCCACCGAGCGCATGTCCGGTTCGGACACCACTTCCAGCAGCGGCGTGCCGGCGCGGTTGAGGTCGATGCCGGACAGGCCGTGGAAGTCTTCGTGCAGACTCTTGCCGGCGTCTTCTTCCATATGGGCGCGGGTCACGCCTATCACCTTCTCCTGCTCGCCCACCAGGATTTTCAGCTTGCCCCCCTCGACGATGGGCAGGTCCATCTGGCTGATCTGGTAGCCCTTGGGGAGATCGGGATAGAAGTAGTTCTTGCGCGCGAACACGTTCTTCTGGTTGATCTTGGCGTCCAGCGCCAGGCCCAGGCGGATGGCCTTGTCAACCGCAGCCTTGTTCAGCACCGGCAGCACGCCGGGAAAGGCCAGCTCCACCGCGGAGGCCTGGGTGTTCGGCTCCGCGCCGAAAGCGGTGCTGGAACCGGAGAAAATCTTGGAGACGGTATTGAGCTGCACATGCACCTCGATACCGATGATGACTTCCCATTTCATGGTCGGAAAATCCTTTAATTTTTACGCATCTTTTTTCAAAGAGACAAAAGCCCCTTTAAATAACTCTTTTTACCTTTTGCTTTTCAAGCTTGGGTACTCGGGAGTGCCAATCAGTTGCCAACTGGAACTGATGCGCGACGTTCAACATCTTGGCTTCGCCGAAGTAGTTGCCGATGATCTGCAAGCCGATCGGGCGGCCGCTGGCGCTGAAGCCGGCCGGCACGCTCATGCCCGGCAAGCCGGCCAGGTTCACCGACAGAGTGTAGATGTCGGACAGATACATCTGCACCGGATCGTCGTTCATCGCGCCGATATCGAAGGCCGCGGTCGGCGCCACTGGCCCCAGGATCACGTCGCACTGCTCGAAAGCGGCTTTGAAATCGTTGGCGATCAGGCGGCGGATTTTCTGGGCCTTCAGGTAATAGGCGTCGTAATAGCCGTGCGACAGCACATAGCTGCCCACCAGGATGCGGCGCTTGACCTCGCTGCCGAAGCCTTCGGCGCGGGTCTTCTCGTACATGTCCACCAGGTCCTTGTACTCGGCGGCGCGATGGCCGTAGCGCACGCCGTCGTAACGCGACAGATTGGTGGAGGCCTCGGCCGGCGCGATCACGTAGTAGGCCGGGATGGACAGCTCGGTATTGGGCAGGCTGATGTCCACCACCTGCGCGCCCTGTTTTTTCAGCACCGCCACCGCCTCGTCCACCGCGCGCGCCACGTCGGCGCTCAGGCCGGCGGCGAAGTATTCGCGCGGCAGGCCCACCTTGAGGCCGGCCAGCGGCTGATTCAGATCGCGGGCATAGTCTTCGCGCGCGCGCTCCAGGCTGGTGGAATCGCGCTGGTCGAAGCCGGCCATCACGTTCAGCATCAGCGCGCAGTCCTCGGCGGTCTGCGCGATCGGGCCGCCCTGATCCAGCGAGGAGGCGTAGGCGACCATGCCGTAGCGCGACACCACGCCGTAGGTCGGCTTGATGCCGGTGACGCCGCAATGGGAAGCCGGCTGGCGGATGGAGCCACCGGTGTCGGTGGCGGTGGCCACCGGCGTCAGCCGCGCGGCCACGGCGGCGGCGGAACCGCCGGAGCTGCCGCCCGGCACCGCTTGCTGGTCCCAGGGGTTTTTCACCGCGCCGTAAAAGGAGTTCTCATTGGACGAACCCATCGCGAACTCGTCCATATTGGCGCGGCCCAGCGTCACCATGCCGGCGGCCTGGCACTGCTCAACCACGTGGGCACTGTACGGTGACACGAAATTGTCCAGCATCTTGGAGCCGCAGCTGGTCTTCCAGCCCTGCTGGCAGAACAAATCCTTGTGGATGATGGGCACGCCGGTCAGCGCATGGGCGTTGCCGGCGGCGATGCGCGCATCGGCGGCGGCGGCCTCGGCCAGGGTCTTGGCGCGGTCGACGGTGACCAGCGCGTTGAGCGCCGGGTTCAGCGCCTCGATGCGCGCCAGGTACTGCGTGGCCAGCTCGACGCTGGAGACTTCCTTGGCCACTAGCTGTTGCGACAGTTGCTTTAAAGTAGACTGTGTCATTTGAAATGGAATCTTTAGCTATCCGGGAAGAGCGCCGCCGTCCTTTCAGACAGCGGCCAGCACCGGCAGCCCCCGCGAGCGGGAACCTACGACCGGCACAGGCAATCAGAGCATCACTCGATGACCTTGGGGACCAGGAACAAGCCCTTTTCCACTTGCGGGGCAACGGCCTGGAAAGCTTCGCGCTGATTGGTTTCGGTAACGACATCTTCGCGCAAACGCAAAGAGACATCCTGCGGATGGGCCATCGGCTCGATGCCGTCGGTGTTCACCGCCTGCATCTGTTCGATCAGGCCGAAAATATTATTGAGTTGCTTGCTTGTCGCGGCAATTTCCGCTTCATTGACATTGATGCGGGCAAGCTTGGCAATTCGTGCGACATCCTGATGCGTCAGCGACATGGTGTCCTCGTTCAAAACCTTTAATATTTCAAGCGTTATAGGGTATCATAGCCCGCTTGATTCTCCCAAGATCGACATCGCGCCACGGCGTTATTTCGGCAGCGCTTTCACCACGCGGCCGACGGGCGGCAAGCCGCCGCGCCGGGGCTGGATCGCACGGACCCGATCGATGCGGGCCCGCGTCGGAAAATGATGCGCAAGCGGCCTTCCGGCCGCCGCGCGCCAGGTAACAAACAACAGATAAACGCGGACGCGACAGCGCGTCCGCCACATGACGAAAACTGACCAGGATCGCCCAATGTTTCGTTCGCTGACCGGATACTTCTCCAACGACCTCGCCATTGACCTTGGCACAGCCAACACCCTCATCTACATGCGCGCCAAAGGCATCGTGCTGGACGAGCCCTCGGTTGTCGCCATTCACAGCGACGCGCCCACCAACAAGAAATCCATCCTGGCCGTGGGCCTGGAAGCCAAGCGCATGCTGGGCCGCACCCCGGGCAGCATCCAGGCGATCCGCCCGATGAAGGACGGCGTGATCGCCGACTTCACCGTCACCGAACAGATGCTCAAGCAGTTCATCAAGAAGGTGAACCCCAACCGCTTCTTCGCCGCCAGCCCGCGCATCGTGATCTGCGTGCCCTGCGGCTCCACCCAGGTGGAACGCAAGGCGATCCGCGATTCGGCGCTGGCCGCCGGCGCGCGCCGCGTGGAACTGATCGAAGAGCCGATGGCGGCCGCCATCGGCGCCGGCCTGCCGGTTGAAGAGCCCACCGGCTCCATGGTGGTGGACATCGGCGGCGGCACCACCGAAGTCGGCGTGATCTCGCTGGGCGGCGTGGTGTACTCCAACTCCGTCCGCGTCGGCGGCGACAAGTTCGACGAAGCCATCATCAACTACATCCGCCGCAACTACGGCATGCTGATCGGCGAAACCACCGCCGAGGAAATCAAGAAGACCATCGGTTCCGCCTTCCCGGGCGCCGAAGTGCGCGAAATGGAAGTCAAGGGCCGCAACCTGGCCGAAGGCATTCCGCGCGCCTTCACCGTGTCCTCCAATGAAATCCTGGAAGCGCTGACCGAACCGTTGAACCAAATCGTGTCCGCGGTGAAGATCGCGCTGGAACAGACCCCGCCGGAACTGGGCGCCGACATCGCCGACAAGGGCATGGTGCTGACCGGCGGCGGCGCGCTGCTGAAAGACATCGACCGCCTGCTGGCCGAAGAAACCGGCCTGCCGGTGTTCGTGGCCGAAGAACCGCTGACCTGCGTGGTGCGCGGCTCCGGCAAGGCGCTGGAGAAGATGGACAAGATTGGCACCATTTTCACCAACGTACCTTAAACCGGAACGGCCGACGACCGCCTGAGCCCGGCTCCGGCGGCGCCGGCCGCTCGTAAAGCAAGCAATGACGGCGGACGCTGCTAGCGCGCCCGCCTGATGCACAGCGCCCCGCGTCAAGGGGCGAGGTCTGAGCCGATGGACTTTGCCAACACCCCCAGCTTCTTCCGCTCCGGGCCGCCGCCCGGCGCGCGCTTGGCCATGGCCGTGGCCGCCTCGGTGGCGCTCCTGGTCGGCGACAGCTATTTCGGCCTGATGGAACAGGCGCGCGAAGCCACTTCGCTGGCGCTGTACCCGGTGCAGCGCGCGGTGAACATGCCGGCGCAGGCGATGCGCCATGTCAGCGATTTTCTCAGCTCCCAAACCGAACTGAAGCAGGAAAACACCGCCTTGCGCGCGCGCCAGCTGGAAATGTCGGCGCAGCTGTCGCGGCTGCAAACCCTGCAGCGCGAGCTGGACGAAGTGCGCAAGCTCAACGGCATCAAGTCCAGCTACCACCAACAGGCGCTGATGGCGGAAACGCTGTACACCGGCCGCGATCCATTCTCCTACAAGATCATCATCGACAAGGGCAGCGACGCCAATCTGAAAGCCGGCCAGCCGGTGGTGGACGCCAGCGGCCTCTTGGGCCAGGTGACCCGGGTGCAGCCGCTGACCGCGGAAGTCACCCTGGTCATAGACAAGAACCAGATGGTGCCGGTGATGGTGGCGCGCACCGGCCAGCGCGCTATCCTGTACGGCTACGGCGGCGGCGTGGAAATCCGCTACCTGCCGCAAAGCGCGGACATCAAGGACGGCGACCACATCGTCACCTCCGGCGTGGACGGCGTCTATCCGGCCGGCATCCCGGTCGCGCGCGTGACCCGGGTGGAGCGCAACCAGGGCGCCACCTTCGCCCGCATCGCCACCGCGCCCTTGGCCGGAGTGCAGCAAACCCGCTACATGCTGGTGCTGGGCGACAAGCAGGCGCCGCCGCGTCCGCCGGAACCGGCCCCCATCGTCAAAAAGAGCAGGGGCGGCAAGAAAGCCGCCGCCGAGGAGTAAGCCCCGATGTCGTTCGAGCGCCCCAAGGAACTGCTCAAACCGGTGAAGCGCCGCTTCATCCTGTTTTCCTTCGCCTTCGCCATTCTGATCGAACTGATCCCGCTGCCGCATGGCAGCACGCGCTGGCTGCCGGACTTCATCGGCATGCTGATCCTGTACTGGGTGATCAACCAGCCGCGCCGGGTCAATATCGGCACCGCCTTCCTGTTGGGACTGGTGGCCGATATTTCCACCGCGGGCTTGTTCGGCCAGCACGCGCTGGCCTATTCGATCACCGCCTATCTGGCGCTGGCGCGCCAGCGCCAGGTGGTGATGTTCAATCTGGGCCAGCAAACGCTGGTGGTGCTGGGCCTGTTGCTGACCAACCAGATCATCATGGTGGTGGTGCGCATGCTGACCGGTTCCGCCTTCGTCGGCTGGGCCTATTTCCTGCCGCCCTTGATCGGCGCGCTGCTGTGGCCGCTGCTGACCAAACTGATGCTGATGCCCTACCGCCACAACGCGGTGTAGCGCCGCGAACCGTCCATGCCTCAACCGACCCGCTTCAAGAATCCCCAGGCCGAAGACAGCCAGTTCCAACTGCGCCTGATCGTCGCCTACGCGCTGATCGTGCTGATGTTCCTGGTGCTGCTCTCGCGCTTCATCTGGCTGCAAGTGCTGCAACACGAGCACTTTTCCACGCTGGCGCAGAACAACCGCATCTCGCTGGTACCCATCCTGCCCAACCGCGGCCTGATCCTGGACCGCAACGGCGTGGTGCTGGCGCAGAACTACTCCGCCTATACGCTGGAGCTGACGCCGAGCAAGATCGCCGACCTGGCCGCCACCGAGGCCGAGCTGCGCAAGCTGGTGGACATCACCCCGCGCGACGAACGCCAGTTCAAACGCCTGCTGACCGAGAGCAAGAACTTTGAATCCATCCCGCTGAAAACCAAGCTCAGCGAGGAGGAGGCCGCGCGCGTCGCCGCCCAGGCCTGGCGCTTCCCCGGCGTGGAGGTCAAGGCGCGGCTGTTCCGCGACTATCCGTTCAAGGAAATGACCAGCCATGTGCTCGGCTACATCGGCCGCATCAACCAGCGCGACAAGGAAAGGCTGGAAGAGGAAGAGAAAACCGCCAATTACAAGGGCTCCAACTATATCGGCAAGACCGGCCTGGAAGCGGTGTACGAGGATGATCTGCACGGCAAGGTCGGTTTCGAAGAGGTGGAAACCGATTCCGGCGGCCGCGCGGTGCGCTCGCTGCGGCGCACGCCGCCGGTCAACGGCAACACCTTGAAGCTGGCGCTGGACATCCGCTTGCAGGAAATGGCGGACAAGCTGTTCGGCAGCCGCCGCGGCGCGCTGGTGGCGATAGAGCCGTCCACCGGCGGCGTGCTCGCCTTCCTGTCCAAGCCGGGCTTCGATCCCAATCTGTTCATAGACGGCATCGACACCCAGACCTGGAGCAATCTGAACAACGACTGGCAGAAGCCGATGATCAACCGCGCGCTGCGCGGCACCTATCCGCCCGGCTCCACCTTCAAGCCCTTCATGGCGATGGCCGCATTGGAAAACCACGCCATCGGCATGCGCGACATCCGCCCGGCGCCCGGCTACTTCACCCTGCCCGGCTCCAGCCACCAGTTCCGCGACAGCAAGAAGGCCGGCAACGGCATGATCAATCTGCAACGCGCGATCGAAGTCTCCAGTGATACCTTCTTCTACAAGCTGGCCTGGGACATGGGCATAGACAAGATCCACCCGGCGCTGGCGCAGTTCGGCCTGGGCAGCAAGAGCGGCATCGACCTGGACGGTGAATCCATAGGCGTGCTGCCGTCCAAGGAATGGAAGGCCAAGCGCTTCGCCCGCTACAAGGAAGAATTCCGCCGCTGGTATCCGGCCGACGTGGTCAGCATCGGCATCGGCCAGGGCTTCAACGCCTACACTCCGCTGCAAATGGCCAACGCCACCGCCATCATGGCCAACGATGGCCAGGTGTTCAAACCACACCTGGTGCAGCAAGTGGTGGACACCCGCAGCGGCAAGGCGCGCATCATCGAACCGATGCCCACCCGCCAGATTCCATTCAAGCCGGAAAACTTCGAATACGTGAAGCGCGGCATGGAAGGCGTGATGACGCGCGGCACCGGCGCGCGGCTGGGCGTGGGCCTGCAATACTCCATGGCCGGCAAGACCGGCACCGCCCAGGTGGTGCAGATCAAGCAAGGCGCCAAGTACAACGCCGCCGCGCTGGCCGAGCAATACCGCGACCACAGCTGGTTCATCGCCTTCGCGCCGGTGGACAAGCCGCGCATTGCGGTGGCGGTGATCGTGGAGAACGCCGGCTTCGGCGCCGCCGCCGCCGCGCCCATCGTGCGCGCGCTGTTCGACTACTATTTGCTGGGCAAGGTGCCGAAAGACATCGAAGGCACGCTGAAGACCATGCCCACCGACACCGCCAACGACAATGCAGACCTCTCTAATTAAACGCGTCTGGCAGCAGATCAAGGAACCGCTGGACGGCTGGATGATGCTGTTCCTGGGCCTGATCTTCGTGCTCAGCATGGTGCTGCTGTACTCGGCCAACAATCAGTCCTTCGACAAGATAGACAACAAGCTGGTCTACACCAGCCTGTCGCTGATCATCATGTGGGTGATCGCCCGCATGCGGCCGCAAAGCATCATGAACTTCGCGCCGCCCATCTACGGCCTGGGCGTGCTGCTGCTGCTGGCCGTCCACTTCAAGGGCGTCACCGTCAACGGCTCCACCCGCTGGCTGGAACTGGGCATCACCCGCATCCAGCCGTCCGAGATCATGAAGATCGCGCTGCCGATGATGCTGGCCTGGTTCTTCCAGAAATACGAGCTGTCGATGCGCTGGTGGCACTACCTGGTGGCCGCCTTGCTGATGGCGGTGCCCAGCGCGCTGGTGCTGAAGCAGCCGGACCTGGGCACCACGCTGCTGATCGCCGCGGCCGGCCTGTTCGTGCTGTTCTTCGCCGGCCTGCCGTGGAAGGTGATCTTCGCCGGCATCGGCATGGGCGCGGCCAGCCTGCCCATCGTCTGGAACCTGCTGCACGACTATCAGCGCCGCCGGGTGCTGACCATGATAGATCCGACCACCGACCCCTTGGGCGACGGCTACCACATCATCCAGTCCATGATCGCCATCGGCTCCGGCGGCCCCTGGGGCAAGGGCTGGCTCAACGGCACCCAGACCCACCTCGATTACATCCCGGAACGGACCACGGACTTCATCTTCGCGGTGTATTCCGAGGAATTCGGCCTGGCCGGCAATGTGCTGCTGCTGGTGCTCTATCTGCTGGTGCTCAGCCGCGCGATGATGATCACCGCCAGCGCGCAAACGCTGTACGGCCGATTGATGGCCGGCTCCATCACCCTGTCCTTCTTCGTCTACGCCTTCGTCAATATGGGCATGGTGTCCGGCATCCTGCCGGTGGTGGGCGTGCCGCTGCCCTTCATGTCCTACGGCGGCACCGCCACCGTCACCCTGTTCGTCGGCATGGGCATGTTGATGAGCATCAGCAATCTAAAACGCTGAGAGCCTGTTTACGATCTGCTGCGCTTCGGCGATACGACGTTGGAAATGACCTCAGAATGCTCATGTACCGTATGTACATTCCGCTTCTTCGGTCATTTCCGCCTTGTCTCGCTCTTTCTCGCGAGATCATAAACAGGCTCTAAGTTCCATGGCGGGAACCAATTGCCCGCCGCGCCGGCCTACCCCTGTTTGCCCCAGACTTAGAACGTGTTTACGATCTCGCGAGCTAAGGCGAGACAAGGCGAAAACGGGCGAAAAAGCGGAATGTACACGTGGTACATGAGCATTTTGAGCTCGGTTTCAACGCCGTATCGCCGAAGCACAGCAGATCGTAAACAGGTTCTTTACGTCATACCCGGAAGGTTTCCGACTTGACGAAAGCAAGCAAAATCGCAAGCCTATGCAGTTCCGGCGCCGCTACGCGCCGCCGTCCCGCATTCACGCCAGAGGAAACGCCACCGCATGCGCATCAAGACCCTGAGCCTGCTGCTCGCCCTGTCCCTGGGCCACACCCTGCCGGCCATCGCCGCCGAAGCCGTGACCGCCAGCCAAAGCCAACTGCAAGCCTACACCAGCGTGGAAGGCATCACCGAATACCGGCTGCCCAATGGCCTGCGCGTCCTGCTGGCGCCGGACGCCTCCAAGCCCACCACCACCGTCAACGTCACCTATCTGGTGGGCAGCCGCCACGAAAGCTATGGCGAAACCGGCATGGCCCACTTGCTGGAGCACATGCTGTTCAAGGGCACGCCCAGCAGCGGCAATCTGATGCAGGAACTCGGCAAGCGCGGCATGCAGTTCAACGGCACCACCTTCCTGGACCGCACCAACTACTACGAAACCTTCCCCGCCAACGACGATAATCTGCGCTGGGCGCTGGAGATGGAAGCCGACCGCATGGTCAACAGCAAGATCGCCAGGAGCGATCTGGACACCGAGTTCTCGGTGGTGCGCAATGAAATGGAGATGGGGGAGAACAATCCCCGCCGCGTGCTGTGGAAGCAGATGACCGCGGTCAGCTACGACTGGCACAACTACGGTCACAACACCATAGGCGCGCGCTCCGACGTGGAAAAGGTCCGCATCGACAATCTGCAGGCCTTCTACCGCAAGTACTACCAGCCGGACAACGCGGTGCTGATGATCAGCGGCAAGTTCGATCCGGCGGCGACACTGGCCGTCGTCCAGCGGGCTTTCGGCAAGATCGCCAAGCCGCAGCGCCAGCTGACGCCGACCTGGACCGAGGAACCGCAGCGCGACGGCGCGCGCGAATTGACCGTGGAGCGCGTCGGCGACACCCAACTGGCCGCGGTGCTCTACCCCATCGCCGCCGGCAGCCACCCGGACGCGACCGCGGTGCTGGCCTTGGCCGACATCCTGGCCAACACCCCCAACGGCCGGCTGTACCAGGCGCTGGTGGGCGGCAAGAAAGCCGTGGGCGTCGAGGCTTGGCCGTTCGCGCTGGCCGAACCGGGCTACATCATCTTCTGGGCGGAACTGAACAAGGGCCAGAAGCTGACCGATGCGCGCCAGGCGCTGCTCGCCACGCTGGAAGGCTTCAAGAGCAAGCCGGTGACCGAGGCCGAACTCAAGCGCGCCAAGGCCAGCCTGCTCAACGACATCGACAAGACCCTGAACGATCCGCAGCAGTTGGCGGTGGAAATGTCCGAAGCCATCGCCAAGGGCGACTGGCGGCTGTTCTTCCTGAATCGCGACCGCATCGAGGCGCTGAGCGCCAAGGACGTGGAACGGGCGGCCGAGAACTACTTCAAGGCGTCCAACCGCACCTATGGCCAGTTCGTGCCCACCGCCAAGCCGGAACGCAGCGTGATCCCGGCCACGCCGGACGTGGCCAAGCTGGTGGACGGCTACAAGGGCCGCGCCGCGATCAGCCAGGGCGAAGCCTTCGATCCCAGCCCGGCCAATATCGACGCGCGCACCGAGAAAACCACGCTGGCCAATGGCGCCAAGCTGGCGCTGCTGGCCAAGAAAACCCGTGGCGAAACCGTCAATGGCAGCTTCAGCTTCGCCTTCGGCGACGAGAAAAGCCTGTTCGGCCGCGGCGCCGTCCCCAGTCTGGTCGCCAGCATGCTGGAGCGCGGCAGCGGCAAGCTCAGTCGCGCCGAGATCAGCGATAGGCTGGATCAGCTGAAGGCCAAGCTCAGCGTCTCCGGCTCCGGCCAAGAGGTCAACGTCGACTTTGAAACCACCCGCGCCAATCTGCCGGCGCTGCTGGACCTGGTCGCCAGCCTGCTCAAGCAGCCCAGCTTCCCGGAACGGGAATTCGAACTGCTGCGCAAAGAGGGCCTGACCGCCATCGACGCCCAGCGCAACGAGCCGCAGGCCATCGCCACCCAGGCCGTGGGCCAGGCGCTCAATGTCTATCGCAAGGGCGATCTGCGCTACCGCCCGACGCTGGACGAAGCCACCACCGAACTGAAAACCACCAAGCTGGACGACATCAAGCGCTTCCACCGCCAGTTCTATGGCGCCAGCCACGCCCGCTTCGCCCTGGTCGGCGATTTCGACGCCAAGGCGACGCAAAACCAGCTGCAAAAACTGTTCGGCGGCTGGAGCAGCCAGGCCGCTTACAGCCGCGCGGCCAGCCAACTGCCGCCGGCCAAGCCCGGTCAACGGCAATTGCAGGTCAAAGACAAGGCCAATGCCTTCTACCTGGCCACCGCGCCGCTGGCGATGCGGGACAGCGACGCCGACTATCCGGCGATGCTGATCGCCAACAAGATTCTGGGCGGCGGCGTCAAATCGCGGCTGCTGGATCGCCTGCGCCAGAAAGAAGGCATCAGCTACTACGCCGGCAGCCAATTCAGGGCGGGAAGTTTCGAAGCGGTGGCCAGCCTGAGCCTGGTGGCCATCTACGCGCCGCAAAACCTGGACAAGCTGAAACAAGGCGTGACCGAGGAGCTGGCTCACTTCATCCGCGACGGCGTCAACGCCACCGAACTGGCCGACGCCAAGAAGGCCTTGCAGCAGGAAAGGGAAATCGCCCGCGCCCAGGATGGCGCGCTGAGCGCGGCGCTGGACGGCCAGTTGCAGATCGGCCGCGGCATGGACTTCAACGCCAAGGTGGACGCCGCCATCGCCGCGCTGACGGTGGAACAGGTGAACGCCGCGCTACGCAAGCACATAGACCCGGCCCAGCTGTTCCAGGTCTACGCCGGCGACTTCAAAACCCCCTGATCCCGGCCTTGCGCCGGCCAGCCTCAGCTATGCTGCGGAGGCTGGCCGGCGTCACTCGCTGGCGGCTCCGCCTCGGCCGCGACAGCGTCCGCCGCCGGCAGGTCCGGCAGCGGGCGGCCGTCGCGACCGAACAGGCGCAGCTGGCGCGGCAGATCGTGCTCGTCAGCCAGCTTGACGCCGACGCCGACCAGGCGCACCGGACGCCGGCCGCGCTCGAAACCCACCCGCAGCAGCTCTCCAAAACGCGCCGGCGACAGCTGGCCGCCGCTGTGCTCCACCGTGGTCTGGTTGAAATCATCGAACTTGAGCTTGACCGACAAACCCTTGAACGCGGGGTTGCCGCTGCGCGCGATGCGCGCGCTCAAGCGGTCTATCAGCTCCGGCAGCTTGGACAGGCAGGCGGCGACGTCGGGCAGATCGACGGCATAGGTCTCCTCGACGCTGATCGTTTTGCGGCTGCGGTCGGTGGACACCGGCCGCGGATCGACACCGCGCGCCAGCTCATACAGGCGTTCGCCGAAGCGGCCGAAATGGCGCAACAGATCGGTCAGCTCCCAGGCCAGCATGTCGCCGCAGCGCCGAATGCCCAGCTCGTTCAGCCGCTGCGCGGTGACCCGGCCCACGCCATGGATCTTCTCCACCGGCAGCGTTGCGACGAAGCCGGCCACGTCCTGCGGCCGGATCAGGAATTGCCCGTCCGGCTTGTTCCAGTCACTGGCCACCTTGGCCAGGAATTTGTTCGGCGCGATGCCGGCTGATGCGGTGATGCCCACCTCCTCGCGGATCTGGCGACGGATCGCCTCCGCCATCAAGGTGGCGCTGCCCTGCTCATGCGGCTGGCCGCTCACATCCAGATAGGCTTCGTCCAACGACAGGGGTTCGATCAAGGGGGTGTAGCGCTCATAGATGCGCATGATCTTCTGGCTGGCTTCGCGGTAACGCGCCATGTCCGGCGGCAGGATCAGCAGATCCGGACACAAGCGCAGCGCGCGCGCCGACGACATCGCCGAACGCACACCGTAGCGGCGCGCGATGTAATTGCAGGTGGCGATCACGCCGCGGCTTTCCGGCCGGCCGCCCACCGCCAGCGGCAGCGGCCGCAGCGAGGGATCGTCGCGCATCTCGATGGCGGCGTAGAAGCAGTCGCAGTCGACGTGGATGATCTTGCGCAGCGGCTCGCTCATGGCGATGACCGGATCAGGAGACGGCGCCGTCGCTATGGCCCAGCGAGCGCTGCGGCGCCACCCGGTCGCGCACTCGCTGTTTCAGCAGCTTGATGTCGGGAAAACCGCCGTCGGCCTTGCGGTCCCACAGCAGTTCGCCATCCAGCTCGACGCGGAACACACCACCGCTGCCCGGCTGCAAGGCGACTTCCGCCAACTCCTTCTCGAAGGTGGTCAGCAGTTCCTGCGCCATCCAGGCGGCGCGCAGCAGCCAGCGGCAGCCGGTGCAGTATTCAATGCTCAGGCGCGGAGTTTTGGCGGGGGGAATCAAGGATGTCATGCGGGAAAACGCGGTCGGCAAGAAGATGGCTGACAGCATACATCATGGGAAGGGAAAGGAACTGCCGGCGTCCCTGGATTTTGTTGTGCGCGACCGCTAGCGGCCGCTCCTCCATCGTTTCTCTCTTTGTGCAGACTTGGCGTTATAACCTTGTCAGGGAGCCGGCAGTGGCAATGACGTCTTGTTTGCAACACATTCCCGAGGCCAAGTCTGCCCAGTCGCCGACGCGGGGTAAAGCTTTTACTCCAGCCCGCGTCGATTGCTGCGCCGCACGATGTAACTTCGACGCAACGTTACCGGTAGCATCGCGCCATTCCGCTCAATGCGCGTGTTCAGCCGCCGGCGCGACGCCGTCTTCCACCGCCACATCCACCGTCACGCTGCCGGCTTTCTCGAAACGCAGCGTCAGCGGGAAATGATCGCCGGCACGCAGCGGCTGCTTCAAACCCATCAGCATCACGTGATAGCTACCGGGCGCGAACTTGACTTGCTGACCGGCCGCCACTTCCACGCCGCCAGCCACTTCGCGCATGCGCATCACGCCATTGTCGTTGATGTGGGTATGCAGTTCGGCCTTGGCCGCGCGCGGCGTGCTGGCCGACAATAGCTTGTCGGCGGTCTTGCCGCGATTGCTCAGCAGCAGGTAGACACCGCCGGTGGGGCTGCTCTCCGGCATCGCCCGGCTCCACGGATGGCCTATCTTCAGATCGCCCAGCTTGAATTCATGCGCCATCGCGCCGGCGCTCAACAGGCACAGGCCCAGCAGCGCGCTCAATGTCTTTTTCATAAAGGGATTCCTCCGGTTTTCCGCACTCTAGCACAGCCGCCATGGCCAGCTGTGCGGCATAATGCCACAGCCAATGTCATGCCGCGCGCGCTCCCTGCGGCCAATAACAGAATTTCCCTTGTCACTGGCCCGCGGCCTCAGGCAGACTGCGTCCATTCCATGTAATGTTCGCTTCATCAGCGCAGTGCCATGCTCAAGACGTTGTCGCTCCAATTCCTGTTCGGCGGGCTGCTCAGCCTGATCACCATCACCAATCCGCTGTCCAAGATTCCGCTGTTCATCACCCTGACCCGTGAGATGAGCGACTCTGCGCGCGATAATCAGGCGCGCCGCGCCTGCGTGTTCGCCGCCGCCATCATGGTGGTCAGCCTGCTGGCCGGCAACGTGATCATGTCCGCCTTCGGCATTTCCTACGGCGCGCTGCGCATTTCCGGCGGCTTCGTCGTCGCCGTGCTCGGCTACCGCATGCTGTTCCTGTCACAGGATCCGGGCAACGCGCCCAAGACCGGCGAACGCGAGGATTACGCCTTCTTCCCGCTGGCCATGCCCGGCATCAGCGGCCCCGGCACCATCGCCGTGGTGATAGGCATTTCCACCGAGATCGCCGAACTGACCACGCTGCCGGCCAAGGCGCTGGCCTTCGCGATGACCTTCGCCGCCATCGGCGGCACCTGCTTCGGCATGTGGCTGACGCTGAAATCCTCTCAGCTGATCGCCCAGCGCCTGGGCCGCGGCGGCCGCGAGGTGATGACGCGGTTGATGGGCTTTTTGCTGATCTGCATCGGCGTGCAGTTCGTCGGCTCCGGCATCCGCACCTTCATGGCCGGCTCCTAGGGCCGCTAGCGACGCCCCGCCATGTCCCGCCCGGCGTCCGATCGTTCCGATTTCTTCCGCGCCGACGACATCGGCGCACTGGAATGCCTGGACGCCAGCTACGCCCAGCGAGTGTTCCCGCCGCATTTTCACGAAGAATACGTGGTCAACGCGCTGACCCTGGGCGCACAGTCCTACCGCCATCGCGGCGGCACCCACCGCGCCGGCGTCGGCGCGCTGGTGCTGATCAACCCCGGCGAAGTGCATACCGGCGAGACCGCCGACGCGCGCGGCTGGGCCTACCGCGGCTTCTACCCATCCGCTGATTTCTTGCAGCGGCTGGCCGCCGACATCAGCGGCGACGCCCACGCCCGACCCTATTTTCGCGACACCGTGGTGCTGGACGCGCCGCTGGCCGTCGGCATGGACCAATTGCATCGCCTGCTGCGCGCAAGCCAGGACCGGCTGCTGCGCGAATCGGCGTTGCAGCGAATGTTCGGCGCGGTGCTGCAGCGCCATATGCAAGTTCACGACCAGACTCAAGCCGCCGCCCCGCGCGCGGTGGAGCTGGCGCGGCAAATGCTGGCCGACGCCATCAACGAGAACCTGTCGCTGCAGACGCTGGCGGAAGCGGCCCAGCTCTCGCCGTGGCAGCTGTGCCGCCAGTTTCGCCAGCACTTCGGCCTGCCGCCGGTGGCTTGGCGCAATCAGCTGCGCGTCAATCGCGCGCGCCAGTTGCTGGCGCAGGGGCAAACGCCCGGCGCGGTGGCACTCAGCCTGGGCTTCGCCGATCAGGCCCATCTGACTCGCGCCTTCCGCCACACCGTGGGCCTGGCGCCGGCGGCCTATCAACGCGCGCTGGGCCTGCGCCGCTGAGAACCTGTTCAAAGTCTGCTGCGCTTCAGCGATACCGCGTTAAAAACGAGCTCAAAATGCTCATGTACCACGAGTACATTCCGCTTTTTCGCTCGTTTTCACCTTGTCTCGCCCTTGCTCGCGAGACTTTGAACAGGCTCTGAGAAGCAGCTCAAAGCCACGCGGCCATCCCCCGCAAAATCGTTCAAGACGACTGCCGGTTTCGGCGGCATGATGAATCCATCTCATTGCCACAAGGACACGCCCCGATGACCCGCTCCACCCCTGCCGCCTGGGCATGGCAAGGCGCGCGCGACAGCCTGCCGATGCTGATAGGCGCCGCGCCCTTCGGCGTGATCTTCGGCACCCTGGCCATCGCCGCCGGTCTCAGCCCGCTGAGCACTCAAGCCATGTCCTTGCTGGTGTTCGCCGGCTCCTCGCAATTCATCGCCGTCAGCCTGGTGGCGGCCGGCGCCGCGCTGCCGGTGATCTGGCTGACCACCTTCGTGGTCAATCTGCGCCACGCGCTGTACAGCGCCACCCTGTTGCCCTATGCGCGACCATGGCCGCTGGCCTGGCGCTGGCCGCTGGCGTTCTGGCTCACCGATGAAACCTTCGCCGTGGTCGAACATCGCTTCCGCACCCAGGGCGCCGCCGGCGGCCAGTGGTATTGGCTGGGCTCTTCGCTGGCGATGTACAGCAACTGGCAGGCGTGGACGCTGGCCGGCGTGCTGCTGGGACGCTCGGTGCCGGGGCTGGCGCAACTGGGCCTGGATTTCGCCATGGTGGCCACTTTCGCCGCCATCGTCGCGCCGCAATTGAAAAAGCGGTCCACGCTGGCGGCCGCGACGGTGGCCGGCCTGACCGCGCTGCTGGCGCGCGGCCTGCCCTACAAGCTGGATCTGATGCTGGCGGCGCTGCTCGGCGTCAGCGCCGGACTCTTGCTGGAAGGCAAGCGCAAGGAGGCGGCATGAACTCTTGGTGGATGATATTCGGCATGCTGGCGGCCACCTTGCTGATCCGCGCCAGCTTTCTGGTGTTCGGCCAGCGGCTGGCCTTCCCGGACTGGCTGAACCGCGCGCTGCACTATGTGCCGGCGGCGGTGCTGTCGGCGCTGGTGGTGCCAATGGCGCTGGCCCCGGCCGGGCACATCGATCTGTCGCTGGGCAACGCCTATCTGATAGGCACCCTGGTCGCCATCGCGGTGGCGTGGAAGAACGGCAAGACCCTGCTCGCGATTGTGGTCAGCTTCATCGTCTATGGCTTGCTGCGCTGGCTCTGAGCAGCTGTCCAGAGCCCACGGAACAACACGCGCTCGCCGTGCGCCGCTTCGCGGCGCGCGGCAGGCATTGCCCTAGGCTCAGATATTGTAAATCAGCACCAGGCCGATCAAGGCGGGCGCGACCCAGCAGTAGATGAAGCGCACGCCGGCGCTCAGCGCCGCGGGCAATTGCAGCTCGGCGCGCATGGTCGGCCAGATCACCCAGCCGGCGAAGCAGGCGGTGCCGATGCCGCCCAGCGGCAGCAGGATGTTGGACGCGGTGTAATCCATCAGCTCGAACACATTGCGGCCGAACAGCTTCCAGTCCGCCAGCACGCCGAAGGACAGCGCCGCCGGAATGCCGGCGCAAAACACCAGCAGGCCGATCGCCAGCGTCGCCTTGCGGCGGCTGACGCCCCATTCATCGATGGGAAACACCGCCACCAGCTCCAGCAGGGATACCGACGAAGTCAGCGCCGCCATCAGCAGCAGCAGAAAGAAGGCCGCCGCCAAGCCTTGGCCGAAAGGCAGGTGATTGAACACCACCGGCATGGTCATATAGGTCAGGCCTGGTCCAGCCTGCGGATTCAGGCCGAAGGCGTAGATCGCCGGAAAAATCATCAAACCGGCCAGGACCGAGGTCAGCGTGGTCAGGCCGGTGACCCACAACGCGGCGCCGCCCAGCCGCGTGTCCGGGCCCAGGTAGGAGCCATAAGCGATCATGCAGCCGGCGCCCACCGACAAGGAGAAAAAGGCCAGGCCCAGTGCTTCCACCAGCATGCCTGGCGTCACCTTGGAGAAGTCCGGCGTCAGCAGCGCCGCCACGCCGGCCTCCGCGCCGGGCAGGGTCAGCGAGCGCGCGATCAGGCCCAGCATCAACAGGAACAATAAGGGCATCAACACCTTGCCGGCGCGCTCAATCCCCTTCTGCACCCCGCACATCACCACCAACAGGGTCAGCCCGGCAAACAGCGCATGGGTCAGCAGGGATTCGAAGGGATCGGACACATAATCGCCGAACAAGCGCGCCAGCGCCGCGGGGTCATTGCTCATCACCCGGCCGTCCACCGCGCGCAGCAGATAACCCAGCGTCCAGCCGCCCACCACGCTGTAAAAGGAAAACACCAGGAAGCCGCACAGCACGCCGGCGTAGCCCACCAGCTTCCAATGACGCGAGCCCAGCCGCGCGAAGGCGCTCACCGCGCCGCAGGCCGCCGCGCGGCCGATGGCGATCTCGGCCATCAACAAGGCAATGCCCAGGGTGAAGGTCAACAGCAGATAGATCAGCAGAAACGCGCCGCCGCCATTCATCGCGGTGACGTAGGGAAACTTCCAGATGGAGCCCAGGCCAACCGTGGCGCCGGCCGAAGCCAGAATGAAACCGAGGCGGGACCCCCATTGCGTGCGAGACATGACAACTCCTGAGTCAGAACGATTTGCCGCCGCACGGGGTAACGCTGGATACAACTAGGCCGCCCATGACGGCGGCCCGGAAAACAGATACGAAAATCCCTGGCGCGCCGATTAGCTGCGCCACCACCACGATTTGGTCTGAAAAGGGATGATCTGCTTCATAAGTTTGGAAGCATGCCGGTTTACGCACCAGTACGTCAAGCCCGGCATGCGCGCTCACGCCTTGTCGACGGCCAGACCGACCGCGTCCGCCCCCATCCGCTTCAGCCGGAAACCCAGCCACAAAACCAGCAGCCAAGCCGGCAATACATACACCGATACCGCAATGCCCGGCGTGAACAGCATCACGCCCAGGATCATCAGCATGAAGGCCAGGCACAGCCAATTGGCGAACGGATGCCACAGCGAGGCGAACACCAGCTTGCGGCCGGCCTGGGCGCGGCGAAACTTCAGGTGGGTCAGGCTGATCAGCGCCCAATTGATCACCAGGGCGGTGACCACCAGCGACATCAACAAGGCCAGCGCGCCGCTGGGCAGCAGGTAGTTGAGCACCACGCCGGCGAAAGTCGCCAGCGCCGACAGCAAGGTGGCGTTGACCGGCACCCCGCGCTTGTCCAGCTTGGCCATGCTCTTGGGCGCATTGCCCTGTTGGGCCAGGCTGAACAGCATGCGGCTGGTGGCGTAGACGCCGCCGTTGTACACCGACAAGGCCGCGGTCAACACCACGAAATTAAGCCCGTGCGCGGCGAAGCCGGCGCCGATCTGCTCGAAAATCATCACGAAGGGGCTGCCGCCGGCGGCCACCTTGCTCCACGGGTACAGGGACAACAGCACCAACAGCGAGCCGATGTAGAAAATCAGCACGCGGTAGATCACCTGGTTCACCGCCCTGGGAATGGTTTTCTGCGGGTCTTGGGTCTCCGCCGCCGCCATGCCGATCAGCTCCAAGCCGCCGAAGGAGAACATGATTACCGCCATCGTCATGAACAGGCCGCCTACGCCGTGCGGAAAGAAGCCGCCGTCGCTCCACAGATTGCTCACCGAAGCCTGCGGGCCGCCGTTGCCGGACAAGAGCAGATAGCCGCCGAACACGATCATCGCGATCACCGCGCCCACCTTGATCAGCGCGAACCAGAACTCCGTCTCGCCATAGTATTTGACGCTGCTCAGATTAACGCCGGTAATCGCCACGAAGAAAACCAGCGCGGTAAGCCAGGTGGGCACATCCGGCCACCAATAGCGCACGTACTCGCCGGCGGCGGTCAGTTCGGCCATGCCGGCCAGCACATACAGCGCCCAATAATTCCAGCCGGATAGAAAGGCGGGGAACTTGCCCCAGTAGCGGTCGGCGAAATGGCTGAGCGAGCCGGCCACCGGCTCTTCGGCCAGCATCTCGCCCAATTGGCGCATGATCAGGAAAATAATGAAGCCGGCGACGGCATAGCCGACAATCATCGCCGGTCCGGCCGCTTTCAACACGCTGGCCGAGCCCAGGAACAAGCCGGTACCGATCGCACCGCCCAGCGCGATCAATTGGATATGGCGGTTTTTCAGCTCGCGCTTCAAACCGGTGGAAGTGGGGGTAACGCTCACCTTGGCGCCTCCTGCTGATTAGTGAATGGAACGGTGTTGCTTCATCAATGCAGCAAGGCCCTCACCACTCGCCAATTAGACAAAAAGTCCAATAAAGCCTGTAAGACATTCCCAGCAGATACATCAACTTCAAACAAACCACGATCAGACTAAACAAAATACGACATAAGGTCAAAAGTCTTTTTCAATACATTTAGAATCCATCCAAAGATGACAGCCCTTGTCATGAACAAATAGACATTATGTCCAAAATCGCAACGCCAACTCAGTGTTCCGCTCGCCCCAAAAAGGCAGGGCCGCCCGAATCAGGCGGCCCTGCCAATGCGCCCACTGCGTGAGCGCGGAAGCCCTACTCAGGGTGTCTGACGCGCGGGCTCCCCCGTCGGCGCGCCCTTGGCGCGATAGCCTACCCACAGCAGCCCCAGCCATATCGGCAACACATAGACCGATACCGCGGCGCCCGGAGTCAGCAGCAGGATCAACAGAATCATCGCCATGAAAGCCAGGCAGATCCAGTTGGTCAGCGGGAACCAGAACGATTTGAACACCAGTTGCTCGCCGGCCTCGACCTTGGCGCGGCGGAACTTCAGATGGGTCAGGCTGATCATCGCCCAGTTGGTCACCAGCGCAGCCACCACCAAGGACATCAGGATGCCCAAGGCCTCGCCCGGCAGCACATAGTTGAGGATCACGCAGGCGAAGGTCGCCAACGCCGACACCAGGATCGCCGACACCGGCACGCCGCGCTTGTCCACCTGCATCAAGGCCTTGGGCGCGTTGCCCTGTCTGGCCAGGCCGTACAGCATGCGGCTATTGGCGTAAACGCTGCTGTTGTACACCGACAGCGCAGCGGTCAGCACCACGAAGTTGAGCAGATTGGCGGTGAGGCCAGAGCCGATCTGCTGGAAAATCATCACGAAGGGACTGCCGCCGGACGCGACCTTGCTCCACGGATACAGCGACAGCAGCACCACCAGCGAACCGATGTAGAAGATCAGGATGCGGTAGATCACCTGGTTCACCGCCTTGGGGATGGTGGTGCGCGGGTTATCCGCCTCGGCCGCGGTCAGGCCGATCAACTCCAGCCCGCCGAAGGAGAACATGATCACCGCCATCATCATGAACAAGCCGCTGAAGCCATGCGGGAAGAAACCGCCATCGCTCCACAGATTGCTGAACGAGGCCTGCGGACCGCCGGTGCCGGTCAGCAGCAGATAGCCGCCGAACAGAATCATCGCGATCACCGCCACCACCTTGATCAGCGCGAACCAGAACTCCGCCTCGCCATAAACCTTGACGTTGGCCAGGTTGATGCCGTTGATACAGACGAAGAACACCAGCGCCGATACCCAGGTGGGCACATGCGGCCACCAGTACTGCACATAGGCGCCGACGGCGGTGAGTTCCGCCATGCTGACCAGGATGTACAGCACCCAGTAGTTCCAGCCGGACAGGAAACCGGCGAAATCGCCCCAGTAGCGGTAGGCGAAGTGGCTGAACGAGCCGGCCACCGGCTCCTGCGCCACCATTTCGCCCAGTTGGCGCATGATCATGAAGGCGATCAGGCCGGCGATGGCATAGCCCAGGATCATCGATGGGCCAGCGGCCTTCAGCACGCTGGCGGAGCCCAGGAACAGCCCGGTGCCCACCGCGCCGCCTAGCGCGATCAATTGGATGTGGCGGTTTTTCAAACCGCGCTTCAAACCGGCTTCGGTTGATATCTCAGTCAAGGCAAGCCCCTCAATCATCATTTCCCAGCAACATTAATACCAACAGCATGACAATTCAGGCAAGCCGCGTCGATTCTGTTGCAAACATCGACAAGCAGAACATTAAGCACTCAAGCCGAGCTTGCGTCAAACCAAGCGATTGAAGTTTTATGCCTTATACGCGTCATAAATTGAACACAATGGAATTAAATTCGATTAATTGAACAAAAACTTTGCTCTAATTGCCGAAAATCCCCCAGACTACTGCGAACTTATGCCAAGCCGCCCGTCAGCCCTTCCATCCAGCCAAATCGCATAAAAGCAAGTGAATGCTCCCGCATATATTGATATAAATCAAATTCATACCCGGCATCACTGAGTCGCGAGGCCAGCGGAAACACTAACGATTCGCCACTTTTAGTAACAAATGGAAAACATTTGATTTGCAACTGTCTGCCACTATGAAGTGTCTGAATTTCATCTCACTCATCATGATTACGGCCGCATAGACGGCCCCGTTTTGGAGACGAAGCATGAAACAATCCGTATTGATCGCCAGCGTGCTGGGCGGCGGCATCGCCCTAGGCGGCCTGGGAGTGGCCGGCTTTCAGGCCATCAAGTCCAACCCGCAAACCGCCGCCGCGCCGCAACAGCAAGTCGCCAGCGCGCCGGTCGCCGCTTCCGCTCCCGCGGCTAGCCTGCCCCCGGCCGTGGCTTCCGCGCCAGCGGTGCTTGCCGCAACTGCGCCCGCAGCCGTGGCCGCCACGGACAAACCGGCGGCGAAACCCGCCGAACCCAGCGCGCCGGCCAAGCCGGCCGCTCCGGTCCACGCCACCCACGCCCGCATTCTGGCGGTAACGCCGATCAAGGAAACCGTCAACGCGCCCAAGCAGGTCTGCCACCAGGAGCAAGTGACGCATCAAGCGCCGGTCCAGGATCAGAACCGCATCGCCGGCTCGGTGATAGGCGGCGTGCTCGGCGGCGTGCTCGGCAACCAAGTAGGCGGTGGCAACGGCAAGAAAGCCGCCACCGTGATCGGCGCGCTGGCTGGCGGCCTGGCCGGCAACAAGGTGCAGGAAGGCATGCAGCAACGCGACCAGGTCAGCAGCACCCAGACCATCTGCAATGAGGTGAACGAAAGCAGCGAGAAAGTCGTTGGCTACGACGTCAAGTATTCACTGGACGGCAAGACCGACACCGTGCGCATGAACCACAAGCCCAAGGGCAAGACCTTGCCGGCCAAGAACGGCAAGGTACTGGTTTAAAACCCGCCCACGATCTGTTGCGCATCGGCGATACCGCGTTGAAACGTTCTTCAAGCGACAAACCATCCTGATGCCACCACGCAAAAGCGGACCTCCCGGTCCGCTTTTTTCATGTCCTCAGCGCCAGCGCGCGGCCGCCGCTTCCGCCTCTTCCGGCGGGCCGAACAATACCGTCCAGCGGTCTTTCCAATTGGGCGCGCGCCAGGCCTCGCGCAGCATGTCGCGCCATTCCACCACGCTGACCCATAGCGGATTGAAGCTGTTCACCGGCTTGACCGTGCCGTAGTCGCAGGGATCGTCGGCGCTTTCCTCGACATAGCTGCCGAACAGGCGGTCCCAGATCACCAGCACGCCGGCGTAATTGTGGTCGATATAGCGCGGATTCTTGGCATGATGGCCGCGATGGATGGACGGGGTATTGAACACATATTCCAGCCAGCCCAGCTTGGGGCAGGCCTGGGTATGCACGAAGAACTGGAAGGCCAGGTTCAGCAATACCACGCCGACCACCTGTTCGGGCGGGAAACCCAGCCAGGCCAGCGGCAGCCAGAACACCCACATGCCGGCCAATGGATACATCAGGCTCTGGCGGAAGGCGGTGGTGAAATTCATGCGGGTGGAGCTGTGATGCACGCTGTGCGCAGCCCACAGCCAGCGCACGCGGTGGCTGACGCGATGGAACCAGTAATAGAGGAAATCCTGGCCGATGAACAACAGCAGGAAGCTGAGCCAGGAATCGGCGAACTGAAACAGCCGGTGCTGCTGGTAAATCCACGCATACAAGGGCAGCACCAGCACCCAGGCCAGCTTGTCCGCCCCCTGGTGCAGCAAGCCCAGGCAGGCGCAGCACACCGAGTCGCGCCAGTCGTAAAGGCTGAGCCGGCCCTGGCGACGCAAATACCACAGCTCGCCGGCGACGCAGGCCAGGAATACCGGCGCCAATGCCAGCAGCAGCAGCTGAATATCGAACTTCATCACCGCCTCCCGCTTGGGAATGGTGTTCGCGCTAACGCAAACACTTGATTGGAGTTTGAACTCTATAATTGCTCAAACGCCGCATTCCGGCAAGCGGCTCAGCGGTGCCCCACGCTCTATCCTACTGCTGTTGACGCGCGCGGAACGCGCTCAATGCCGCCTCGCGCTCGCTCCAGCAGCGGTTCACGCTCTTGCGGGCGGACAGTTGCTGCAGATAACTGTCACGCTCGGGGAAGGCCGCGGTGATGTCCTCGCCCAACAGCGCCTGGCTCATCTGCGCCAGCGCCGGCAGGATGCAGGCGGCGCTGATGTCGGCGTGGCTGAAATCCTCGCCACAGGCCCAGGGGCCATAGTCCAGCATCTGGCCGGCGGCGGCCAGGCCGCGCGCCACCTGCTGGCGGGCCGTGTCCACGGCATTGGCTTCCAGCGGGCTGCCGAACAGCCAATGGCGGTACAAGGGCAGCGCCGGCATCAACACGTACAAATCCAATATCGCGCTCAATTGGCGCGCGTGAGCGCGGCCGTTCGGCGTCGGCGGCAGCAGAGAAGCAGTGGGATAGGCGTCTTCCAGCCATTCCAGGATCACCGATGATTCCGCCATCGCGTGGCCGCCGACTTCGACAAAGGGAATCTTGCCCATCGGGCTCTTCGCCAGCAGTTCTTCTTGCTGCGAAGGGGCGGTGAGGATTTCTTGGAAGTTGACGCCCTTTTCCAGCAAGGCGATTTTGACCTTGTTGTAATAAGGGGACAGCGCTGCGCCGTAAAGCTTGATCATCCAGGTCTCCAGGCGGGCCGGAGCCCGCGGTTGCTGATGGTGGGCGGCCGGCCATGCTGCGGTGCAGGGCCGGCCCGGCAGCATTATGCCATTACTTATTCATGGCAACGGCTTTTTGCTGCAGCAACTGCCGGATTTGCGGCAAGGCCGCCTGCGCCGCGCGTTCCCCTTCCAGAATGGCCTGGTGGCGCGCGTCAAACTGGGCGGAGCCGATGTCCTGCACCTGCGGGCGGATCACCACGTCGGCCTGCTTCAGTTCCTGCGCCAGCGCCGGACCGTTCATGATGTTCAGGCTTTGGTCCAGCATGGACAGGAAACCGGTGGCGGCGCCCTTGCGCGGCCGCGCCGAGATGTCGACGGCGATGACGAAGTCGGCGCCCATCTCGCGCGCGGCGCTGACCGGCACCGGGCTGACCAGGCCGCCGTCCACATAGCTCTTGCTGCCTATCTTCACCGGCAGGAACACATTGGGGATGCTGGCCGAGGCGCGCACCGCCTGGCCGGTGTTGCCCAGGCGGAATACCACTTTGCGGCCGCTGTCCAGCTCGGTCGCCACCGCGCCGAACGGGCGCGGCAGCTGCTCTATGCTCTTGTTCGCCACTTGGGCGTTGATCCAGTTCTGCAGCTTCTCGCCCTTGATCACGCCCTTGCTCGACAAGGTCCAGTCGGTGAGGTTGGATTCGTCCAGCTGAATCGCGCGGCTCTGCAGCTGCATGCCGCTGAGGCCGGACGCGTACAGGCTGCCGACCACGCTGCCGGCGCTGGTGCCGGTGATCAGGTCCGGCTTGATGCCGGCCGCTTCCAGCACCTTGATCACGCCGACATGGGCGAAGCCCTTGGCCGCGCCGCCGCCTAGCGCCAGCCCGATCCTGGGTTTTTGCAGCGGCTTGGGCGGCTGTGCCGCCGGCGGAGGGGACAAGGTGGAGCAGGCAGCCAGCAGCGCGGCCATGCTCGCCAGCAGCCAGGGCCGGAGTATGTGTTTGCTAATCATGATTCCATCAGGCTTTCAGACATCGGCGGCAATCAGCGCCGCCCCAACGGACGCGGAATCCAGCATCACATAGTTCAGATGCCGCGCGCCCTCCAATTCGAAATAGCATTCGCCGTGGACGTCCATCTCCAGCCGGCGGTAGAACGCGATCGCGCGCTCATTGCCGTGCCACACCGTCAGCCACAGGCGAGCGGGTTCCGCCAGGGCGAGCGCCCAACGCCGCGCCGCTTCCAGCAAGCGCCGGCCCAGGCCTTCGCCGCTACGGCTTTCCACCAGATAGAGCCGCTCGACTTCCACGGTGGCGAAGTCGCAGCCCTGACAGCGGCTGTCCCGCTTCAACAGCGCGTAGCCGATCAGGAAATCATCCTGTTCCATCACCAGCAGATGATGCACGGGATCGGCGATCAAGGCCTCGAAATTCGCCGGCGTGAATTCGCTCAACACATAGTTGGCCATGTCCCGACGCACGCCGTCGGTGACATAGGTTCTGAGCCACACCTGGATGGACAGGGCGGCGAGACAACTGGCGTCCCCTGGGCGCGCTGCGCGGATTTCCACTCCCATTCAGGGCTCCTGATTGCGCCGTCTATTCGGCGCGCGGCGGTTTCTTGACGAACTCGATCACCTGGCGGCCATCGTCGCTGACCTTGGCCAGCTTCTTGCCGCTGCCCTTCCACGCATGGCCGTACACCACTTCGTAGGTGGCCGGCAGCTTGCCGTCGCGGCGCCGGTCCTCATAAGCCGCCTCCACCCGCTGCCAGGCATGCTTGCCCATCAGGCCGCGGCCGCGGCCGCTGGTGGCGTTGTGCGCGCCTATCGCTTTCAGGTCGGCCATCACATCGCGCGCGCGGCCATAGGTCAGCACGATTTTTTCCATGTCCATCACCGGCTCGGCGAAACCGGCGCGCATCAGCGCATCGCCCAGGTCATGCATGTCGATGAACTGGTTGACGTGAGTGGCGCGGTCGATGCCGGCGAAGGCATCGCGCAGCTCGTGCAGGGTGTCCGGCCCCAGCGTGGAGAACATCAGCATGCCTTCCGGCTTCAGCACGCGGCGGAATTCGGCGAACACCTTGTCCGGCACATTGACCCACTGTATCGCCAGGCTGGACCAGATCATGTCCACGCTGGCATCTGCCAGCGGCAGCCGCTCGATGTCGGCCACTACCTGCCACGGCAGGCTGGGGCGGAACAGCTTCTTCAGCAAGCCGTCGCCGCTTTGCTGCTTGGCGCGCGAGGCCTGCAGCATCGCCCGCGCCAGGTCCAGTTCCAGTACCCGCGCCTCCGGATACTGGCTGCGCAATTGCGCCGCGCCGTAGCCGGTGCCGGCGCCGGCGTCCAGCACCACTTGCGGCTGGAACTTGATGTACTGCAGCCGTTCGGCCATCCGGTCGGAGACTTCGCGCTGCAACACCGCGGCGGAATCGTAGCTGGCCGCGGCCTTCTCGAATGAGGCGCGCACCCGCGCCTTGTCGGTGTAGAACGCTTCTGTCATGCGTGGGCATCCAAATGCTGGGCAAGCGCGGCGAGGAACTCGGCCTCGTGCGACAAGAACGGCGCATGCGACGCTTGCGGGAATTCATAAAGCCGGGCGTCGGCCAGCTCGGCGGCCAGCCAACGGCCGGCGCCGATCGGGGTAATGGCGTCGCGGACGCCGTAGAACAAGCCCACCGGGCAGCGGATGCGGCCAGCCAGCGCGCGCGCATCGGCTTCCAGCAGCAATTCCAGCGCCGGCAGCAGGCCTTGCGGCCGGCCATGGGAGAACAATTCCGCGCGCAAGGCCTTCAAGGTGTCGCGCGCAGACGGCGCGCCCATCATCTGCAAGGCGAGAAAACGCTCCAGCGTTTGCTCGAAGGCGCCGTCCAGGCTGGCGGCCACCGCCTCGATGGATTTGCGCTCCTGCGCGTGCGGCCAACTCTCGTCGCGCACGAAGCGCGGGCTGGTCGCCACCAAGGCCAGGCTCTTTATCTTGTCCGGATGGCGAGCGGCCCAATGCTGGGCGACCAGGCCGCCCAACGACCAGCCCACCACCTGCGCCGGCAGCGGAAAGGCCTGGTCCAGCAGATCGGCCACCGCGTCGGCGTCGAAGGAGGCCAGCGGGGCGGAAGCGCCGTGGCCCGGCAGGTCGACCAGATGCACGCAATGGCTGGCGGCCAAGCGCTCCGCCACGCGGCTGAACACGCCGCCGTGCAAACCCCAGCCGTGCAGCATCACCACGTCCGGGCCCTGGCCCAGCGTTTCAACAAACAGACTCATGGACGATTAAATGAGGGGAAACCGTCATTTTCGCAAGATCGCGATGCGAAAGAAACCTCCAAGGCCGGCATCTTCGTCATGAACCTTGCGCAAACGACACGCCGCCAGGATATCCGCCAGCCTCCGGTTGATATCGGTGGCGATCACGCGCGACAACAGATTGCCGGCGCTGCGCAATAGCGAGGGCCGCTGATCGTCGTGCAGGAACTTGTCGAACACCGCCACCCTGCCGCCGGGCTTGAGCACGCGCTCCACTTCGCGAATGCAGGCCCGCGGGTCCGGCACCACCGCCAGCGCCAGGTGCAGCACCACCGCGTCGAAGCTGGCGTCGGCGAACTCCAGCGCCTGCGCGTCCATCACCCGGGCGTCCACCTCCATGCCCAGCGTAGCGGCATGGGCGCGCAAGCGCGCCAGCATGCCGTCGGAGATATCGATGGCGACCAAGTGGCGACAACGCACCATGAAGTCCAGGTCCAGGCCGGTGCCGGCCGCCACCAGCAGGATGCGTTCCTCCGGCTGGGGATTGAGCAGCGCGATGGAACGGCGCCGCCGCGCGGCGAAAGCCTGCGCCAGCCGGTCGTAAACCGGCGCGTACAGATTGTAGCGCCAGCGGTTGAAAACCTGCGGCCAGCGCCGCCAGCGGCTAGGCTCCATGCTGGAACTCCCGGCGGAAGCGCGCCAGCCGCTCCCAGTCCACGCCCTGGACCGGCGCCGGGGCGGCGAAATAGAAACCCTGCAGCTTGCCGCAGCCCATGTCCTTGAGCATGGCCAGCTGGGCGGCGGTTTCCACGCCCTCGGCCACCACGTCCAGGTCCAGCGCCTTGGCCAGCGCCAGAATCGCGCGCACGATGGCCACCGATTCCTGCTGACGGTCGAGATCGAAGACAAAGGATTGGTCTATCTTCAACACATCGAAACGAAAGCGGTGCAGATAGGACAGCGCGGAATAGCCGGTGCCGAAGTCGTCCAGCGCCAGCCTCACGCCCAATTCATGCAGCGCGTGCATCACCGTGGCCGCGATCTCGGGCTGGTCTATCAGCGCGCTCTCGGTGATTTCCAGATGCAGCATCGCCGGCGGCAGGCCGTAATGGCGGATGCGCTCGCCTATCCAGCCGGCCAGTTCCGGATCGTGGAAATGCGCCGAGGACAGATTGATGTGCAAGGCCACTTCCGGGCCCACCCTGCCTTGGGCGCGCCACAGTCCCATCTGCGCGCAGGCGGCGTTCAGGATGTAGCGGTCCAGCCGGGTGATCAGCCCGCTTTCCTCGGCGATGGGCAGGAACAAGCCGGGCGAGATCAGGCCGCGCAGCGGATGCTGCCAGCGCGCCAGCGCCTCGAAGCCGACCAGTTCACCGCTGTGACCGTCGATGAAAGGCTGGAAATACGGCTGCAACTGCCCTTCCTCTTCCAACGCGCGACGCAGTTCGCTCTCCAGCGCCAGTTGGTCCGCCTGGTTGATGCGCAGCTCGTGATTGAACAGGGTATAGCCCTGCCGCCCCTGCTGCTTGGTGCAGTACATCGCGTGATCGGCGTCGCGCAGCAGGTCGTCGGCCTTGTGGTAGTGCTCGAGATCGGCCAGCACCACGCCGACGCTGGCGGTGGAAAACACCTCGCGCCCGGCCAGAATCACCGGCCGATCGAACTCGTTGACGATGCGTTGCGCGATGCGCTCGCAGTCGCCGCCGCCATCCATGCCGAACATCAGCACCGCGAACTCGTCGCCGCCCAGCCGCGCCAGAAAGTCGTAATGGCGCAGGCAGGTACGGATGCGCGCGCCGGCCTCGAACAAAAGATGGTCGCCGGCCAGGTGACCAAGGGTGTCGTTGACCAGCTTGAAACGGTCCAGATCGATGAACAGCACCGCGAAGCGCTCGCCGCTGCCATGGATATACGCGTCCCAGGCCCGGCGCAGGGTCTTGGAGAAATAGCTGCGGTTGGGCAACTTGGTCAGCGGATCGTGCAGGCTGTCGAACTCCAGCTGGGCGTTGACCGCGTCCAGCTCGCTGGTGCGTTCGCGCACCCGCTGCTCCAGTTCGGCGTAGGCCGCTTGCAGGCTCTCCAAGGCCTTGACCCGGGTCAGCGCCGCGCCGATATGGTTGGCGACGAACTCCAGCACTTCCTGATCGCGGAAGTTATAGCTCACGTCCTCGTCGTAACTCTGCACCGCCAACACACCCAAGAGATCGGTGCCGCAATACAGCGGCACGCCCAGCCAGCTCTTGGGCCGCGGCAAATCGGCGCTGGCTTCCGGTTGGCGGTTCTGTTGCGAATAGGGGTCGATCAGCAAGGGGCGGCCGCTATGCAGCACCTGCTCGATAAAGCCCTTGCCCGGACGGTGCGGCTGTAACGGCGGCGCGTACTCATCTGCGCAATAGGGAAAGCTGATGCGGTCTTCCAATTGATCGTACAAGGCCACCAGGCAGTTGCGCGCCGGCACCATCTCCGCCAGCAAGCGGTGCAGGCCGCCGAGGAAGGCTTCCAGCGACAGACTGGTATTCGACAACTCGGCGATGCTGAACAAGGCGCCCTGGAAACGCTCGGCGCGCTGGCGCTCGGCCACTTCGGCGCGCAGCCTCGCGTTGGCGCCTTCCAGCTCGCTGGTGCGCAGCCAGACCTGGCGCTCCAATTGGCTGCGGTGCAGCACCCGTTCCAACACGAAGCCGACATGGCGGGCGGCGAACAGGAACAGCTGCTGCTCGGCCGAGGTCAATTGCGTCTGATTTTCGTACAGCTGCAGCACCACCGCGCCTATCACATGGCCGCCGGCATTGAGCAAGGGCGCGCCCATCCAGCTGGCCGGCAGCAGCCCTTGCCGGCTCAGTCCCTCCTGCTGACACACTTCCAGCAAACGCTCCCGGCTCAGCACCACCGGCTTGCCGCCGCGTATCAGCCAGGCGGTCAGCGACGGCGCCTGGCCGGCCAGCGGGAAAACGGCATCGCTGGCGGGAGGAGCGGGATCGCGCTGGTCGACATAGAACGGGAAGTGGATGACTTGGGCCTCGTCATCGTACAAGGCGATGTAGAAATTGCTGGCGTCCATCAGCCGCATCATCTGCCGATGCAGGCAGGGCAGCACTTGATCGATGGTGCCGCACTCCTCGGCCAGTTGCGAGATATCGAGCAAGGCGTCGTTGGCCGCGCGCGACGCCGCCTGCTCCGCGCCCAGCCGCGCGCACAGCAAATGGGCGCACAGCAGCGCGGCGGCCTCGTTCAACGCCGGCCCGGCATCGCCGCGCCACACCAGCCAGCCCAGCAATTGCTCGCCGGCGCGCAAAGGCATCGCCTCGCAGCCGGCTTCCAGCCGGCCGCCGCCGGCCAGCGTTTCGGCACTGGGCAGCGCATCGGTGGCGCCGATGGCGGCCAGCAATTGCCAGGCCTCGCCCAGCTGCCGCCACACCGCGGCAATGCGCACCCCGCCCTGCCCTTGCAGCAGAGACAGCGCCATCGCGGCGGCCTGCTCAGGCGTCGCCAGATATTCAGCCATGCTCTTCATGTGATTATCGTAGTATGAGTTAGCTGGAAAATCCGGCCATGCCGGCGCGCCCCTCCCCATGGGCGCGCGGACTCAGGGCGCCGCGTCGCCCCGAATACAGGACAACAAGCGCTGCAAGTGCTCCGGCTCATGCATGGCCGACAAGGACAGGCGCAAACGCGCCGCGCCTTCCGGCACCGTGGGCGGGCGAATCGCCGGCACCCACAGCCCGTGATCGCGCAGGCGGCCGGCCAACGCCAGCGCCTGTTCATCGCTACCTATGATAAGTGGCTGAATCGGCGTCCGGGAAGCCCCCACGGAGTATTCTCCTCCAGATAGTCCGCATCTAATGGTTTCGATCGACGCCCTCAAGCGCGCGCGCCTGTCGTCGGCCGCCTCGATCAAACGCAGGCTGGCCAAGATCGCACAGGCCAACGCTGGCGGCTGGGAGGTGGTGTAGATATAGCTGCGCGCCGAATTGATCAGCCAATCGATCAGCTCGCCGCCGCCGGCGATGAAGGCGCCGGCCACGCCGGCCGCCTTGCCCAGTGTCGCCATATAGATCAGCCGCGGGCTGGATAGGCCGTGCTCGGCCAGCGCGCCGCGCCCCTCGCCCAGCACGCCGAAACCATGCGCGTCATCCACGTACAGCCAGGCATCGTAACGCTCGGCCAAGGCCAGCAGCGCCGCCAGCGGCGCCTCGTCGCCATCCATGCTGTACACCGACTCCACCGCGATCAGCTTGGTTTTGGCGTCGGACTCGGCCAGCAGCCGCTCCAGCTGCGCCAAGTCGTTGTGATGGAAACGCTTGAACTCGGCGCGGCTCAGCCGGCAGGCGTCGTTCAGCGACGCATGGTTCAGACGGTCGGCGAACACCGCGTCGCCGCGGTCCAGCAGGCTGCTGACAATCGCCAGATTGGCCGCGTAGCCGGAGCCGAACAATAATGCCGCCTCTTGGCCGACGAATTCCGCCAGCGCCTCTTCGGCCTCTTGCTGCACGCTGAAATGACCGGCCAGCAAATGGGAAGATCCCCCGCCCACGCCCCAGCGCTCAAGGCCCTGTTGCGCGGCGCGCACCAGCGCGGGATGGTCGGCCAGTCCCAGATAGTCGTTGCTGGCGAAAGAAAGATAGGAACGTCCGTCCACCACCACCTCGACCCCTTGTGGGCTATCGATGACCGCGCGTTGGCGGCGGCGGTGGGTGGCGGAAAGGTCCAACAGGGCGGCAGGCAGGTCTTGAAGGCGCATATCGGCTCAAATATCCCGTGAAAAGGGCTTGGCGGCGGCCGGCAGGCCGAGCGCCGAAGCTACTCCTTATATATACATTTTTTACATCGCCCGCGAATCCGCCGCCCAAACCACTCAAAGCGGCGCCAGATCAAGCTTTTCCAGCAGTTGCCGGTCGGCGTCCACTTCGGGGTTGCCGGTGGTCAACAGCTTGTCGCCGTAGAAGATGGAATTGGCTCCGGCGAGGAAGCACAAAGCCTGGGTGGACTCGTCCATTTCACGGCGACCGGCGGACAAACGCACATAGGTTTTGGGCATCACGATGCGGGCTACGGCGATGGTGCGCACAAACTCGGTCCAGTCCAGCGGCGCGGCGCCTTCCAGCGGCGTGCCCTCTACCTTGACCAACTTGTTGATCGGCACCGATTCCGGCTGCGGCTCTAGATTCGCTAGCTGTGCAATCAGACCCGCGCGATCGTTGCGGGTTTCATTCATGCCAACAATACCACCGCAGCACACCGACAAACCGGCATTGCGTACTTTTCCCAAAGTGTCGAGTCTGTCCTCGTAGTCGCGCGTGGCTATGATATCGGAATATTTGTCCGGTGAGGTATCCAGATTGTGATTGTAATAATCCAGGCCCGCAGCCTTCAGCTGTTCGGCCTGGCCCTCCCTCAGCAAACCGAAGGTGGCGCAGGTTTCCAGACCCAGTGCCTTGACCTCCTTCACCATTTCCAGCGTTTTCTGCAGGTCCGCGTCCTTGGGGCCGCGCCAGGCGGCGCCCATGCAGAAACGGCCGGCGCCATTGGCCTTGGCCGCGCGCGCGGCACTCAATACCTCGTCCACGGTCAGCATCGGCTGATTGGGTACCGGGGTGTCGTGATGCGCCGACTGCGGACAATAACCGCAGTCCTCGGGACAGCCACCGGTCTTGATGGAAATCAGCGTCGACAGCTGCACCTTGGTCGGGTCGAAGAACTGGCGGTGGATCTCGGCGGCGCGAAACACCAGCTCCATGAAGGGCAGCGCCAACAGCGCCTCGATTTCCGCCACAGCCCAGCTGGCGGACTCGCGGTGCGGGGTGGCGGAAGGCTTGAATTCGATAGCGGAAGAATGCATGGTCAATCCTGGCAGTGGTCTCGTCCCGACGGAGGAAGCCCTTGATCGATCAAAGGAATTCCGGATTGCGCCGCCGGGATCGTCGGAATGCCACGCCCGGCCGGGCGTGGAGCGAATCAGCCGCATCTTGCTGGGGAGGGACGGATGCTGTCAAACCTAACGCAGCTCATAATTGACAAGTGCACAATATTTAATCAACCCTGTCTGCTCTGCGGCGACTGGCGCGCTCGGCTTGGTTTTTGCGCCGCTTGCCGCGAACAACTGCCGCGGCTGCCCGTCACCCAATGCGCGCGTTGCGCCGAGCCCCTGGCCGCGGCCGGCCTGTGCGGGCAGTGCCAACGCCGCCCTCCCGCCTTCGACGCGCTGCACGCGCCCTATTTGTTCGACTACCCGATCGCTGCGCTGATCCATGCGTTCAAGTACGGCAAGCAACTGCAAATGGGCGTGGCGCTGGGCAGTCTATTGGCTGATTTCGCCGCCGGCCACGCCCATGAATATCACTTTGTCATTCCCGTTCCATTGGCAAAAGAACGACTTGCCGAACGCGGTTTCAACCAAAGCCATGAGCTGGCGAAAGCAATCACTGTTACAATGGCAAGCCGTTTGAGCGCGGACTTGTGTTGGCGAAAATACAACACTCGGCCGCAAGCCTCGCTCGGGCGCGCCGAACGCCGGAAAAACCTCCGCCATGCTTTCGGCGTAAATTGCCGCTGTGACGGGCTTTCCATCGCCATTGTCGATGACGTCGCCACCAGCGGCGCCACCCTGTCGGCACTGGCCGAAATTTTGAAAAAACAGGGGGCAAAACGGGTCGATGGCTGGGTGCTCGCCAGGGCCTTTTCTCCTAAAACTTGACCAAGATTTTGATTCTTTGGAACAATCCAGCCTGCCAACGATGTTCACTGTAATTCTTTTTCAGCCGGAAATACCGCCCAACACGGGCAATGTGATTCGTTTATGTGCCAACACCGGCTGTGAACTGCATCTGGTCAAGCCCATGGGCTTCCCTTTGGAGGATGCCAAGCTGCGACGCGCGGGACTCGATTATCACGAGTACGCTCGCGTTGTGGTTCATGAGGATTGGGCGGCTTGTCAAGAGACTTTGCGCGGACGGCGGATTTTCGCCGCCACCACCAAGGGCTCCGAGCGCCATGACCGGATTTCCTATCAACCTGGGGACGTTTTTTTGTTCGGTCCCGAATCCCGCGGTCTGCCGCCTGAAGTGCTGGAGTCATTGCCTCCGCAGCAGAGGATTCGTTTGCCGATGCGTCCCGAATCAAGAAGTCTCAATCTTTCGAACGCGGTCGCGGTGACAGTGTTCGAGGCTTGGCGACAGCTCGATTTCGCAGGGGGAAGCTGAAGCGGTTCGCAGATCGGCCCAACAAGGGACTCTGGAAAGCCTAGCCCAAGCGCTTGCAGGCAAGCGTTTAGCGTCATGATGTTCAACGGCGCGCAAGGTTTTGCAGTGGTTCCGACAGCATAAGGGAGATCTATGCAATCAGTACTCCGATGGCTGTGGCTTGTGTTCGTCAGTCTCGTACTCGTGGCCTGTTCCACCGTGAAGACGGCCAGCGCCACCAACCAGTCGGCGTCCTCGTCGACCGGCAACAAGAAAACCGTTGCCAAGAATGGAGCTTATTTCCAGAACGATGGTCCCGCCGACCATATTCCGGTCAACCTGAACTTGGTGCCGGATGCCGTGCCGCAGGAAGAGCCGCTGATCAAGTCAGCCAACCTGCCCTATACGGCGCTGGGCATGAGCTTCCGCCCCGACACGCGCGAAAAGCCCTATCAAGCCACGGGCCGTGCCTCCTGGTACGGCAAGCAGTTCCATGGCCGCAAGACGTCCTCCGGCGAGCGCTACGATATGTTCGCGATGACCGCCGCCCATCCGACGCTGCCGATCCCGAGCTATGCCCGGGTCACCAATTTGAACAACGGCAAATCGGTGGTGGTGCGCGTCAATGATCGCGGCCCCTTCCACCGGAACCGCCTGATGGACCTGTCCTACGCCGCGGCCTACCGCCTGGGCTTCATCAAGCAAGGCAGCGCCAAGATCGCCATCGAGCGCGTATGGCCGGACGCCGGCGGCGAGAACATCGCCAGCACCCGTCCCGTCAGCGCCGCGCTGCGCGCCGAGGACACGCCCAAATTCCTGCAGCTGGGCAGCTTCTCCAAGCTGTCCAACGCCGAAGCCATGGTGCAGAAGATGCTGGGCGAGATGGACGACAAGTACGAGTCCAAACTCGGCATCGTGAACCAGGAAGGCGTCTACAAGGTTCGCCTGGGGCCGTTCCGCTCCAGCGACGCGGTGCGCAACGCCGCCGAGAACCTGCATGTGGAGACCGTGGTCACCAGCCTGTAAGGCTTCCACGCAGTCATAAAGCAAAGGCGAAGGATGATTCCTTCGCCTTTGTCGTTTTCGTCGCCCATAAAAAACCCCGGCAAGCTGCTGCCGGGGGTAAGCCTGATCAATCAGGCCCCGCTCAGGGAGGCAAGCGGGAGGTGTTGGCCACCTGCTAGCTTAGGTCCGCGGCCGCGGCTTAAAGTTCCGGCTCCGCCTCGTCCTCGGCGGCCGGCTGTCCCAAGTGCTGGTCGAACCAGCTGTTCACCACTTGCTCCACTTCCTCCACGCCGCTCTTCTTCAGGCTGGAGAACATCTGCACGCTGACGTCCGGATAATCGTTCAGCTCGCGCTTGACCAGCGCCAGCACCTTGGACTGCTCCTGGCGCGACAGCTTGTCGGCCTTGGACAACAGGATGTGCACCGGCCGCCGGGTCACGCGGAAGAACTCCAGCATCTTGCGGTCCAGCTCTTTCAAGGGATGACGCGCGTCCATGATCAGCAGCAGGCCGATCAGGCTCTGGCGCGATTGCAGATAGCGGCCCAACAGTTCCACCCAGTGCGCGCGCACCGCTTCCGGCACCTCGGCATAGCCATAACCGGGCAAATCGACTAGAAAACATTCGTTGCCCAGCTCAAAAAAGTTAATGTGCTGAGTACGGCCCGGCGTCTTGGAAACCCGCGCCAGGCGGGCATGATTGGCCAGGGTGTTGATGGCGCTGGACTTGCCGGCATTGGAGCGGCCGACGAAAGCGACTTCGGCTCGCGTCGGTGGCAAGTCCTTCATATGATTGACAGTGGTATAAAATCTGGCGTTTTGAAAAGTCGACATAGTAGTAAGGGTGAAATCAGTTGGTATAGAATAGCAGGTTTGAAATTGCCACTTTTACAGATATTTAGGGATAGCCCCTAAAGGAGCGACCATGAAACGTATGATGCTGTTGGCGATGGCGGCTGCAACCCTGGCCGGAAACGCGTTGGCGGCGGCGCCGGTAGCCGCCAAGGCCGACCCGGTGAAGGCCAAACAGATCGTCGAAACGGTTTGCGCGGCTTGCCACGGCACCGACGGCAACAGCGTAGCCGCGGCCAATCCCTCGCTGGCGGGTCAGAACGCGCATTATCTGTACACCCAGTTGAAGGCGTTCAAGGAAGGCGTACGCAAGAACCCGACCATGCTGGGCATGGCTTCCACGCTGTCCGAGGACGATATGCGCAATGTCGCCGCCTACTACAGCGAGCAGAAGCCCAAAGATCGCGAAGCGTCCGACAAGACCCAAATGCCGCTGGGCGCCAAGATCTACCGCATCGGCAACAACGGCACCCACGTGCCGGCCTGTATGTCCTGCCACGGCCCCTCCGGCAAAGGCCTGCCCGACCAATACCCGCGCCTGGGCAGCCAACACGCCGGCTACATCGTCAAGCAGCTGAACGACTTCAAAGCCGGCGCCGATCGCAAGAACGGCCCGATGCAGGATATCGCCAGCCGCATGAGCGACGCAGAAATGAAGGCCGTGGCCGAATACATTTCCGGCCTGCGCTGAGCGCCAATGCCGCCCGGCCGCGCCGCCTTCGCGGCCGGCCGGACATGACGGCCCGCAAGGGCCGCGCCGTGTTGGGAACTCCGCGCCGCTTGCGCCAGACGGCGCCATCCGCACTTCGAGACGCGCCGGCAACTTTGTCCGGCACCCCGGCTCAAAAGGGAAGACCCGTTCACGGGCTTTCCTTTTTGCACTTTACGCCATGATGAAAAAAACTAGCCGCAACGGCCTGGCGCATGCCTGGTATGAATTGCTCAGCTCGATGCGCTTCGCCATCGGCCTGCTGACGATACTGGCCATCGCCTCGATAATCGGGACCGTGCTCAAGCAGAACGAGCCTTATCCCAACTATGCCTTCGAGTTCGGTCAATTCTGGTTCCAGGCCTTCGAATGGCTGGGCTTATACGACGTCTACCACTCCGCGTGGTTCCTCACCATCCTCGCCTTCCTGGTGACTTCCACCAGCTTGTGCATCCTGCGCAACGGTCCCGGCTTCATCAAGGACATGCGCGCCTTCCGCGAAAAGGCCTCCGACAACTCGCTGGCGGCGATGAAGCACAGCGCCAGCTTTCCTGCCGCCGGCTTCGACGCCGACGCCGCGCGCGCCTATCTGCAGGCGCAGGGCTTCCGCGTCAAGGAACAGGCGCGCGACGACGGCCTGATACTGGCGGCCAAGAGGGGCGCGGCCGGCAAGCTCGGCTACTTCTTCGCCCACATCGCGCTGGTGGTGATCTGCATCGGCGGTCTGCTGGACGGCAACCTGCCGCTGAAAATCGCGGAGCTGGTGGGCAGCGTGGTGCCGGAGACCCGCGACATCCCGCAAAGCCAGATTCCGGCCGCCAGCCGGCTGGACGCCAGCAATCTGTCCTTCCGCGGCAATGTCACCATCGCCGAGAACAAGAGCGCCGACGTCACCTTCCTCAACGCCGGCAACGGCTACCTGGTGCAGGAACTGCCCTTCATCATCACGCTGAAGAAGTTCCATGTCGATTACTACAGCAACGGCATGCCCAAGCTGTTCGCCAGCGACATCGTGGTCACCGACAAGGCCAGCGGCAAAAGCACCGAGGCCACGGTCAAGGTCAACCACCCGCTGATCGTGGATGGCGTCGCCATCTACCAGTCCAGCTTCGGCGATGGCGCCTCCCCGCTCACCTTCAAGGCCTGGAACCTGGCCGCGCCGCAATCGCGCCCGGTGGAGGTCAAGGCGGTGTCCATGTCCAGCCAGCCGCTGAAGGCCAATGGCAAGGATTACACGCTGGAGCTGGGCGAATTGCGCGTGTTCAATATCGAGAACACCGGCAAGCCTCAGGACGGCGCGCCGCGCACCCTGTCGCAGCGCATGCAGGACGCGCGCGAGGTCAAACAGGACAAGCAGTTGAAAAACCAGGGCCCATCGATCAGCTTCAAGCTGCGCGACGCCCAGGGCCAGGCGGTGGAATACCTGCACTATATGGCGCCCATCCAGCAGGACGGCGCCAGCTACCTGATGGCCGGCGTGCGCAAGACCGTGGCAGAACCGCTGCAGTACGTGCGCATCCCGCTGGACGACGAGATGAGCGTGGAACGCTTCATGCGCTTGCGCGCCGCGCTGCTGGATCCGGCGCGCTATGATGAAATCGCCCGCCGCGCCGCGCAAAAGGCGCTGAAGGGCGACGCCATCAGCCCGGCGATGCAGCAGCAGTTCACCGACAGCGTCAAATGGGTGCTGGCGCGCTTTGGCGACAGCGGCTTCATCGGCCTGGAGAAATTCCTGGACGATAGGGTGCCGCAGGATAAACGCCAGGCGGTGGCGCAGACTTACATCAAGATCCTGCAAGGCGCGGTAGTCGATGTGATGGCGGTGGCCGATGAAAAAGCCGGCCAGAAACCGATGCCGCTGGACAGCGGCCATTACCGCTTCCTGCTGGACAGCCTGGTGGCGGTCAGCGCGCTGCATGATTACGGCACGCCGGTGTTCCTGCAGCTGGACGGCTTCGAGCAAGTACAGGCCTCCGGCCTGCAACTGACCCGTTCGCCGGGCAAAACCCTGGTCTACCTGGGTTCGCTGCTGCTGGTATTCGGCATCATCCTGATGTTCTACGTGCGCGAACTGCGCCTGTGGGTGCGCGTCAACAGTACCGAAGTACGGGTGGCGATGACGTCGAACCGGCATAATCGCGACCTGGACGGCGACTTTGCGCGCCATACTCAACTCATCAAACAGCTGGTACGAGGTGCATGATGGAACTGGCCCACGCTTCTTTCTCGCAGCAGCCGCTTTTGAAACGGCTGAACCTGGCCGACTGGCTGTACGCGCTGCTGGTGCTGGCCGCCGCCGGCTACAGCTATGCGCTGTACAACCATTACATGGACGTCTACGAGCAGGCCATCCTGGCTGGCTCGGCGCTGGGCCTGATCGGACTCGGCTGGTTCTGGAAACCCTGGCGCTGGTTCTTCCCGCTGGCCGGCTGTATCTCGCTGCTGGCGATACAGGTCTACCAGCATGAGCTGGCGCGCGGCCAAACCGCCTTCCTGCTCAAATACATGCTGTCCAGCCAGTCCTCCATCATGTGGATGTGCACGCTGTTCTTCCTGGCCGCCTTCGCTTACTGGTGCGGGCTGCTGACCCGTTCCGACACGCTGAACCGCATGGGCAGCGGCCTGACCTGGGCCGCGGCGGTGATGGGGCTGGCCGGCTTGTTCACCCGCTGGTACGAAAGCTATCTGATCAGCCCGGACATCGGCCACATCCCGGTATCCAATCTGTACGAAGTCTTCGTGCTGTTCACGCTGATCACCGCGCTGATGTATCTGTACTACGAAGCCAAGTACGCGGCGCGCCAGATGGGCGGCTTCGTGCTGCTGGTGATCTGCGCCTCGGTCGGCTTCATCCTGTGGTATACCTTCGACCGCCAGGCCCATGAAATCCAGCCGCTGATCCCCGCGCTGCAATCCTGGTGGATGAAGATACACGTGCCGGCCAACTTCGTCGGCTACGGTGCCTTCGCCATCGCCGCCATGCTCGGCGTCGCCGAACTGCTGGCGCTGAAGGGCTGGCTGCGGGACAAGTTGCCGCCGGCCGAAGTGCTGGACGAGGTGATGTACAAGGCCATCGCCGTCGGCTTCCTGTTCTTCACCATCGCCACCATCCTGGGCGCGATGTGGGCCGCCGACGCCTGGGGCGGCTACTGGAGCTGGGACCCGAAGGAAACCTGGGCCTTGATCGTGTGGCTGAACTACGCCGCCTGGCTGCACATCCGCCTGGTCAAGGGCTGGCGCGGCGCGCCGCTGGCGTGGTGGGCGGTGGGGGGCTTGCTGGTCACCAGCTTCGCCTTCCTCGGCGTCAATATGTTCCTGGCCGGCCTGCACTCCTACGGCGGCCTGTGAGCCGAGTGGACGAACCCCGCCGCGGCGGGGTTTTTTCATGAGTTCCGCGCATCGGACAAGGGAATTTTGTTAATCCCACTCCGACTGTGCTATTTTTACCCCGTTTTTATTTATAAGGAATTTGCGCTTTCATCATGGACGTTTCGTGGCTGTCTGATCCTTCTGCCTGGCTGGGCCTCCTCACGCTGATCATCCTGGAGGTGGTGCTAGGCGTTGACAACCTGATCTTCGTCGCCATCCTGGCGGAAAAACTCCCCCCGCACCAACGCGACCGCGCGCGCATCACCGGCTTGTCGCTGGCCCTGATCATGCGCCTGATCCTGCTGGCCAGCATTTCCTGGCTGGTCACGCTGACCGCGCCACTGTTCCACGTGTTCAGCCAGCCCTTCTCCGGGCGCGATCTCATCATGCTGGGCGGTGGCGTGTTCCTGCTGTTCAAGGCCACCACGGAATTGCACGAACGCCTGGAAGGCGTGGATGAAGTCAAAAGCAACGGCCAGAAAGCCTATGCCGCCTTCGGCACCGTCGTCGCCCAGATCCTGGTGCTGGACGCGGTGTTCTCCATCGACTCGGTGGTCACCGCCATCGGCATGGCCGAACACCTGCCGGTGATGATGCTCGCCGTCATCATCGCCATGATGATGATGATTGCCGCCAGCAAACCGCTGACCGCCTTCGTCAACGCCCACCCCACCGTGGTGATGCTGTGCCTGGGCTTCCTGCTGATGATTGGTTTCAGCCTGGTGGCCGAAGGCTTCGGCTTCCATATTCCCAAGGGCTATCTGTACGCGGCCATCGGCTTCTCAGTGCTGATCGAAGCCTTCAACCAGGTGTCGCAGGCCAACCGCATCCGTTATCTGAACCGCAGCCAGTCGCTGCGCGAACGCACCGCCAACGCGGTGCTCAGTTTGATGGGCAGCAAGCTGACCAGCCCCAGCGCCGACGAAGGCAAGGTGGAAGACAGCAAGGATGCCGAAGCCCAGGAAGCCTTCGCCCAGAACGAGCGCGCGATGATACACAGCGTGCTGACGCTGGCGGAGCGGCCTATCCGCGTGATCGCCACCCCGCGCGCCGACGTGCACCGCCTGGACCTGAGCCAGGGCCAGGACGCGCAGCGCAAGGTGCTGCGCGACAGCCCCTACTCGCGGTTGGTGGTGATCAAGGATGGCAGCATAGACGAGCCGCTGGGCATCGTCGCGCGCAAGGATCTGCTGACCCAGCTGCTGGACGGCGGTGAAATGAATATCGACGCCGCGCTGCGCCAGCCGCTGGTGCTGCCGGAAACCGTCACCGTGCTCAAGGCGCTGGAAAGCTTCCGCCAGCATTCGGCGGACATGGCCTTCGTGGTCAACGAGTTCGGCAGCCTGGAAGGCATCGTCACCCAGAAGGACCTGATGGAAGCGATTGCCGGCGAGTTCCCGGAAGAGCACGAGCGCCACGAGCGGCCGGCCATCATGCCACTGGCTGACGGCAGCTACGACGTGGAAGGCAGCCTGGAGCTAGTGACGCTGGAGCAGCACATCGTGCTGGGCGATTTCGAGGATGAAGACTTCCACACCGTGGCCGGCCTGTTGATGGACTGCCTGGAACGCATTCCGCGCGAGGGCGATGAAATCACCGTCGGCGAATGGAAGCTGCGCGTCACCTTGCAAAAAGGCAACCGTACCGAGCGGGTGCTGATCAGCCCGCTGGCCAATCTGGATGCCAGCATCTAAGTCCACCGCTTCCACGCAGACACAGGGCCGGGGCACTCCCCGGCCCTGGTTTTTATATGTGCTGCGCTGCCGCGACGGCGCGCTCTACACCGGCGTCACCACCGATGTGGCGCGCCGCTACGCCCAGCATGCCGCCGGCAAGGGCGCGCGCTACACCCGGCTCAATCCGCCACAAGCGCTGGCCCTAGTGCTGGTCTGCGCCGGCCGCTCCGAGGCGCTGAAGGCCGAACACGCGTTCAAGCGCCTGGACCGCGCCGCCAAGCTGGCCTTTCTGCTGCGACACGCTCCCGCGGACGGGGATTTCTCAGTTTTCATGTCGCCACCGGCCTGCGGCAACACAGATTAACCAGCCTTAACAAACACTTGCGGCATTCTCTCCTAGGCTCACATCTGGCAGTCATTGCCATCCAAGGAGATCAAGATGAAAACGAACGCTCGCCCCCTCATGCTGGCCAGCCTGCTCGCCGCCAGCCTATTGTTCGCCGCCCAGGCCCGGGCCGAATCCGAATGGCAGAAAGAGCATCCGCGCCGCGAGGAAATCAATCAGCGCCTGCACCATCAGGACCACCGCATCAATCGGGAGCTGAAGGACGGCAAGATCAGCCGCGACGAAGCGCGCAAGCTGCACCGCGAAGACCGCGATATCCGCCAGCAGGAACAAGGCATGGCCAAGATGGACCACGGCCACATCACCAAGCAGGAGCAAAACACGCTGAACCAGGAAGAAAACCAGGTCGGCCAACAGATCAAGAACGGCAACTGATCGGATCGCCCAAAGAAAAAGCCCGCCAAACGGCGGGCTTCTCTTTAGCCAGAACCTGGCTTAGAACCTGTTCATAGTCCGCTGCGCTTCGGCAATACGGCGTTGAAAACAACTTCGAAATGCTCATGTACCGCTTGTACATTCCACTTTCTCAGCCGTTTTCGCCTTGTCTCGCTCTTGCTCGCGAGACTTTGAACAGGCTCTTAGTGCTGCAGAATCTTGGACAGGAAGTGACGGGCGCGCTCGGAGCGGCCATCGATATCGCCAAAGAATTCGTCCTTGTCGCAATCCTCGACGATGTGACCCTGGTCCATGAAGATCACGCGATTGGCCACGCGGCGGGCAAAGCCCATCTCGTGGGTCACGCACATCATGGTCATGCCCTCGTGCGCCAGCTCGGTCATCACGTCCAGCACCTCGTTGATCATCTCCGGGTCCAGCGCGCTGGTCGGCTCGTCGAACAGCATCGCGATCGGGTCCATCGCCAGCGCGCGCGCAATCGCCACCCGCTGCTGCTGGCCGCCGGACAACTGGCTGGGAAATTTGTCGGCGTGCGCCTTCAGGCCCACCCGGTCCAGCAGTTTCAGGCCCTTGTCGCGCGCCTCGTCCTGGCCGCGTCCCAACACCTTGACCTGGGCGATGGCCAGGTTCTCGGTGATGGACAGGTGCGGAAACAGCTCGAAATGCTGGAACACCATGCCGACGCGGCTGCGCAGCTTGGGCAGATCGGTCTTGGGATCACCCACCGAAATGCCGTCGACGATGATCTCGCCTTTCTGGAACGGCTCCAGCGCATTGACGCACTTGATCAGCGTGGACTTGCCGGAACCGGACGGCCCGCACACCACCACCACCTCGCCCTTGGCGACCTGGGTGCTGCAATCGGTCAACACCTGGAACTGACCGTACCACTTGCTGACTTGCTTCAGGGAAATCATTGCGCTCATACAGCCAACCTTTTCTGCATGCGCTTCACCAACACGGAAGCGCCGAAACTGATCACGAAATAGACTGCGCCGGCAAACAGCAGAAACTCATGCGGCAAGCCGACGATATCGCCCTTGGAGCGGGCGGTATTGAGAAAATCCATCAAACCGACAGCGTACACCAGCGAAGTGTCCTGGAACAGGATGATGGACTGCTGCAACAGCAGCGGCGTCATCTTGCGGAAGGCCTGCGGCAGGATCACCAGCCGCATCACCTGGCCGTAATTCATCCCCAGCGCGTAGGCGGCACCGGCCTGGCCCTTGGGAATGGCCTGGATGCCGGCGCGCACGATCTCGGAGAAATACGCCGCCTCGAACATCACGAAGGCCACCAGGCAGGAGGTGAACGCGCCCACCGGCTCCAGATTGCCGGTGATCCAGTTCAACAGCATGGGCACCACCAGGTAGAACCAGGAGATCACCAGCAGCAGCGGAATCGAACGGAAGTAATTGACGTAGAACTTGGCGAGCGGCGCCAGCACCCGGTGATCGGACAACCGCGCCAAGGCCAGCAAGGTGCCCAACACCACGCCGCCCAATACCGCCATCACCAACAACTTCAGGGTCAGCTGCATGCCCTGCCACAATCCCGGCAGCGCCGGAACGATCTGACTGAAATCCAATTCCATCACTTGCCCCCCATCATGCCGGGAATGCGCACGCGCCGCTCGATCCAGGCCATCAGCGTCATCAAGCTCATATTGAGCACGAAATAGATGATGGTGGCCAGGGTGAAGGCCTCAAAGATGTTGGCGGAAAACTCCGCGGTCTGCTTGGTCTGCGCCAGCAGTTCCATCAGGCCGATCAGCGAGGCCACCGAGGAGTTCTTGAAAATATTCAAAAACTCGCTGGTCAGCGGCGGGATGATGATGCGGAAAGCCTGCGGCAGCAGCACATGGCGGTAGACCTGCGGCAGGGTGAAACCCATGGCCTGCGCCGCATTGCGCTGGCCGCGCGGCAAGGCCTCGATGCCGGTGCGCACCTGTTCGCACACCCGCGCCGCGGTAAACAGCCCCAGGCACACCACCACCGACAAAAAGGCGGAAGTGGCCGGCGCCAGGTCCTGCTTGAACCAGGTCTGCATGCCCTCGGGCAGCAGATCCGGAATCAGGAAGTACCAGACAAAGAGCTGCACCAGCAGGGGCACATTGCGGAACAACTCGACATAGGTGGCGGCGATGCCGGCCACCCAGCGATTCGGCACCGTGCGCATCACGCCCAGCACCGAACCCAGCGCCAAGGCGATCGCCCAGCCGGCCAGCGCCACGGCGATGGTCCAGCCCAGGCCGGTGACGAACCAGTTCAGATAGATTTCGCTACCCACCCCGGTGGACTTGAAAAACACCATCCAGTCCCAGTGGTAATTCATGCTTCACTCCCACAACGCCAGCCCGCCGGCTGCCGGCGGGCCGCGGCCGGCGCACACGGCCAGCCACACACAAAGAAAGCGGGTACGGCCGCGCGCCCCGGGCTCCGCGCGACAGCGAGGAGGACGGGGCGGCGACGCGCCAACCGCGACTTACATCTGCTCGGCAGACTTGTCGGTCGGCTTGGCGATCAGCTCCTTGAATTCATCGGACATCGGGAAGTTCAGGTTCAGGCCCTTGGGCGGCACCGGGCTGGTGAACCACTTGGCGTAGATCTTGTTGACCTCGCCGGACTTGAAGGTATTGCTCAGCGCGCTGTCCACCACCTTCTTGAAGGCGGCGTCTTCCTTGCGCAGCATGCAGCCGTAGATCTCGTAGGACTGGGCCTTGCCGGTCACCACCCAGTTGGCCGGATTCTTGGCCTTGGCCATTTCGCCGTACAACAGCGCGTCGTCCATCATGAAGGCGGCGGCGCGGCCGGACTCCAGCATCAGGAAGGATTCGCCGTGGTCCTTGGCCGAGATGATGTTCATGCCCATCTTCTTGTCGGCGTTCATCGCCTTGATCAGGCGCTCGGAGGTGGTGCCGGCGGTGGTCACCACGTTCTTGCCCTTCAGATCCGGGAAATCCTTGATGCCGGAGGTCTTGGCGGTCAGCAAGCGGGTGCCGATCTCGAAGATGCCCACCGAGAAGCCCACTTGCTTCTGGCGTTCCACATTATTGGTGGTGGAGCCGCACTCCAGATCCACGGTACCGTTCTGCACCAGCGGAATCCGGGTCTGGGAGGTCACCAGATTGTATTTGACCTGCAGGTTCGGCATTTTCAGCTCTTTTTTCACCTGCTCGACCACTTTATTGGCCAGGTCCACCGAATAGCCCACCGGCTTCTGGTTGTTGTCGTAGTAGGAAAACGGGATCGAGGCATCGCGGTTGCCCAGCACGATCACGCCGGAATCTTTGATCTTCTTCAAGGTGCCGGTCAGTTCGGCGGCCATGGCCGGAGTGGCGCAGAAGGCGCCCAGAGTGGCGGCACAGATCAGGGTAGAGCGAATACGCATGAAGTTTCTCCTTGTTCACTTCCTGTGATAGACAATCCCCGCCGATCAAGCGGCGGGAACGGACGACTCTTTGTAGTGCGGCGGGCGCTGAACGCCCGCTCGTATTTTTTGGTGTGTAAGACCCGCTTACTGACGCTTGGCCTTGTGGCCCTTCGCGCTCAGATAATTGGCCAGGCGGACGTAATCCTCCACCGGCAGGTTTTCCGGGCGCAGGCCGGGGTCCAACTCCAGCGCGGCGAAGCCGTCCGCGTCCAGCAGGCCCTTCAAATTGTTCTTCAGCGTCTTGCGCCGCTGCGAGAACGCCGTGGTCACCACTTGCTCCAGCAAAAGCTCGTCGCTGGCCACGCCGCAACGGCCCGGCGCCGGAATCATGCGCACCACGGCGGAGTCCACCTTCGGCGGCGGCCAGAACGCTTCCGGCGGAACGTGCAGGATGTTCTCCATTTCAAAACGGTACTGCAACATCACCGTCAGCCGTCCGTAATCGGCGGTGGACGGTTCCGCCACCATGCGCTCGATCACCTCTTTTTGCAGCATGAAGTGCATGTCAGTGACCTTCTGGCCGTAAGTGGCCAGATGGAACAGCAGCGGCGTGGAAATGTTGTACGGCAGATTGCCGACTATCTTCAGCTTGCCTTCCGCCACCGAGGCGAAATCGAAAGCCAGCGCGTCGCCGGCATGTATGCTCAGACGCTCGGCCGGAAACTCCGTCTGCAGGCGGCTGATGATGTCGCGGTCGATCTCAACCACGTGCAAATGCTTGAGCGCGGCCAGCAGCGGCTTGGTGATCGCGCCCAGGCCGGGGCCGATTTCGATGACGACATCGTCCGGCTGCGGATTCACCGCATGCACGATATTGGCGATGACGCTGGCGTCCTGCAGGAAATTCTGGCCGAAACGCTTGCGCGGAATATGTTTGTTCATGAAACCTGCTAATCAGTGCGAAAGAGCGGAGAAGCGCCGGGCGGCTTGCCGCCGCGCTTCATTGTAGAAGTCAATTTTCAAGTTTGGGCCAATTGTCTGCCGATTGTAGGCTGCCAGACAAGCGCTAAAGCGGGACCGGCGCCACAAATCTCACAATACATGTCAAACGCTTGAAAATCAGTGGGTATTTTCCCGAATCGCCGCCGTCGAACGGGTCAGCCAACGGCAGGCGCCGGCCAAGAGCAATACCGTCGCGCCCAGCGCCCACTCGCCCGGCAACGGCAGGGCGGCGAGGCCGGCCGACACCGCCGATGCGAACAGCATCTGAGCGCAGCCGAGCAAGGCGGCGGCGCGGCCGGCGGCCTGGGAGAACGGCGCCATCGCCATGCCGCTGGCGGGACCCAGCGTCCAGGCGAAACCCACGCTCAGCACGCCTATCGGCAGCATATAGTGCCAGGCGCCCGGCTGGCCGGACAAAGCCAGCAGCAAGACCCCCGCCAGCAGCATGATGTTGAGGCCGTAGCGCAGCATGGCCTTCTGGCCGAAACGGCCGATCAGCTTCAGGCCGAGGAAGCTGGCCGCCATCACCAGCAAGGCATTGCCGCCGAACAGCAGGCCGAAGGTGGTGGTGCTGATGCCGCCGCGCTCGATCAACACCATCGGCGCCAGCGTCACATAGCTGACGATCAAGGCCAGCGCGGTCGCGCAGCAAGCGCCGTAACGACGCAGCGCCGGGGTGGCCAGCACCTGGCGCATGCCCATCGCCGGGCCGGCGGCGCTGGAAGCCGCGGGCCGGGTTTCCGGCATCTTCCAGGCCAGCCACGCGCTGGCCAGCACCGCGCTGCCGCCCAGCACCAGGAAGCAGGACTGCCAGCCCCAGCGCGCGGTCAGCCAGCCGCCCAACAGCGGCGCCATCGCCGGCACCACGTTCAGCGCGGCGTTGAGCAGGCTATAGCGCTGCGCCGCGGCATTGCCGGAAAAACAATCACGCACCAGGGTGAACGCACACACCGAGCTGGCGCTGGCGCCCAGGCCCTGCAGCATGCGCAAGGCCAGAAAGCCGCTCAGGCTGTCGCTGCGGCTGGCGCCAAACGCGGCCGCCGCGTACAACAGCAAACCGCCCAGCGCCACCGGCTTGCGGCCGAAGCGGTCAGCCATCGGACCGAACAGCAGCTGTCCCAGCCCCAGGCTGAAGATGAACACGCTGAGACTGAGCGCGACATCGGCCTGGAAATGCAGTTGCATCGCCGGCATCGCCGACAGGTAAAGATCGATGCCCAAGGGATTGAACAGGATCAACAAAATGGCCGCCAAGGTGGCGGCACGGGCATACGGGGGAGGGCTAGCGTTCGGCATCGGGGTATGACGGCAGGGGCATCGGAAGCAAACCGGCATGATACCGGGGACAGCGCCGCGCCGCAGCAGAGCCCTGGAAAAAAACCCGCCCGCGCGCCGCGCCCATGTCTTTAAAAACAGCGAATTGACACCAATTAAACCCGACCGTACCGGCCTGAAAACGCCCGGAGCCTGACGGATTCGATGGTTGCGGCATCACGCGTCTGGTAACCTAGGCAGCGACCCAAAGAACAAATGAGCAGACTATCATGACCGCAAATGACACCCGGATTTACCTGTCTTCCGGCAGCCCGCGCCGCCGCGAAATTCTGGAACAGCTGGGCATGCACCTGGAGCGCATCCACGCCGATATCGATGAATCGGTGCTGCCCGGCGAGTCCGCCGTCGCCTATACCGAACGGCTGGCGCTGTCCAAGGCCGAAGCCGGCTGGCGGGTGGTGATGTCCTGCGGTCTGCCGTCGCGGCCCTTGCTGGCAGCCGACACCACGGTGGCGATGGACGGCGAAATCTTCGGCAAGCCGGAAAACGCCGACGACGCCCGCCGCATGCTGCGCGCCTTTTCCGGCCGCAGCCACCAGGCGATCACCAGCGTGGCCGTGCGCGAGGACGACAAGGTACGGCTCAAGACCTCGGTCACCGATGTGTTCTTCCGCCCGCTCAGCGAACAGGACATCGAACGCTACCTGGCCAGCGGCGAGCCCTTCGACAAGGCCGGCGCCTACGGCATCCAGGGCAAGGCCGGCGTCTTCGTCGAGCGCATCCACGGCAGCCACAGCGGCGTCATGGGCTTGCCCATCTTCGAAACCGCGGCGCTGCTCGGCGAATTCGGCTTTCAATTTCCTTAAGCGCGCGGGGGACCACCATGCTGCATCAATCGATACCCCTGCCGCGCGATCTGCCGCGGCCCAAGGAACAGATCCTGGTCAACATCACGCCGCAGGAAACCCGGGTCGCGGTGCTGGAAGACGCCGTGGTCCAGGAGCTGCACGTGGAACGCGCCGCCAGCCGCGGCATCGTCGGCAACATCTATCTGGGCCAGGTCAAGCGCGTGCTGCCCGGCATGCAGAGCGCCTTCATTGAAATCGGCCTGGAGCGCGCCGCCTTCCTGCACATCGCCGATGTGCTGGAGCAACGCCAGCACCCGACCGAGCCGCAACGCATCGAAAAAATGCTGTTCGAAGGCCAGACCGTGCTGGTGCAGGTGATCAAGGATCCGATCGGCACCAAGGGCGCGCGCCTGTCCACCCAGATATCGCTGGCCGGCCGCTTCCTGGTGCATCTGCCGCAGGAAGAACACATCGGCGTTTCGCAGAAAATAGACAGCGAGAACGAACGCCACAGCCTGAAATCCCGGCTGGAAAAGCTACTGCCGGCCAACAGCCCGCGCGGCTACATCATCCGCACCAGCGCCGAGACCGCCCGCGACGACGAACTGGCCGCCGACATCGGCTACCTGTCCAAGCTGTGGTCCGACATCCGCCACAAGTCCCAGCACCTGCCGGCGCAAAGCCTGCTGTACGAAGACCTGCCATTGGCGGTGCGCGTGCTGCGCGACATGGTCAGCGGCTTCACCGACCAGGTGGTGGTGGATTCCACCGAGAACTACAGCCGCATGGTCGAGTTCGCCGAGCAATACGTGCAGATCGCCGTGGACAAGATCGAACGCTATAGCGGCGAACGCCCGCTGTTCGAACTGCACGGCATCGAGGCCGAGATCGACAAGGCGCTGGCGCGCCGCGTCAACCTCAAGTTCGGCGGCTACCTGATCATCGACCAGACCGAGGCGATGACCACCATAGACGTCAACACCGGCGGCTTCGTCGGCAACCGCAACTTCGACGAAACCATCTTCAAGACCAATCTGGAAGCCACCCAGACCATTGCGCGGCAACTGCGGCTGCGCAATCTCGGCGGCATCATCATCGTTGACTTCATCGACATGGACAACGACGAGCACCAGTCCGCGGTGCTGGCGGAGCTGGCCAAGGCGATGGCGCGCGACCGCACCCGCGTCACCCTCAACGGCTTCACCAGCCTGGGCCTGGTGGAAATCACCCGCAAGCGCACCCGCGAGAGCCTGGCCCACGTGCTGTGCGAGCCCTGCCCCACCTGCCAGGGCCGCGGCGAGATCAAGACCGCGCAGACCGTGTGCTACGAGATCCAGCGCGAAATCGTGCGCGAGGCGCGCCAGTTCGACGCCAAGGGCTACCGCATCCTGGCCGCGCAATCGGTGATCGACATGTTCATAGACGAGGAATCGCAAAGCCTGGCGATGCTGATCGACTTTATCGGCAAGCCGATCTCCCTGTCGGTGGAAGCCACTTATACCCAGGAGCAGTTCGACGTCGTCCTTCTCTAAGCTCCGCCCATGACAACAATCTTGCCCCCGCGGCGGCCGCGCCTGTTCCGGCGCGCGCTGCGGTGCTTGCTATGCCTGCTGGCCCTGCCGCTCCTCTACCTGCTGACCGCGCTGGTCCTGGGCCTGTTGCCCGCCAACCGCGACTGGCGCGCGCCGGCCGCCGGTATTCCGGTCTATCTCGACAGCAACGGCGTGCACGCCGGCCTGCTGCTGCCGCGCCGCGCCGCGGGCATGGACTGGGACAATGAGTTTTCGCCGCAGCATCCGCGCCTCCGGCCTAATCTGGACAAACAGCCCTATGTCGGCATAGGCTGGGGCAGCCGCAGCTTTTTCCTGGACACGCAGAATTGGTCCGACCTCACCCCCGGCAACGCGCTCTACGCGCTGTCCGGCCTGGACGGCACCGTGCTGCACGTGGAATACCTGCCGCCGCCGCGCGAAAACGCCGCCACCCGTCGCATCCTGCTCACGCCCGAACAATACCGGCGGCTGACCGGCTACATCCGCTCCGCCATCGCCCGCGACGGCGCCGGACAGGCCGTCTGGATGCAGGGCTATCATTACCATGAGCAGGACGCCTTTTACCTGGCCAACGGCCGCTACAGCCCATTGACCACCTGCAACCAGTGGGTGCGCAACGCGCTGGACGCCAGCGGCGTGCGCACCGCCTGGTGGTCGCCGTTCGACCGCGCGCTGTTCTGGCAATTGAAAGACCGCTGAGGCGCGCGCCGCCGCAGCTCAAGGGAGTTTTGCAAGATGAACGAAGCAAACGGCGATCCGCTCTGGCTCGCCATCCGACAGGAAGCCACGCAAGCCGCCCAGGATGAACCCATGCTGGCCAGCTTCCTGCACATGACCGTGCTGCGCCACAACACCCTGGAAGACGTGCTCGCCTTCCACCTTTCCAGCAAGCTCGCCAGCCCGGTGATGGACGCCCGCGCGCTGATGGAACTGTTCCGCGAAGCGCTGGACGCCGACCCGGCCATCAGCGCCGCCGCGCGCGCCGACATCAGCGCCTGTTTCGACCGCGATCCGGCTTGCGACAACTACTCCACCCCGCTGCTGTATTTCAAGGGCTTCCACGCCATCCAGTGCCAGCGCATCACCCACTGGCTGTGGCGCGAAGAGCGTAAAACCCTGGCGCTGTTCCTGCAAAACCGCATCTCCGAAGTCACCGGCGCCGACATCCACCCGGCCGCGCGCATCGGCCAGGGCGTGATGCTGGACCACGGCACCGGCGTGGTGGTCGGCGAAACCGCCGTCATCGGCGACAACGTCTCGCTGCTGCAAGGCGTGACCCTGGGCGGCACCGGCAAGGAGCACGGCGACCGCCACCCCAAGATCGCCGACGGCGTGCTGATCGGCGCCAACACCTCCATCCTCGGCAACATCCAGGTGGGCGCCTGCGCCAAGATCGGCGCCGGCAGCGTGGTGCTGGAAGACGTGCCGGCCCACACCACCGTGGTGGGCGTGCCCGCCCGCGTGGTGGCGCGCGCCTGCGAAGGCACGCCGGCGCTGGACATGGACCAGCGCGTGTGAGCGCGAACCGGCTGCACGTCGCCGTCGGCGACTCCGGCGCCGGCATGCTGCAGGCGCTGCGGCGCGACGGCCTGCTAGACGGCGAAGTGCTGGCCTTCATCGAAGACCTGAGCGCCGGTCCGCTGCTGGACGCCGATGCCATCGATCAAGGGCTGCGCCTGGCCTGGCACCAACAACTGCTGCAAGCCCAGCCCTGGCTGCCGGAATACGAGGACGATTGGCTGCGCCGGCATCAGGTCAGCCGCAGGGCGTTGCTGCGGCTGCTGGAACAGCCGCGCCCGCTCACCGTCTGGCTGGGCCGCAACGCCGGCGACCACCTGGCGCTGGCGCTGTTGGCAGAGCAACTGCCCGCGCACTGCCCGCTGTCCGTCATCGCCGTGCCGGAACCGGCCTGGCAAGCCGGCGACGAGATGGCGGAATGGAGCTTGGCCATGCTGCCGCTGGAACGGCTGGCCGCCTGCCTGCCGCAGCAACGCCCGCTCAGCGCCGCGGAACGGCAAGCGCTGGCCGCGCAATGGCGCCACTGGCGCGAACACGGCCTGGGCCTGCGCCGCTGGCAGGGCAACGCCATCGTCGAAGCGCCGCTGGAGCGTTACGATGCGCTGCTGCTGGAACAGATCGGCGCGGACCTGCTCGCTATCCAGCGCCTGGTCGGCGCCGCGTTCATCGACATCCGCGAAGCGCTGGTTTCATCCGATTTTCTGTTCTGGCGCGTGCAGCAACTGCTGCGCACGGGCCGATTCTGCGCCGAAAGCGCGGCTGGAGCGGCGGGTTCTTCCCCGCGAATCCGCCGCGGCGCCTGAAGCCCAGTTGCTACAGCGCGACATCTGTCCTGAAGGACTACAGCAAGCGCTTGGTGATGCACAGGCGCGCGGGTAAAATCCCAGCCCTTGACGCCTGCCCCGCCATTGAATGGCAGCGTCCTGCAATCCTCAGGAACCCCACCCCATGAACGTCAGAGTTGTCGATTACCACGCACCGGACGCCGCGGAACAATTCACCCGCTCCTTGCACGAAACCGGCTTCGGCGTGCTGGTCAATCATCCGGTACCCCAAGACCTGGTCGAAAAAATCTATGCGGACTGGCTCGCCTTCTTCAACAGCCAGGCCAAATACGATTACGCCTTCTCCATGGAGCGCCAGGACGGCTGGTTCTCGCCGGAAGTGTCGGAAACCGCCAAGGGCGCAACCCTGAAAGACATCAAGGAATACTTCCACATCTACCCCTGGGGCCGCGTGCCGCCACAGCTCAAGGCCGATACCGACCGCTACTACGCCATCGCCAACCAGCTGGCGCAGGAACTGCTGTCCTGGGTGCAGCAATACACCCCGGCCCACATCGCCGCCCATTACACCGAGCCGCTGTCGCACATGATCGCCGACAGCCAGAAAACCCTGTTGCGCGTGCTGCGCTACCCGCCGCTGACCGGCCAGGAACCGGCCGGATCGCTGCGCGCCGCCGCCCATGGCGACATCAATCTGCTGACCATCCTGCCCGCCGCCAACGAGCCCGGCCTGCAAGTGCAGGACAAGCAAGGCGAATGGCTGGACGTGCCCTGTGATTTCGGCACCCTGGTGGTCAATATCGGCGACATGCTGCAAGAAGCGTCTGCCGGCTACTACCCGTCCACCCAACACCGCGTGGTCAACCCCAGCGGCGAAGGCGCGAGCAAGAACCGCATCTCGCTGCCGCTATTCCTGCACCCGCGCCCGGAAGTAGTGCTGTCCGAGCGCTATACCGCGGACAGCTATCTGAACGAGCGTCTGCGCGAACTGGGCGTCAAGATGTAAGAACCTGTTTACGATCCGCCGCGCGTCGCGCGGCGTAACACGGTGGATGCGACTTCGCTGCCTCATCCACCGTCTCCCTGCCACAACGCCTTGTCTCGCCTGTGCTCGCGCGATCGCGAACAGACACCAAGCTCCTCGCAGCAGCGGCCTTCCTGCTACCGCCAGCAGCCATCCACAATCAAAACAAAAATCTCATTAGTAAAATGCTATCGCTCTAAGCAAAATATTCAACTGGTCCACACAAATGATAATGACTATCATTCAATAAATACTCAATGTGGAGCCCAGCCATGCTCAAGACCATCACCTTCGCTATCTGCCATTTCACCGTCGCCTTCAGCGTGGCGTATCTGCTGACCGGCAATATCGGCGTCTCCAGCCTATTGGCGCTGGTGGAGCCCCTGGTCAACACCGTGGCCTACTACTTCCACGAAAAAGTATGGGACCGCATCCGCGGCCGCAAGGCCCAAGCCGCCGAAACCGGCTCAGCCGGACACAACGTCCTGTTCCACCAGCACTGATGCCAACAACGCCGCGCCCTTTGTCTGGCGCGGCCCTTTCTCCGCCGTTCCTGCCTTAATTTCATGCCAATCAATTTCTGCATTGACAGAAATTTCGGAAACAACTATTGTTTCTGCCATGGAACTGACACCCGTATCTCAACGCTTCGTGCTGCACTGGGGCGAAATGGGCACCCGCTGGGGCGTGAACCGCACCGTCGCGCAAATACACGCGCTGCTGTTCATCACCGGCCGCCCGCTGAACGCCGAAGAACTGGCCGACACCCTCAATGTGGCCCGCTCCAATATCAGCAACAGCCTGAAAGAACTGCAGAACTGGCAGCTGATCCGCATCGTGCACGTGCTGGGCGACCGCCGCGACCACTTCGAGACCTCGGGCGACGTCTGGGAACTGTTCCGCATCATCGTCGCGGAACGGCAACGCCGTGAAATCGAGCCCACCTTGCAGGTGCTGAAGGAATGCATAGACAGCCCGGACTTCCAACAGGAAAGCCCGCTGGCGCAGGAACGCATCCGCAACACCTGGCAGTTCATGGACACGCTGACCACCTGGACCCGTGAAATGCTGCGGCTGTCCACCGCCACGCTGAGCCGGGTGTTGAAGATGGGCGCCAGCATCCAGAAGCTGCTGGGACGAGATAAATAAGTTCGCCGCGCACGCGGGCGGCACCGGGCGGCCTTGCGCCGCCGGAAACCCCGCGCATTTTTTTGCCATCACATTTCTGTTTTGACAGAAATTTCAGAAACAAAGGAGAACACCATGAGCGGATTCATCATCAGCATGATCATCGTCCCCCTGCTGTGCAGCCTGCTGTGCTGGTGGCTGCTGGCCGCCCCCTTGCGGCAAGTGACCCAGGCGCTGTGCGAACACGGCTCTGGCGGGCCGTTCTGGCAGCGCGCCTTCCTGATACTGATCCTGGCCGGTCCGCTGCTGGCCGTGCTGCTGCTCGCGCCGGACGCGCCCTCCAGCTCCCTGTGGCAGGACATCCGCGGCATCCTGATGTGGGCCTTGCTGGGCGTGGTGGCGCAGTTGCTGGTGCTGCTGCGCCTGGTCTGGCGGCAAGTGGCGCCGCGTCCCGGCGCCCATCAGGTCCAAGCCGCGCCGGTCGCGCCCCAGGAGGCTGCGCAATGAAGATACTGCTCTTGGGAGGCAGCGGCTTCATCGGCCGGCCGCTGCGCCAGCGGCTGGAACGGGATGGCCACCAGGTCAGCGCGCCCTCGCATCGACAGCTGGACCTGCGTCAGCCGCGCGCCGACTGGCGCCACTGGCTGGAAGGCATCGACGTGGTGGTCAACGCCGCCGGCCAACTGCTGGACCAGCCGGCCGGCGCGCTGGAAGCCATCCACCACCTGGGGCCGTTGCAACTGGCCAGCATGGCCTACCAGGCCGATGTGCGCCGCTGGGTGCAGCTGTCGGCGCTGGGCGCCGATCCACAGGCCGCCACCTTGTTCCTGGCCAGCAAGGGCCGCGGCGACGCCGCCCTGCTGGCCAGCGGCCTGGAAGCCCGCATTGCGCGCCCCTCGCTGATCTACGGCCCGCAAGGCGCCAGCAGCCGCCTGCTGCTGCAACTGGCGCGGCTGCCGCTGTGGCTGCTGCCCGACGGCGGCGGTCAATGGCTGCAGCCGGTGGCGCGCGACGATGTGATCGACGGACTGGCGCGGTTGGCCGTGGCCGACGACGCGCCCGACGGCGTGATCGATTTCGTCGGCGCCGAAGCGCTGACGCTGGCCGACTATCTGCGGCAGCTGCGCCAATTGCAGGGCAAGCCCTCGCCCGCCTACATCCTCAACCTGCCGCCGCAGGCCAGCCGGACCTTGGCCGCCCTGGCCGAACGCTGGCCGACCAGCCTGCTCAGTCGCGACACCCTGGACATGCTGAACCGCGGCAGCTGCGGCGATCCCACGGCGCTTGGCGGGCTGCTGCAACGCGCGCCGCTGGCCAGCCGCCAATTCCGGGAAGCGCCATGAGCCCTTCCACCCGCGGCATCGAATGCGCGCTGGCGGCGCTGTGGCTGTGGAGCGGCCTGCAACCGCCGCTCAGCGGCTGGGACGCCTCCATCGCCCTGCTGCAACGGCTGCCGCTGCCGGCGGCCTGGGCCGCGCCGCTCTTCCTCGCCGCCTGCGGCCTGGATATCGCCTTCGGCCTGCTAACGCTGTGGCGCCCCTGCCGCGCTCTATGGCTGGCCCAGGCCGCCGCCGTCGCCGGCTACAGCCTGGCGCTGGCGCTCTGGCTGCCGGAAAACTGGCTGCATCCGTTCGCGCCCCTAGTGAAAAACCTGCCCATCCTGGCCATGCTGCTGTGGCTGGGCGCCCGCCGGGAGATTTCCAGATGAACGACTATCTCATCGTCAAGACCCTGCACATCCTGTCCGCCACCCTGATGGTGGGCACCGGCTTCGGCTCGGCCTTCTATATGTTCTTCGCCAACCGCGGCCGCCAAAGCGCGGCGCAGGCCGAAGTGGCGCGGCTGGTGGTGCGCGCCGACTGGTGGTTCACCACGCCGGCGGTGATTTTCCAGCCGCTGTCCGGCCTGTGGCTGGCGCGCCAGGCCGGCTGGCCGCTCAGCAGCGGCTGGCTGCTCGCCTCCATCGGCCTGTTCCTGTTCGCCGGCCTGTGCTGGCTGCCGGTGCTGAGGCTGCAAACCTGCATGGCGACGATGGCCCGCGCCGCGGTCGCCGCCGACCAGCCGCTGCCGGCGCGCTACTGGCGTTACGCCCGCTATTGGGAATATCTGGGCTATCCGGCGTTCTGCGCGATGCTGGCCATCTACTTTCTAATGGTGATAAAACCAGGAGGCTGAGCCGGAATACGGATAGAATGTTCTGTTTTTCATTATTCAATCCAGAATCATGGTTTGAACCTTCCGCACTATGTCGCACACTCCTCACTCCTGTATCGACGCCAAAGCTTACCGGCCGGACATCGACGGCCTGCGCGCGCTGGCCGTGCTCAGCGTGGTCGCTTTCCACATCGGCTTGCCCGGATTCGGCGGCGGTTTTGTCGGCGTAGATATATTCTTCGTCATTTCCGGTTTCCTGATCAGCGGCCTGTTGCGGCAGGAATTGCTTGCGCAAGGGCGCATCGACTTCAAGGCTTTCTACGCTCGTCGCATCCGCAGGCTTGCGCCTGCGCTGGCGCTGGTACTGGCCGTCAGCCTGGCGCTAGCCTACTTCGTGATGCTGCCGGACGACCAGATCAAGCTGGGACGGGAGGTCCGTGCGGTCGCTACCTTGTCCGCCAACCATCACTTTCTCAAGCACGCTTTCGATTATTTCGACTCCGACGCCGACCTCAAAGTCTTGCTGCACACTTGGTCACTGGCGGTGGAAGAGCAATATTATCTGGTCTGGCCCTTGCTGCTATGGGGCGTCTTCCGCCTGAGCAAGGGGAACCGCCATGTCACCGACCTGCGCATGCGCCTAGCGCTGGGCGCGGTCTTGCTCGGATCGCTGGGCTTGAGCTTATGGCTAAGCTATCGCGATACGCCGCAAGCCTTTTACCTGATGCCCGCCCGCGCCTGGGAGTTCGCCGCCGGTGCCCTGCTGGCCTTGCTGCCGCCCCCACGCGGAGGCCGGCGCCTGGCTTTGCCCATCGCCGCGCTGGGCCTGGCGCTGCTGCTGGCGTCCATCGCACTGCTGAATGAACGCATGGTCTTTCCCGGCGTCATCGTATTGCTGCCGGTCATTGGCAGCGTGCTGTTCATTCTGGCCGGTATGCTGGACCCGTCCAATCCGATAAGCCGCCGCATCGGCTCCCGCCCCTGGACCAGCATCGGCCTCCTGTCCTACGGCTTTTATTTGTGGCACTGGCCCTTGCTGGCGCTGGGCCGCTATTGGGGCCTGGGTGAACGCGATCTGGGCCGCGACGTGCTCCTAGGCGGCGTCTTGGCGCTGGCTCTGGCTTGGCTGAGTTACCGCTATGTGGAACAACCGCTGCGCCGGGGGCAATGGCGGAAGCTGCGCGACACCAAGTCCACGCTGTGGTCCGGCCTGGGAATCACCCTCGGACTATGGCTGTTGGGCACGGTCGCCATGTATTTGCCCAAGCACTTTCCTTGGCCGGGGCAGCAAAGCATTCTGCAGGCCAAGCGCGACGCTTTCCATTTTGTCGGCGATTGCGGCATGCCGGCCGCAGGCGTTCCCTTGTCCCCGCGCGACCAATGCCTGATCGGCGCGCCCGGCGCGCCGCTTAAACTGCTGGCCTGGGGCGATTCCCACACTGACCATTTGATGCCGCTGTACGACGCGCTGGCCAAGGAGCGCAGCATCGCCATCCTGCGCCGGGTCTACCACGGTTGCCCGCCGCTGGCCGACGCCATGCCGGTGGGCGAAGGCAAAAAACGCAGTTGGTGCCCCAGCTTCGCGCGGGCCGTGCGCGCGGAATTGCCGCAGCTGGCGGCCCAAGGCGTCACCGGCGTGCTGCTCAACGCGCGTTGGAACAGCTATACCGCCCAAGATCTGCCGGGCAGACCGGCCATGACCGGTCTGGTGGCCGCCGGTCTCGAAGGCGTCCCCAGCGTATCCGGCGGTATGAAGGCCGGCATCGCTCCGCTGGACCGCGCCTCCTCACTGCAAGTCCTGGAACAATCGCTAGACCGCAGCGCGCAAGACATGGCCGGCCTGGGGCTGAAAATCGTCCTGGTGCTGCCAGAGGCGGAAATGAGCAAGTCGCCACCGGAATGCGTGGCCCGCTTGGGCGCCGCGGCATGTAACGCGCCGCGCGCGGACGTTGAGAGCCATCGTCTGCAGATTGTCCAGCTGCTGCAACGCGTCGCCGCCCGTCACGCCAATATCCGCTTGTGGGACCCCCTGGATCAGTTCTGCGACGCCAAGACCTGCTTCGCCAGCCGCGACGGCAAAGTGCGTTACCAGGACAAGGATCACATCACCGCCAGCATGGCGCTGACCTTGACGGACAGCTTCCGCCCCAGTTTCGACTGGGCGAGAAACGCTGAACGCTGAACCCGGCCTCTTCAAAATGGCAGCCTCCCGGCTGCCATTTTTGCTTTTCCCCACGCAATGCCGACGATGCCGACGCCTGGTGTAAAATGGCGTTTTGCCTGAACCTGATAGACGCATCGCCATGACAGATCTCCTCGCCGGCCTCAACCCAGAACAACTGCGCGCCGTCACCTGGCCCGCCAAGAGCGCGCTGGTGCTGGCCGGCGCGGGCAGCGGCAAGACCCGGGTGCTGACCACCCGCATCGCCTGGCTGCTGTCCACCGGACAAATCGGCCCCAGCGGCATTCTGGCGGTGACCTTCACCAACAAGGCCGCGCGCGAAATGCAGACCCGGCTGGCAACCATGGTGCCGGTGAACGTTCGCACCATGTGGATAGGCACTTTCCACGGCCTGTGCAACCGCTTCCTGCGCTCCCACTACCGCGACGCCGGCCTGCCGCAAACCTTCCAGATCCTGGACTCCGCCGACCAACAAGCGGCGATCAAGCGCCTGCTGAAAAGCCTGGAGCTGTCCGACGAGAAATTCCCGCCGCGCGCGGTGCAAAGCTTCATCAACGGCAGCAAGGAAGCCGGCCTGCGCGCCGACAGGCTGCCGCCGGCGCTCAATCTCTACGAAGCCAAGCTGGTGGAACTGTACGCCGCCTACGACGCCCAGTGCCGCCGCGAAGGCGTGGTGGATTTCGCCGAACTGCTGCTGCGCAGCTACGAATTGCTGAGCGCCAATCAGGCGCTGCGCCAGCACTATTGCAGCCGCTTCAGCCACATCCTGGTAGACGAGTTCCAGGACACCAACCGCCTGCAGTACGCCTGGCTCAAGCTCTTGGCCGGCGATGGCGGCTCCTTGTTCGCCGTCGGCGACGACGACCAGAGCATCTACGCCTTCCGCGGCGCGGAAGTGGGCAATATGCGCGCCCTGCTGAATGATTTCTCGGTCAGCGAACCGGTGCGGCTGGAACAGAACTACCGCTCGATGGGCAATATCCTCAACGCCGCCAACGCGCTGATCGAGCAAAACGACGGCCGGCTGGGCAAGAACCTGTGGACCGACGCCGGCGAAGGCGAAAAAATCCGCCTGTTCGAAGCCTACTCCGACGGCGAGGAAGCCGAATTCATCATCGACGAAGTGCGCAGCCTCAAGCGCGACGGCTTCAATCTGTCCGACATGGCCGTGCTCTATCGCTCCAACGCTCAGTCGCGCTTGCTGGAACACGTGCTAGTCAACGCCCAGATTCCCTACCGCATCTACGGCGGCCTGCGCTTCTTCGAGCGCCAGGAAATCAAGCACGCGCTGGCCTATCTGCGCCTGATCGCCAATCCGGAAGACGACAACGCGCTGCTGCGCGTGATCAATGTGCCGGCGCGCGGCATCGGCGCGCGCACCGTGGAAGGCCTGCAAGCGGTCAGCCGCGAACAGGGCGTCACCCTGTGGCAGGCGGCCTGCGCCTCCGGCGGCGGCCGCACCGCCGCCAAGCTGGGCGAATTCGTGCTGCTGGTGGAACGCATGCGCGAGCGCGGCCGCGAGCTGCCGCTGGCCGAGGCCGTCAGCCTGGCCATAGACGACTCCGGCCTGCGCGCGATGTACGAGCAAGACAAGAAGGAAGGCGAGGAACGGCTGGCCAACCTGGACGAACTGATCAACGCCGCCACCGGCTTCATGCCGGACGAGCCGGCGCAGGCGCTGACCGAATTCCTCACCGCCGCCAGCCTGGAAGCCGGCGAACACCAGGCCGAAGCCGGCAGCGACGCGCTGCAGCTGATGACCATGCACGCCGCCAAGGGCCTGGAGTTCGATGCCGTCTTCGTCTCCGGCCTGGAAGAAGGCCTGTTCCCGCACGAAAACAGCATGAACGACGGCAAGGGCCTGCAGGAAGAACGCCGGCTGATGTATGTGGCCATCACCCGCGCGCGCCAACGGCTCTACCTGTCCAGCGCGCAAAGCCGCATGCTGCATGGCCAGAGCCGCTACCCGATCCGCTCGCGCTTCGTCGACGAAATCCCGGCGGAACTCACCCACGACCTATCTGCTAAAGTGAAAGCGCCGGCCAAGACAAACGCATCGACAAGCGCATCCTGGCGCACGGCCCCCAAGGTGGGCCGCGTGGCGGCCGACAACAGCCAGGGCTTCCGCATCGGCCAATCGGTGGAACACGCCAAGTTCGGCAGCGGCGTGGTGATCAATGCCGAAGGCGGCGGCGAGGATGTGCGCTTGCAAATCAATTTCGCCGAGCACGGCGTGAAGTGGCTGGACCTGCGCTACGCCAAACTGAGCGCGGGCTGAGCCGCTCGCCCCGCTTGAGCGATTTTTGTAAGTCACACTGATGACAGTTTGCGGAGAATCGTCAAAGATAGCGAGATGAGCACAGCCAATACCAACTCGACCACCTTCCAAAGCGTTGCCGCCGCCGCCAAGACCGGCGCCGCGCCGCGGAAGGGCTACGACGACCCGTACAGCAAGCGCCTGTTCCTGATCATCGACAGCCTGCCTGAGATGCAGCGCGCACTGGCGATGACCCTGTCGTCCTTCGGCGCCGACAAGGTGGAATACGCCAGCAAGGCCGGCGACGCGCTGGCCAAGATGGGCAAATACGAATTCGACGTCGTGCTGTGCGACTACGACCTGGGCAACGGTTACGACGGCCTTTACCTGTTCGAAGAGGTGAAGGAACGCAATCTGATCAAACAGTCCTGTGTATTCATGATCGTCACCGGCGAGCGCCGCTCCCAGCGCGTGATCTCCGCCGCGGAACTGGCGCCGGACGACTACCTGCTCAAGCCCTTCACCGGCGAAGTGCTGCGCGAACGGCTGGAAAAGGCGATGCGCCGCCGCGAAGCCTTCCGCCTGGTGGATGAAGCCATCATGCGCCACGAATACCTGTCCGCCATCGAAGTCTGCTCGCGCCTGATCGGCGAACGCGGCGAATTCACGCTGGACTTCATGAAACTCAAGGGCTCGCTGGCGCTGAAGATAGGCGACTTCGACAGCGCGCGCTCCTTGTACATGGACGTGCTGCGCCTCAAGCCGGTGCCCTGGGCCAAGATGGGCCTGGCCAAATCGCTGACCGGCCTGAAAGCCTACGACGAAGCGCGGCTGCTGTTCGAAGAAGTGCTCACCGACAACGACCGGGTGATGGAAGCCTACGACTGGCTGGCCAAGCTCTACCGCAACAACCACAATCTGGACGAGGCCCAGGCCACGCTCAAGCAAGCCACCGACATCTCCCCGGTGGTGTTCCGCCGCCAGCAGCAACTGGCGGAAGTGGCCTTGCTCAACAATCAGCTGGAAGTGGCGGAAGAAGCCTGCCAGACCACGCTGGACATCGCCAAATACACCTGGCACCGCAGCCCCACCCACTACGCCGCGCTGGCGCGCGTGCAACTGGCGCGCGGCGACACCGCCAATGTCGGCCGCACCCTGTCCAATCTGCGCCGCGACTACCGCTACAACGAAGAAGGCGAATGGATGGCCGGCGTGGTGGACAGCCAGCTGCAGGACAAAAAGGGCAACCGCGACAAGGCCCGCCAGCTATTCGCCGACGCCGAGGCCAAGTTCCGCCAGCTGGCGCCCAAGCTCAGCAGCGACGCGCAAATGGAATTCGCCCGCGCCTGCTACGCCCAAGGCCACAAGGAATCCGGCAACCACGTGATGCGCGACCTGGTGCGCAACCATCACGACGACGAGGAGCTGCTGGCGCGCTTCGGCGACATGTTCGAAGAAGTGGGCCTGGGCGAGGACGGCCGCCAATTGATCGCCGACAATGTGCAATCGGTGCTGGAGCTCAACAACCAGGCGGTGCGCGAAGCCCAGGCCGGCCAGTTCGACTCCGCCATCGAACGCTTCGTCAAAGCCCACGAGGAAATGCCGCAGAACATCCAGGTCATGCTCAACCTGATCAACGCCACCATGGCCTACGTCCACCGCCAGGGCTGGCACGAAAGCCATATGCGCCGCGCCCACGACATGCTGAGCAAGGTGCGCGACCTCGCCCCCACCAACAATAAATTCCAGAAAATCCTGCAAGCTTGGCGCATGCTGGTGGAAAAGCTGGGCAAGCCGCAATGGGTGCTGTAAGCCCCTGGCAAGACTGGCGCGCGCTGGTGGTGGACGACGAACCGCTGGCCTGCGAACGCCTGCGCCAGCTGCTGCGCGAGCAAGGCCTGCCCCATATCTACTGCCTGACCGACAGCCGCCAGGCCCAGGCCTGGCTGACGCAGAACGTCGTCGACATCGTGCTGGCCGACATCTCCATGCCCGGCATCAGCGGCCTGGAACTGGCGCAGCAACTGCGCCGCCAGCCGCTGGCGCCGCTGCTGATCTTCACCACCGCCCACGAACAATACGCGGTGGATGCCTTCGAACTGGAAGCCGTCGACTACCTGCTCAAGCCGGTGCGGCGCGAGCGGCTGCGCCAGGCGCTGGAGCGCGCCGGCC
>NZ_JAJOHW010000036.1 GCF_021129195.1 Chromobacterium aquaticum | reverse complement strand
TCTTAGAGCCTGTTCAAAGTCTCGCGAGCAAGAGCGAGACAAGGCGAAAACGGCTGAGAAAGCGGAGTGTACATTCGGTACATGAGCATTTCGAAGCGGTTTTCAACGCCGTATCGCCGAAGCGCAGCAGACTTTGAACAGGTTCTTAGGCCGTCAGATATTTATTCCACAGCTGATTGCGGAAACGGCCGGCCGGGTCCAGCGTCCGCTTCAAGGCGAACAGCTTGCCGGCATCGGGATAGGCCCGCTGGAATTGCTCGCGGCTGGCATGCAATTGATAAGGCAGGTAATAGCTGCCGCCCTGAGCCAGCGCGGCGTCTATCAATTGGCGGGTCCACACTCCCACCTGGCGCCGCGCGGCCTCGTCCTTGCCCTGCCGGTAATACAGCACCAGGGAGAACACCTCCTGCCGCGCCCACGCCAGCACGGTGCCGGCATCCGCCGGCGAATGGCGGATGGACACATTGAGCGCGGCCACTTGGTGCGTGTCCAGAATGGCCGCCATCGCGGCAACGAAACGTTCCAGCTTCGCCACCGGAACAAAATATTCCTGCAGCACGAAGCTGTGGCCGTCATCCGCGATGCGGCCCAGCGAGGCCACGTCCAGACTGGCTTCCCGGTTGCGCCAGAGCACGGCGGCGCGGGCGAAGCGCAGCGGATCGGCGACCTTCTTGCGCAATAGCGGCCCGCCGGGCAGTTCGGCCCAGGCGCGGATCGCCCCTTCCTGCAACCAATAGCGCTGCCCCTGCGGCGTCAGTCTGCGCTTGTCGGTCAAGGCCTGATCGCTGACGCGCCAGGTCACCGCGGTGGCTTCCTGAAAGTAAGGCGGCGCCAGATCGGCGTTGTGCATCACCGCGCCGCTGTCGGCGCGCACATGCTTGAAGAAGAAGTCGCGATACGCGTCCAGCCGCATGCGTTCCACCCGCCGCTCCAGCGGCTGATTGACGGCCAGTTCCAGCTCCACCTCGCAGATCACGCCCAAGGCGCCGTAAGCGCCGATAGCCGCGAAAAACACCTCCGGCCGCTGTTGGCGGCTGGCCTTAAGCAGGCTGCCGTCGGCCAGCGCGATCACGATGGAGCGCACCGCGTTCACCAGCGGTCCCAGCCCGACGTAACGGCCATGGGCGTTCACCGACAAGGAGCCGCCAATGGTGAAGTTGGCGTAGCTTTGCATGATTTTCACCGCCAGGCCGTGCGGGTCCACCCATTGCTGCAGCTCGCGCCAGCTCATGCCGGCCTGGACCCGGACCAGCCGCTGCCGCGGCTCCAGGCTCAGCAGACGATTGCAGCGCCTCATGTCCAGATGCAGGCTGCCGGGGCTGGCGATCTGCCCGCCCATGCTGAAACGGCCGCCGCCTATGGACACTGGGCCAGGCCATTGTCGCAGCGCCTGCTGAATGTCGGCGCTGCTGCGCGGCGTCGCCACTTGCGCGACCAGCACCGGGTTCATGCCGGTGATGTCGTTGACCACCGTGCCGGCGGGGGTCGCCGCCCAGGCCAGTAAAGGCTGGCATAGCGGCGCCGCCGCGCTCAGCAGCCCGGCTTTGAGCAGGGCGCGGCGCAGTGGATCAACGGGACTATCGGGAATGGGACGGGGGGTGGCGGGCGGTATCGGCATGCGCCGCAGTCTACGGCCAGCCGAATGGCATGACAAGCGGCCCGGATGCAAGCGCCGGGCCGGCTTCGTTTCAGCGTCGCGGCATGAAACGCACGTAATCGCCTTCCGCCACCTTGCCCGGCGCCTGCACTGAGCCGATGGCGAAATTGGGCTGCACCTGGCTGATGGTGACATCGCCGGCCAGGGTTTCCGGCACGCCCAGTTCGCGGCCGGAGATCAGATCGCGCACCGGTTGCGCGCTCTTGCGCTGATAGATCAGGAATTTGTCGCCGACGGCGATGCCGTCCAGCGAGCCGGCATTGATATAAACCTGGCGCGGGCCGGACAATTTGACGATGCGGGCGGAGAACGGGATGCAGGAAATCACGTCGCTGATCTTGCGGGTGGCCAGGTCCAGCGCGCGGTCCACCGCCTGGCCATAATCGCTCTGCCAGAAGGCGGCCGAGGCGAACGGCCGCGGCGGGCTCACCATCACTTCGCCCTTGCCCAGCTCCGACACCCGCTCGCGCGCCAGCAGCGCGCCGGTCAAGCCGTCGTAAACCCAGACCTCGGCGTCGAACTGGCGCTCGGTGGGCACGTATTTGACGCCGCCGCCGAACAGACCGGCGAAGGGACCGTTATAGAATGTGCCCTGCTGGCTGGTGTTATTGGATTCATACAGCGATTTGCGCAGGCCCTTGGCGGTGACGCCGGTGGCCAGCACCCGCCCCGCCACCACGAACTGCGCGTCCTCGGTTTCGCCGATGCGGCGCACGGTTTCCGCGCCAGCCGCCGGTTCGGCGATGCGCGAATCGGCCAGCACCGACACGGTGTTGGCGTCCAGCAGGCTGTACATGCGGTTGGCGCCCAGCCGCCGCGACAGCTCGGTGGGCAAGCCGGTGGCCAGTTCCGGCATGTCGGACGCCTCCGCCGGGCGGTCCACCTGGAAATAGGTGGTGACGATCTTGCGGCGCAGGCTGCGACCGGCCGGCATCGCGCAGGCGGCTTCGGTTCCGCGCGCGGTACGCGGCGCTTTGGAGGTGTCCACCTCCACCTTGACATGGTAGAGCTTGCCCTGCTGGTACTCGCTCACCACCTTGACCTCACCCCGCACGGGCGCCAGCGGGGTCAGGCTGCCGGATTCGCTGCTCCTGCCGTAGTCCAGCCCCTGCGAGGCTTCCACCCGCGCGCCCTGGCGCAGCGCAATCATCTTCAGCGCGTCCTGCAACGCCTGTTCACGCGCGACGGCGCCGCCGCCGTCCAGCGCCGCCACGCCCTCGGCGCTCAGGATCTCGGCGCCGGCCGAGCACGCAAAAACCGCCGCGAACGCGGCGGCCAGCACGGGGGAAACGCGAAACCGCATCATTGGGCCATATAGTAGTTGCTGCTGTAGCGCGCGGCGCCGCAATTGCCGTCGGCGCATTGCAGGCCGGCGGTGGCGTTTTCCTGCGAAGCCTTCATCACGCTGCCGGTCTTGTCCAGCGCCTGGCGGAATTGCTTGTAGAACTCCTGGTCCAGCATGATTTCGGCCACCGCCTCGCTGGTGCCGTCCGGCTTCATGGTGTTGGACACGATGTTGACGCCGCGCAGATAGGCATCCACATAGGTGCGGAAGCTATCGCTGTTGGCGATCATGTTCGATACCGAGCTATTGCCCACCAGCTTCATGCCCTGCACCTGTTCCGCGATCGCGCGGAAAGCGTCCAGCCGCGCGGCGCGCAAGGCCAGCAGCTTGCGTTGCGACGGGGTCAGACTGGAGGTGTACGGCGCGGCGCCGCTGCCCACCACTCGCACCACGATGGGCTGATAGGGGTTCACTTCCTTGACCACCACCTTGGGCGCTTCGGTCTCGATGCCGGGGCCGACGAAACCGACGCCGCTGGGCGTCATGCCGGCCGGCTTGGGCGCGGCGGCCGCTACCACCGGGGGATGCTCGGCGGTGGCGCAGGCGGACAGCCCCAACAGAACAGTAAACACGCAGGCAAGACTGGGAATCGTTTTCATGGCAAGTACCGTTGGATGTTGTTCGAATTATGAAGCGATCTAAAGGAACGTCAACCGCAACATCGACATTGACAGCCGGAACTTGAGAGCCGGAACGCATCTTCCCGTCATGTCTGGCGCGCATCGGCCCGGTTCAACTGCCGCGCCGAGGAAAAACCGGCCGCCAGCGCGGCCTTTTCCTTGGACAGGCCGGCGTCGCGCCATTGACCGGCCAAGGCCAGCCTCAGCGCCGCGTGATAGCCATGCACCGATACGCCGGCATGCTCGCGAAACAGCCGCGACAAATGGCGGGAACTGACGTGGACCTGGCCGGCCAGGTCCTCCACCCGCCAGCCGCGCGCCGGATCGGCGGCGATCAGATCCTGCGCCTTGTGCACCGCCGGGTGCAGATGGTTGCGGTGAGTCAGCCACGGCGACAACTCCGGGTCGCCGGCGGAACGGCGGAAATACACCACCATGTGGCGCGCCACTTCACGCGCCGGGCCGGGTCCGGCCAGTTCCGCGATCAAATGCAGCGCCAGATCCACGCCGGCGGTGATGCCGGCGCTGCTGCTGATGGGGCCATCCTGCACGAATACCCGGTTCTGCTGCACCTTGGCGCGCGGCGCCAGTTGCTGCAGCCGCTGCAGCAAGGTGTGGTGGGTGGTGCAGTGGCGGCCGTCCAGCACCCCGGCCTCGGCCGCCAGCAGGCTGCCGGAGCAGATGCAGGCAACGCGGTGGCGGCCCGGGTCCAGCTCGCGCCGCAGCCAGCGCACGATTTCGCGCGCCTCGGGCCGCGCATAGGCTTCGATGGAATGCGAGGCGCCGCTGATCACCACCAGCGCGCCATCCGGCAAAGCCCGCGGCAAGGGCGCCGCGCCCAGCAGGCCCAGCCCCAGCGAGGTGGAAACCTCCGGCGTCGGCGCCACATAATGCGGGCGCAGCGGCAGGCCGAACTGAGCCGCGATGCGAAAAGCGTCGGCCGGCCCGGCCAGATCCACCAGCAAGAGATTGGGCGGCAACACGAAATAGACATCAAGCGCCACGCGTCGCCACTCCCTGGCGCCAGCGCGCCAGCCAGCGCGCGCCGAACACGTTCACCACCAGGCCAGCCAATAGCAGCAGGCTGCCGGCCGCCTGCAGCGCGCTCAGGTGCTCGCCCAGCAGCAGGCTGGACGCCAGCACGCCCACCACCGGCACCAGCAAGGAGAACGGCGCCACCTTGCCCGCCGGGTGGCGCGACAGCAGCCGGCTCCACAAGCCGTAGCCGAACAAGGTGGCGACGAAGGCCAGATAGCACACCGCGAACAGCGCCTGCGGCGTGAAATGGCTCAGCGCGGCGGCGATGCGCTCGCCGCCCTCCAGCCACCAGGACAAGAGGAAGAAAGGAATCGGCGGCACCAGGCTGGACCACACCACCAGACCCAGCGGCTGCACGCTGTAGCCGGCGCGGCCCATCTGCCGCACCACCACATTGGACAGCGCCCAGCTGAAGGCGGCGGCGATGGTCAGCCCCAGCCCCACCGCCGTCATGCTGCCGCCCTTGCTCAGGCCGATCAGCGCCAGGCCGCCCAAGGCCAGCAGCAGGCCCGCCATCTGGCTGGCCTGCCAACGCTCGCGCAGCCACAGCCCGGCCAGGATCAAGGTGAAGAAGGCTTGCGACTGCAGCACCACCGAGGCGAGGCCGGCCGGCATGCCCAGCTTGATCGCGGTGAACAGGCAGGCGAACTGGCCGACGCCCACGCTCAGGCCATAGGCCAGCAGATAGCGCCACGGCAAGGCCGGCCGGCGGATGAAGAACAAGGCCGGCACCGCCGCCAGGCAGAAGCGCAGCCCGCCCAGCAATAAGGGCGGCACATCCGACACCCCCCATTTGATCACCACGAAGTTGACGCCCCACACCAGCACGATGGCCAGCGCCTGCATGAGATCACTCCAGGGCATCGCCGCCTCCCCGCGCGCCCGGCCACAGCACCGCCTGGGCGACGATGACGCGCTCGCCGTCGAAAGTGGCGGCCGGCGAGCCATGCAAGCGGTAACCCAGCGCCAGCGCCTCGCTGACGCGGCGGCAAAAGCTGGAGTCGTCAGGGCCGGTCAGCAAACGATAAACAGGCAGGCCTTCCGGCGGATGAACAGATGGCATGTCCTTGGACATGGGCTTTCTCCTTCAACAAGCGCTTGCCAAACGCGGCGGGCCTGGCCCGCCACATTCATTTCGAGTACCGCTTCACAGTAACATCAGATAGTCGCGATGGCGACGGTCACATGCGGCTTGCTCAGCGCTCCAGCTTGGCCAGCGCCTGCTCCACGCTGACGATGTCGGCGAAACGGCCGGCCAGCACCAGCTCGGTCTTGGCGCGGATCTGCGCCGGACTGAACGCCTGGCCGCTGAGCGGATGGCTCATCGCGAAGGTCAACGTGGCCTCGGTGACGAAGTCGACTTCATAACCCAGGTCCGACGCCACCCGGGTGGTGGTTTCGCAGCATTGCTCGGTGCGGATGCCGCTCACGATCAGCCGCTGGATGCCGTGACGGATCAGCCAGGGCTGCAGGCCGGAATCGGTCAAGGCATTGTGCACATGCTTGACGAAGGTGGCGGCCGGCCGGTGGCTCAGCCACGCTTGCGGCCGCACCAGGCCGGACTCGGCGGAAAAGGCTGCGTCGCCGTCTTCATGCAGGATGTTGATCACCGGCACGCCGCGCTGCTCGGCGCCGGCGATCAATTGCTGCAGCTTGGCCTGGAAGGCCGGCAGCTCATCCTCATTCCAGTACGGACGGTGACGGAAGGACTCTTGCACATCGATCAGCAATAAGGCGGTTTTTTTCATGGCGGCTTCTCCATCGCATCCGGGCCGGACGCTGTTGAACACAGCCCGAATGCTACGGACTCGCGCGCCTTTATTTAACGCTGATTACGGACAAGCCACTGTCAAAAACGGACATCGTGCCCACCGGCCGCGCCGCCGCCGGCGCGGCAGCGATCTCGGCCGACGGCGTCCGGCCATGCGGCTGGAACTCATCGTACAACAGCCACAGCGCGGTGGCGGCCATCAACACGCCCATGCTCAGGTTGAAGCCCAACAAGGCGCGCGGGCTGGACAGCCAGGCGCGCAGCCGCTCGCCGGCCCAGGCCCAGACGCCTATGCACGGCAGATTGACCACGGCGAACACCAGCGCCAGCATGCTCGCGCCCAGCCAGCGCTGCTCCAGCGCCGGCGGCATGAACAGGATGGCGGCGTTGATCACCATCACCCAGGCCTTGGGATTCAGCCACTGGAACAGCGCGGCGCCGACGAAGCCCAACGGCTTGGCCGCCGCGCCGGCTTCCGGCTGGCCGGCGCGGGCGATCTTCCACGACAGCCACAATAGATAGGCGCAGCCCAACAAGGCCAGCGGCAGCCGCGCGGCCTGGATGCCGTCCAGCAGCAGCGACAGCAGGCTGGCCACCAGGAATACCTGGAAGGCGCAGCCCAGGCTGATGCCCAGCATGTGCGGAATGGTGCGGCGGAAGCCGAAATTGACGCCGGAAGCGGTCAGCATCAGATTATTGGGGCCGGGGGTGATCGACATCACGGCCACATAGGACAACAAGGCGAATTCAGGCATGGCGCTCACTTTTCTTTCCACCGCGCGAGGTGGCGCGGCATGGCATTGCGGGAACGAAGCCCGCCCCGCGGCCGGCTCCGTCGTCCCAATCCATGCTACGCAGCGCCGCCGCATGCCGACAGCGGCAGCTGTCACCTTTATCCGTGGTGACAGAACAGGGTTTTCGCAAACTGTCACCATCGCCTATCATGGCTACTGTGTCTGTCTACCGCCGCCCAAGCGCGGCAAGCTGTCCTCATGGAACCCACTGTCACCCCCCACGCCCCCACGCTGTACCAGCAATTGGCCGACGACCTGTCGCTGGCGATCAAGCGCGGCACGCTGCCGCCCGGCTCCAAGCTGCCCTCGGTGCGCCGCACTTCGCAAAGCCGCCAGCTCAGCCTCAACACCGTGGTGGCCGCCTACCGGGTGCTGGAGGACCGCGGCCTGGTCGAGGCGCGGCCGCAGTCCGGCTACTATGTGCGCGCGCGGCTGCCGTCGCCGGCGCGCGCGTCCGATACCCTGAGCAGCCCGGCGGCGCCCACCCGCCCGCAGGTGCTGGGACTGATAGACACCGTGCTGGAAGCGCAGCAGAACGAGGACTACATCGATCTGGCGCTGGCCTGCCCGCATGGCGGCGACTTCTACCCCGGCGGCAAGCTGGGCCGGCTGATGGGCCAGATCCTGCGCCGCCAGCCCGGCATGGTCAGCCGCTACGCGCTGCCCCCGGGCTCCTTGCGGCTGCGCACCCAGATCGCGCGCCGCGGCCTGGAACTGGGCATGACGCTGCAGCCGCAGGACATCGTGCTCACCCACGGCTGCATGGAAGCGCTGCAATTGGCGCTGCGTGCGGTGACCCGCCCCGGCGACACCGTGGGCCTGGAATCGCCGACCTATTTCAATCTCTTGCCGCTGATCGCCAGCCTGGGCCTGAAGACGGTGGAAATCCCCACCGATCCGCAAACCGGCCTGTCGATAGACGCGGTGGAGCTGTTGTTGGCGGAAAAGCGCATCAACACCCTGGTGGCCATGCCCAATGTGCACAATCCGCTGGGCGCGACCATGCCGCTGGAGGCGAAAAAGCGGCTGGCGCGGCTGCTCAGCCGCCACCAGGTGCCGCTGATCGAGGACGCCCTCTACGCCGAACTGCAGTTCGGCGACACCCTGAGCCCGGCGGTCAAGGCCTTTGACGACGAAGGCTGGGTCATCGTCTGCTCCAGCTACACCAAGACGCTGGCGCCGGACTTCCGCATCGGCTGGATGGAAGGTGGCCGCTTCGGCCATGCGCTGCGCCAGCTCAAGTTCGCCTCCTCGGTGGCGGAACCGGCGGTGCTCGCGGAAACCCTGGGCGCCTTCCTGGAATCCGGCGGCTACGATCACCACCTGCGCGCGCTGAAGCGGCGCTACGCCGCCCATGTGGAGAAAGTGCGCGGCATGATCGCGCGCCATTTCCCGGCGGGCACCCACGCCACCGCGCCCTCCGGCGGCTTTTTGATCTGGGTGGAACTGCCCGAGGGCATAGACGCGGTGGCGCTGTTCCACGCCGCCATCGCCGAGAAAATCAGCATCATGCCCGGCCCGCTGTATTCTCCCAGCGGCCGCTATCCCAATGCGCTGCGGCTGTCTTGCTGCTACCCGCTGGACCAGCGCTACCTGACGGCGCTGGCCCGCGTCGGCGCGCTGGCCGCCGAGCTCAGGAGCGGCTAAACCAGACAAAGCCGGAATCCGTTTTGAATGACAATGAAATCAAAAACATCAAGACGAAGCAAAGCCGCCCGCGTTGTCAAGGCCGCGGCCCTTACCGCCGCATCGCCGTCGAGGCCGAAGGCGCATTGAGCGAATGCGCTAGCCAAACACGGTTCATCCCGCACGCGTAGCCGCGCCGGCCAAGGCCGAGTGGCGATATGGCCGGCGATGCCTGCAAACCTCGTCCGATCCGATGCCACAGCCATCCAGCTCACGGCGTTTCGACGGCCGCGCGCTCTGGTCGATTACTGTTCTTTTGGCCGGCGTAAGCTTCGACCCATAAAAGTCATAATGCATAAAAAGGCTTGGAGTCCCGTGCCGGCCCAGGCGTGTCCTGCATGCCCCAATCCGTCCTTCCCGGTCAGCGACGCTCTTGATCCAAGCCCCGGGCTCGCCCGTTTATCGCAAACCTATCATCAAGGAGTCTTGCCATGATCGACGATCAAGCCGTACTGGACATCGCCCTGGACGACGATGTGGACGCCGAAATCGAACGCGTGCTGGCGATGATCTCGCCGCAGGAACTGCAGCGCCTGCAAAACCGGCTGCAGCAGCTGTTCCAATTGCAGTATTCCGAGACCGACTCGCACCCGCACAATATCAAGACCATCATCAAGGGCCGCGATATCCAGTTCTCGCGCGGCGTGTCGCCAGCCTCCCGCGCCTTCATGATTCTGCACAGCCTCGGTCATTACTTCTTCATCTGCGTGGCCAAGCGCAAGAATATCGAGCGCTATTCCTATATCTACGACCTGCGCGGCGTGCAGGCCGCGCTGCACTATTACGAAACCGCCGGCCAGTCCAATGGCCTGGACGAGCCGCCGCCGATGACCGAACAGCGCCGCAAGGACCGGGTCTCCTTCGAAGTGGGCGCCAACCGCTTCGCCGCCGATCTGCTGGCCCATATCGGCTTCGAGCACGTGGCCCAATTGCTGCGGCGTTACGAAATCGGCGATATCAACTATATTCTCGATGTTTCGCGCGGCGGCAAGGCCGCCATCGTGCCCAGCGACCGCGACTACCTGCGCCAGTACATCTGCGCCGGCCTGTCCATCGACCCGGCCGACGCCTACGACGACGGCGTCTATTCGCCGGACGCGTTCCGGCCGGACGGCATCGATTGGCAACACATCGAGGACATCAAGCTTGAGATCCACTTTTTCTGAGCGCGGGCGGGCGGCGCGATGAGCGGCCGTCAGCTCGCCACCCTGTTCTGCTGCATGTTCATCATCGGTTCGGCTGAAGTGGCGGCCGGACCGATGATGGCTTTGATGGGCCGCCATTTCGGCGTGGCCTCCAGCGCCATCGCCTATCTGCCCGCCGCCTATGGCCTGTGCTACGGCGCCTTCGCCCTGGTGGCCGGACCGCTGTCCGACCGCTTCGGCCGCAAACGGCCGCTACAGTGGGGCCTGCTCGGTTTCACCCTGTTTTGCGCCTTGATGCCGGCCGCGCCCACCCTGACCGCGGCCATCGCGCTGTCCGCGCTGAGCGGGTTGTGCGCGGCGGTGATACAGCCCAATGCGTTGGCGCTGGTGGCGGATCTGGCGCCGCGCGAGCAATTGGCCAAGCGGCTGGGCCAGGTCTTCATCGGCCTGATGCTGGCCTTCGTGCTGACGCCGGCGCTGAGCGGCCGGCTGGCCGACACCGCCGGCTGGCAGGCCAGCTATTACGCGCTGGCCGGCTGCGGCCTGCTGGCCTGGGTCGCGGTATGGCGCGGCTTTGCCTCCGGCGGCGGTCACGCCGCCGCGGACGACGGCTTCCTGGCCACGCTGGCCGGCGCCTGGAACACCCCCGGCGCGCGCCGGCGGCTGAGCGCCAGCTATCTGTGGCTGGGCTGGGTGGCCGGCTTCGGCGCGGTGGTGGCGGAAGTCGCCGCGCGCAAGCTGGCGCTGAGCTCCACCACCGGAGGCCTGCTCGCCGGCGGCTTCGGCCTGGTGATCATGCTGGGCAATCTGTGCGGCGTGCCGCTGCAGCGGCGCTGGGGCGAGGCCGCGCTGCCGGCGATGGCGCTGTGCGGCGCGCTGGGCATCCTGGCTTTTCTGCTGCCCTTCACCGCGCTGTGGCAGCTAGCGCTGGCCGGCTGTCTGTGGGCCTTCGGCTACGGCTGCGCCGGCCCCTTGCACCACGCCCGCCTCAGCATTCTGTCCGAGCGTTACCGCGGCACCCTCAACTCTTATCACGCCAGCCTGCTGAACCTGGGCATTTTCTCGGCATCCTTCCTGCTGGGCATGAGCAGCGAGCCGCATCCGATTGCCTGGTTCTGCGCCGCCGCCGGCCTGCTGACGCTGAGCGGCGCCGCGCTGCTGCTACCTTTTGGCGCCGGCATGGGGCTGGCGCGCACCAGCAAGGCCTGAGAACCTGTTCAAAGTCTGCTGCGCTTCAGCGATACGGCATTGAAAACAGCTCAAAATGCTCATGTACCACGTGTACATTCCGCTTTTTCACTCGTTTTCGCCTAGTCTCGCCCTTGCTCGCGAGACTTTGAACAGGGGAGGAGAAGTCCTTAACATGATTTTTAGTTCAGCCAGCGGCATTTGAGCGCGGAAAGCGCGCAGCCACCTGTCTCTTATACACATGGAGGAGAGAAAGAGAGGAAGGGGA
>NZ_JAJOHW010000035.1 GCF_021129195.1 Chromobacterium aquaticum | reverse complement strand
GGACGCCGGCAGCCGGGGCCTGCGGCTGGCGCTGTGCGCGCTGGCCGTCGCCGCCTGTCTTGGCGCGGCCCTGGTCTTGTTGCTGGGCGGCCGCGTCGCGCTGCCCTTGGGCCCCTTGCTGGACAACCATGTGCTGTGGGCGGCGCTGGGTTGGCTGTGGCTGCTAGTGCTGTCGGTGGCGCGCACGGTGATCCCGATGTTTCTGGTCACGCCGCAACAAGCCACGGAGCGGCTGCCGCGGGAGACGTTGTTGTTCGGCCTGCTGTGCCTGGGCGGCGTCGCGCTGATCTGGGACGCGCCCGCCGCCGTCTCCGGCCTGCTGGCCGCCTTGGCGCTGTTCGTGCTGTGGCAGGGCCTGCGGCAATTGGACGCGCTGCGGCGCAGCCAGCGCCGCGCCGACCCCTTGCGCCGCGGCTGGCGAGCCAGCATGGTCTGGATGATGACGGCCACGCCGTGCGCGTTCGCCGCGCGCTTGCTGCCGCTGTCGGAAGCGCTGCCCGTTTTGGCCGGCTGGCTCTGGCTGGGCGGCTTCGGCCTGGGCGCGGTGCTCTCCATGCAGGGCAAAATCTTGCCCTTCCTCGCCTGGCTGGACCTGAAACAGCGCGGCCTGCCCAGGCGGCAATTGCCGGCCACCCATGAATTGCTGGGCGAGGCCTCCCACCGCCGGCTGCTGGGCCTGCACAGCGTCTGGGTCGGCTGCGGCCTGGCCTGGATCGTCGGCGGCTATCGCCTGCCGCTGTTCACCGCAACGCTATGGCTGGGGCTGTACTGGGCCGGATTGGCCGTCGCCTTGCTATACCGGCGCCGCGGTAGCCTTCGCGCCACTCACTAAGAACCTGTTTACAATCTGCTGCGCGTCGGCGATACGGCGTTGAAAACAAGAGAAAAAGCGGAATCTACACACGGTCCATGAGCATTTTGACGCTGTCCTCTCTGTGTCACCACTCACGAAGCGCAGCGGACTTTGAACAGGTTCTAAGCCATTCACGCGGACAACCGCTCAACCCCTTGGCGCCGCCGATTATCGGCCTGTTCTTGCCCGACCACAGAACATGGTAAAAAACATAGGCATAATCTGGGCATTTTTCAGGAGCGTCGACCTCGTGTATCGCGCCAAGGGATTCACTCTGTTCGAACTGGTGATCACCATCGCCATCGCGGCCATCGTGCTAGGCCTCGCCGCGACCTCCTATCGCAGCACCATAGACAGCAGCAATATCGTCGCCGAACTCAGCGATTTGAAAAACGATGTCATGTACGCGCGCAGCGAAGCCACCCGCCAAGGGCTCAATGTACTGATCTGCAGCTCCAGCGACGGCCAAACCTGCAGTGCCTCGTCCAACTGGGCCAATGGCTGGATCGTAATGCTGCCGACCGGCGGCGGCTGCACCGTCAGCGCCGGCCTGACCGCGCAGACCGGCGGCCTGCTGCGGGTGCGCACCTCGCTCAGTTCCGGCGATAGCGTGACTTTTGCGCCATCGGGCAGCAACACTAGCCAGGGCATCTGTTTTTCCAGGATAGGCAGCGGCAGCACCGGCAAATTCACCCTGGCCACCGCCACCGCCGCCACTGCGCCAAACCAGTTGAACAAGCAATGCCTGTTCGTCACCGCGGTGGGCCTGCCGCATACCGTGGCTTACGGCATCAGCGATTCTGTCGGGAGTTGTTGAGCGTGGGACATCTCAAGCGCGGCATCCAAGGTTTTACCCTGCTGGAAGTGCTGGTGGCATTGCTGATCGTTTCCATCGGCCTGCTCGGCCTGGCCGGCCTGCAAGTGGCGGCGATCAACAACACCAATACCTCCCGCGTCCGCGGGCTGGCGGCGATACAGGCCGGCAGCCTGGCCGCCGCCATGCACGCCAACCCTGCCTATTGGCAAAACATCACCGCGTCCACCACACTGGCGAACATCCCGGCCTCCGGATCCTGCGCCAGTTCCGCCTGCACCGCCTCGCAAGTGGCCGGCTACGATGTGGCGACCTGGACCAGCGACTTGGCCAGCCTGGCGATCCCCTCGGCCAGCGGCGGCTTCCAATGCACGCCGGCCAATGCCAGCGGACCGGTGACTTGTACCATCACCATTAGCTGGTCGGAGAAAACGGTGAATGTGAACTCACTAAGTTCCACCGCCAGTTCCGCGGTCAGCACCGCCTCCTATCAAATGGTGGTGCAGCCATGAACACCCAGCGCAGAACCCTGGCCTCGCGGCGCCACAGCCGCGGCATGACCTTGATCGAATTGATGGTGGCCATCACCGTCGGCCTGTTCCTGCTGCTGGCGATGTACGCGATCTTCGTGTCCTTCAAGCTGACCAGCCAGTCCCAGAACGGCCTGGCCCAGATGCAGGACGACCAGAGGATGTCGATGACCATCCTGTCGCAGATCACTCAGTCGGCCGGCTATTTCGGCAATGCACAGACCCAGTTGGTGAATACCGCGCTGCTGGCCGACAACAGCACCGTCAGCGGCGTCAGCTTCAGCGCCGGCCAGGCCATTTTTGGCACGGACAGCGGCTCGGCCACAGTGCCGGACACCTTGTACATCCGCTTCCAGAGCCTGCAGAACGACGGCGTGCTCAACTGCCTGGGCAATACCAATACCGCCAGCGCCGGCACCGTCACCTATATCAATCAGCTGGCGGTGGCCTCGTCCACTCTTCAGCTCACTTGCGGCATCAACGGCGCCAGCGCCCAGCCCATCGTCGGCGGCCTGGCCAGCCCGGTGACCACCTGCCCCAGCATAGGCTACCGCGGCATCAGCAATATCCAGTTCCTGTATGGAGTGGACCCGAGCAATACCGGCTCGGTCACCCAATATGTAACCGCCGGCTCGGTCACCAACTGGTTGAATGTGCGCTCGCTACGCGCCACTCTCTCCATGCAGTACTGCGGGCAAATCGGCGCGGCCCCGGTGACGATTTCCTTTCCCCGCTTCATTTTCCTGCCCAACCAGATATGAACGGACCGCGAAGGGAGGCTGCCATGAAACGATCGCCCAAAGGCATTGCCCTGATCACCGGCCTGCTATTCCTGATCATCGTCACCCTGCTGGGCGTCGCGCTGATGCGTAACTATGGTCTGCAGGGTCGCATGGCCGGTAATTTCCGCGAGAAGGGCCGTTCCTTTGAATCGGCGCAAGCCGCGCTGCAATACGCGGAGTGGTGGCTGTCTCAGGGCAATGTGCCCACCGCGCTGTCTTGCTCCAGCCTGGTATCCAGCGCCACGGTCTGCTCCAACGCCATTTCCAATCCCACCACGCTGCCATGGACCGTCGGCGTCAACTACACCCCCAGCGGCATGAGCACCAGCGGCGGCGGCAGCGGTTTCTCCACCAATCCGCAGTTCTACATCCAGTATCTGGGCGTCAACGCCGTCAACGGCGGCAATGTCTACCGAATCACTTCGGTCGGCTACGGCGGTAACGCCCAGGCGGCCACCGTGCTGCAATCCACCTATGTGGTGGCATCGTCTTTCACCAACCGGGGCCGCTAGCAGCCGAAGGAGTCGCGCCATGGACCATTCAAACAGACAAGCTTGCCGCAACAGCCTCTGGGCGCTGGTCGGCGCACTGTGGGTGTCCTCGACCTGGGCCTCGACCCTGAACGTCGTCGACAACTTCACCGGCGCCACCAATACCGTGAACTGGTACGCCTACGGCGCGCTGTCGGCGGCGAACTCGACGCTGGGCATCGCCAGTGCAGGCGCCTGCCTGACCGCCGGTACCACTTCCAGTTCCAGCAGCAGCGCGGCCAGCCCCAGCAATGCCGGCCAGATCCCGATGTGCGGTTCCGGTTCCGGCGGCGCCACCGGCACCATTCCGGACGCCACCGGCAGTGGCGCATTACGGCTGACCAATAACAGCGCCCACCAGACCGGTGGCATCATCTACGCTGGCGACAGCAGCGGCAACGCTTTCCCGGCCAATACCGGCATCAACGTCACCTGGACCAGTTACAGCTACGGCGGCAGCGGCGCGGATGGCATGACCTTCTTCCTGCTGTCCTCGCCGCAGCAGCTATTCACCGGCAATCAGCCCAATCGCTTGGGCGCCAACGGCGGCTCTCTAGGCTACTCCTGCTCGCAGAACGGCTCCAACCCGACCGACAAAACCGTCACCGGCATGGGCATGACCGGCATTCACAACGGCTTTCTCGCCATCGGCATGGACGAGTACGGCAACTTCTCCAACAAGAACGACGCCACCCCCACCGGCAATAACGGTGGCACGCCGAACGCCATCGTGATCCGCGGCAAGGGCGACCTCAGCAACGACACCTACCCGACCATGCTGTCCACCGTGGTGTCCACCGCCTGCAGCACCGGCCTGGTGCTGGGCACCGCGCAGACGCTGTATCCCTTCTATCGGCTGAATGGAACCAGCAACGGCACCTATGTGCTGCCGTCCAGCGCACCGCTATACACCAGCGCCACCACCCGGGCCACGGCCAAGCCCATCAGTTATCAGTTGCAGATCACCACCAATAATCTGCTGACGCTGAAGTACAGCTATAACGGCGGCGCCTGGACCACGGTCACCAACCCGGCGGTCAACATCACCAGCATCAGCGGCGCGCTGCCGTCTTATCTGAGCTTCGGCTTCGCCGCGTCCACCGGCGGTTCCACCAACTATCACGAAATCACCTGCTTCCAGGCCGCGCCGTTGACGACATCGGCCAGCTCCGCCGGCTCCAACAACCAGCAGACCGCCCAGGTGCAAACCGGCACCCAGGCCTACTTCGCCTATTACAACGCCAACAACTGGTTTGGCGGCGTCACCTCCAACTCCATCGTGGCCAACTCCACCACCGGGGTGGTTTCGGTGTCGAGCACGGCCAGTTGGGACAGCTCCTGCAACCTGACCGGCGGCGCCTGCACCACCACCGGCACCACGCCGGTGGCCTCGCCCATTCCCAGCACCGATCTGAACTCTCCAGCCAACCGCACCCTGGTCACCTGGAACGGCAGCGCCGGCGCGCCGTTCGAATGGGCCAACCTGACCTCCGCTCAACAGACCAGTCTGGGCAGCTCCAATGTGCTGCAATTCCTGCGCGGCGACCGCAGCAATGAAGTGGGCGGCTCCGGCACCCAGGCTTACCGCAGCCGCACCAGCGTGATGGGCGATGTGATCAATGCCAGCCCGGTATGGATAGGACCGCCGGCGCAAGGCTATGCCGCCACCTGGAGCGACTACCTGAACACCTCCGCCACGCAGCCGGAGAACGGCAGCTCCGCCACCAGTTACCCCAGCTTCACCTCGACTTACGCCACTCGGCCCAATGTGGTCTATTCCGGTTCCAACGACGGCATCATGCACGGCTTCCGCACCGGCTCCTACACCAGCGCCGGCGCCTACTCCACCAGCACCGTGGCCAACGACGGCTACGAGGTGATGGGCTATGTGCCGGCCGCGGCGATCTCCAACCTGGCCAGCTACAGCAACATCATTTACTCCCACCAGTATTTCGTCGACGCCACTCCTGGCACCGGCGATCTGTTCTACTCCAACAATTGGCATACCTGGCTGGTGGGCGGCCTGGGCGCAGGCGGCCAGGCGATCTACGCGCTGGATGTGACCAACCCGGCCACCACCACCTCCACCAGCAGCGGCAATGCCAGCGAAACCACGGCGGCCAGCCAGGTGGTAGGCGAGTGGAACGCGTCCAATATCAGTTGTACCTATACCAACGGCAGTTGCGGCAGCGATCTCGGCTATACCTATGGCACCCCGGTGGTGGCTCGCTTTCACAATGGCAAGTGGGGGGTGATCTTCGGCAACGGCTACAACAGCTCCACCGGCGTCGCCGCCATCTTCGTGATGATGGTGGACCCGAGTACCGGCGCCAAAACCTTCTACGAGTACTCGACCGGCTACGGCCCCAGCAAGGACCCCACCAGCAACAGCAGCAACAACGGCATTTACTACACCACCGCCACGGATCTGGATGGAGACAACATCACCGACTACATCTACGCCGGCGACCTGTTCGGCAACGTCTGGCGCTTCGATGTCACCAACACCGATCCCACCAAGTGGGCGGTGTCCTCCTACGCCGGCACCAAGCAGCCGCTGTTTTCCACCCCCACCAACGGCTCCGGCACCAGCAAGAGCCTGCAGCCCATCACCACCAAGCTGATCGTGGGCTCGATCAGCGCTTCCGCGACCCAACCGCGGCTGATGGTGTATTTCGGCACCGGCCAGAAGATTCCGATGACCACCACCTCGGGCAATACCTACGCCACCGGCAACCAGGGCTTTTATGGTGTCTGGGACTGGAATATGGCCGGCTGGAACGGCGTATCGTCGGCCCAGTACGCCAGCAGCACCACGCCCAGCGGCACGCTCACCACCAGCAGCCTGGTGGCCCAGACCATAGCCGGCACCTCCACATCGTCCAGCACCACGGTGACCAACTATGCCGGCACCAGCAATAACGCTGTCTGCTGGGCCGGCACCTCGGCCTGCTCCTCCGGCAACACCCAGTACGGCTGGAAACTGGTGTTTCCCAACAGCAGTTCCAACGAACAATTGATCTACAATCCGCAAAGCCAACTCGGCGCCATCGTGTTCAACACCACGATTCCCGCCGCCAACAACGTGACCTCCTGCACCAGCAGCGTGGACACCGGCTGGTCTTATGCGCTGAATCCGGTAAACGGCGGCAATTTCCCCAAGTCCTTCTTCGCCAACAGCTCGGGGAATTTTTCCGGTGTCAGCAATTTCATGATCAACGCCATCCAGGCCAGCGCGGTGGGTTCCTTCCAGTCCGTCGGCTATAACGGCAGCCGCTACCTGGTGTATCAGACCTCGTCCGGCTACGTCACTGGCAACATCATCGGCGTCAACCCCGGTGCGGCCGGCCAGGGCAACCGCCTGACCTGGATAGAATTGCGCTGAAGCCGCGCCCCTTAGGAGATGAAATGAAGCAGCCGCAGCAAGGTTTCACCCTGATCGAACTGGTGGTCGCCGTCGCCATCGTAGGCATCCTGATCGCCATCGCCGTGCCCAGCTACAACACCTATGTGCAAAAGGGCAACCGAGCCGCGGCGAAAACCGCGCTGCTGGACCTGGCCTCGCGCCAGGAAAGCTATTACTCGCTGAACAATGCCTACACCACGCAGATGGCCAGCATGGGCTATTCCAGCAATTCCAATATCGCCATCCCCAGCGCCACCCAGAACTACTACACGCTGAGCGTGGCCGCAGTCAGCAGCGGCACGCCGCCCGGCTACACGCTGCAGGCCACGCCGGTGGTCGGCAGCGTGCAAGCCACCGACGCCTGCCAGGTCTACCAAGTGGACAATCTGGGCAACAAGACCAATGTCAACGCCTCCGGCAGCGCCGTCACCACCAGCGGTTGCTGGTGAGCGGGCCATGGCCGTGCTCGCCCGGCCGCCGGATGAACGTTTCACCGCCGCGGCGCCGTCATGGACAGCGGCTCAATCCCACTGCAGCGCGCCTTTCTTCCATTCATAAACAAAGCCCACCGTCAGCACGCCCAGGAATACCGCCATCGCCCCCAGGCCGAAACCGCCCAGTTCTTTCAGCGTCACCGCCCAGGGAATCATGAAGGCGACTTCCAGATCGAACAGAATGAACAGGATGGCCACCAGGTAGTAGCGCACGTCAAAGCGCATGCGCGCGTCTTCGAAGGCCTCGAAGCCGCATTCGTACGGCGACAGCTTTTCCGGGTCCGGCCGGTTCGGCCCCAGCAACTTGCCCATCAGCAGCGGCACCACACCTACCAGCAGCCCGACGACGATGAATAACAGGATGGGAAAGTAATTCTGCAACATGGGGCCTGCTCCTCCGAATTGTGAATAAAAGGAGATAGACCATCCTGAAACCACAAGTTTACCGCCAGAGAAAATATCCCGGCGGGAAGCCCATCACGGCTCGCCAGCCACATCCGCCAACAGGGCGCTCAGCGCCGCCAGATGGGCCTCGACCTCGGCTCGCACCGCTTGGATCGAGTCCAGTGGCGGCAGCTCGGCCTGATGCAGGCTTTCCTCCAGCCTGGCGGCGGCGGCGGCCAGTTGCCCCAGGCCCAGCGTGGCTGCGGTGCCCTTCAAGGTATGCGGCAAGCGCAGCGCCGCGCTGTGGTCGCCGGCTTTCAAGGCCACCTCCAGCTCAAACATGTCATTGGAGTGGGATACGATAAAACGGCGCAGCAGATCCAGATACTTGTCGACGCGGCCACGCATCAAGGCCAGGCCGCAAGCGATGTCCACGCCGCAGGTATCCGCCAGCGCCTGCAGGCAGGCCTGCTCCCTCGGTCCCGCTTCCACTGCCGGAACCGATGCTGTGGCATCCGCGCTGACACCGCTCCCCGGCAGCCATTTGAGCAGGGCGGCGAACAACAGCGCCGGGTCCACCGGCTTGGCGACAAAATCGTTCATGCCCGCCTGCAGACAGGCCTGCCTGTCCTCGGCGAAGACATTGGCGGTCATCGCCAGCACCGGCAACAACTCGCAACCCGGCAGCCGACGAATCTGCCGCGTGGCCTCCAAGCCATCCATCACCGGCATCTGCACATCCATCAACACCAAGGCATAGGCTTGAGCCTGCACCATGGCCACGGCCTCGCGTCCGTTCTCCGCGGTGTCCACCCGCATTCCGACATCCTGTAGCAGCTCCAACGCTACCTCGCGGTTGATCACATTGTCTTCCACCAGCAAGAGCAAGGCTCCGCCACTGCGCTGGCGCAGACCATCCTCAACGCCGGCTTCGGCCGATATCGGCGACGCCGCCGACAGCATGCCACGCTCCAGGCAGGCGCTGAACCAGAACAAACTGCCCTGCCCGGGTACGCTGCTGACGCCGGAATCGCCGCCCATCGCCTGCGCCAGATGCCGGGTGATGGCCAGGCCCAGGCCGGTGCCGCCATAACGCCGGGTCGTGGCCGCGTCTTCCTGCTCAAAGGCTTGAAACAAGCGCGGCAATTGCTCCGGGGCGATGCCTATGCCGCTGTCTTCCACTTCGAAGCGCACCAGCACTTGCCGCGCGTCGGCCTGCAATACCTTGGCCCGCAGCACGATGCCGCCGCTGGCGGTGAACTTGACGGCATTGCCCGCGTAGTTGAGCAGGGCCTGGCGCAAGCGCGTCAGATCCCCGCGCAGCCACAAATCTCCCTCATCGCACTCCAGTTCCACGCTGAGCCCCTTGCTGCGCGCGCTGTCCTGGATCAGATTGCGCACGTGCTCGACTACCGCGCCCAAGGTCAAATCCTGATCTTCCAACTGCAGTCGGCCAGCCTCGATCTTGGACAGGTCGAGAATGTCGTTGATGATGGAAAGCAAGTGCTGAGCGGCGGCATCTATCTTGCCCAGACGCTCCTGCTGCAGCGTGGTGGCGCCATCCCGACGCAGCAGATGGCTCAGCCCGAGAATCGCATTCATCGGCGTGCGGATTTCATGGCTCATATTGGCCAGGAAGGCGCTCTTGGCGCGGCTGGCGGCTTCAGCGCGCTCACGCGCGTCGGCCAGCTGCAAAGTACGTTCAGTCACCAGTTCCTCCAGATGGCTGCGGTGACGCTCCAACTCCTCATGCAAGCGTTTTTTCTCGGTGACATCCTCCTTCACCGCGACAAAGTGGCTGATGTGGCCGTCCTGCTGCCGGATCGGGGAAATAGCGGCGAACTCATGATAGAGCTCGCCGTTCTTGCGGCGGTTGATCATCTCGCCATGCCAGGGCTGCCCCTGCCGCAAGGCATTCCACAATGCCTGGTAGGTGGCGCGCGGCGTCAGGCCAGACTGCAGCAAGCGCGGATTGCGGCCCAGCACTTCCTCTCGGCTATAGCCGGTGGACTGGACAAAGGCTTCGTTGACATACTCGATATTGGCCTGCACATCGGTGATGATGACGCTCTCTGGGCTTTGCTCCACCGCCAGCGACAGCTTGCGCAATTGCTCTTCCGCCAGCTTGCGTTCCGTGATGTCCATGCAAATGCCGGACAAGCGCTCCACGCCACCCTCCGCATCCAGGTAGAAACGCCCCTTGGCGCACAGCCAACGCAGCTCGCCGCTCTCGTGGAAAACCCGGTATTCCGCCTCGAAGGCGGCATCGCTGCCTAACGGCGGCCGCCATTGCTTTTCGATTTCCAGCCAATCCTCGGGCAGCACCCGGCGTTGCCAGTCGTCGCGGCTCTGCAGCGCGCCGGGGGCTGCACCATACAGGCGCTCGCACTCCGGCGAGAAATAAATGCGCTTGCTGCCGGCATCCCAGTCCCACAGCCCGATATGCGCGCCATCCTGGGCCAGGCGCAAGCGCTGTTCGCTGTCGCGCAGCGCCTCTTGCGCCAGCTTCTGCTCGGTCACGTCGCGGGAAATGCCGAAAATGCCTATCACCTCGCCCTTGTTATTGCGCAACGGCCCCTTGGTGGCCAAGAACACCCGCCGTCCCAAGGTCGTGTCCAGCACCTCCTCGCAGCTTTGCACGCAGTCATCGGCCAGCACCTGACGACCGATGGCCATCAGCATCTCGGCCTGCTCCGCTGGGAATAAGACCCGGTCGTCCTTGCCCAGCATTTCCTCTCCGCTCTTGCCGACAAACCTTCCCGCGGCCTGATTGAACAGCAAGTAGCGGCCTTGCCGGTCCTTGGCGAAAATAGCGTCATCCGAGCTGTCCACCAGCGCCTCCAGCAATTGCAGAGTATTCAGGTGCGCCTCCTGCTCCTGACGCATGCCCTGCTCGCGAGCCAATTGCTCGCGCTGGCTCAACAACAGGCTCACCGCGCCCAGCATGAACAGGCCAAACAAGCCCAATAGAGCGGTACCGACCGCATCGCCCAGCATGCTGGCATAGAGCTCGGACTGGTCCTGTTTAACCAATAAAAACCAATCCGTGCCGGCGATCTGACGCACCACGCCCACCACCGGCACTCCGCGATGATCACGCGCCCAGATGGCGATGCCCTGCTCGCTTTCACCGCGCAAGACCCGGGCGATCAATAGCCGTGGATCATTCAATGGCGCGCGCCGTGCGCTGTGCTTCGCATCTCCAGGCTCCAGCTGATTCAGAAACACTACCTGGTCGTCCTCCCGGCGCGCCAACACAGTCTGCTCGCTATGACCCTCTCCCGAGCCGCTGAACAGCAGGGCATGCACCCAAGTGGCCTCGGACTGTAATACCAACAACGGTGACCCAGGGCCCTTCAGCGGCACCACGAAATCCAGCCGCAGGCGGTCCGCGCCGCTGAAATAGGGGCCGATGCGGGCCAAGGTTCCCTCCCGGGACGCCAGGGCCACAGACGCTTTCATCGGCGCGCCGGGCTCGGGCAGAACCTTGGCGGAACACCATTGCGTCTTGCCCGCCGCATCCAGCAGACAAGCGCCGCCGAAACCCTCGCTTTGACTCAGGCCTTCCAACCTCCACTTGAAATCAGAGGACGACACAGAGCCCAACGCCCCGTCCGGCCAGGCGAACACTATGCTGGCGCGCACGGTATCGGCATGCCGTTGCTGTTCACGGAACCAGTTGGCCAATTCCTTGCTCTTCGCCGTGGCCACCGAACGTAGTTGTTCCGCCGCGCGCGCCTGGTGCTGGCGCACGGTCTGAGACACGCCGACCACGGTGCAAATCAACAGCAGCAGCGCGATCAAACCTGACCAGCGGTGCTGGCGCCAACCGGCCTGAACGGCCGCGCCGTCGGCGGAGCGCGTCAGCCGCGCCAACAAGACATAGAGCAGCAGAGAAGTCACGACGATGAACAGCCAGCCTTTCAAAGTACTGACCAGCAGCCACTGCAGCGGATCGGCAAACAGGGAACTGACGACGCGATCGGACAGCGCCACCCATAGCGAAGCCACCACCGCGTAAGTCAGCACCACGCTGGCGGCGCCGCCTCGGCTCAGGCCCTCGACGATGCCAGCGTTCCATTCCTTGGTCTGCTTCATGTTTCCATCACTGAAGGTACCGAATCCGGCGCGGCGCTCAGCCTTGCACATCCGTCAAGCCGGGCGCCGCCGACACGGAGAGCCCCTCTCTCCCCCTAAGGACGTGCCACCGCCGACGCCCCGTTCCAACAGTATAGAAAGCGCGGCGGACCGCCGGACGCCAACGAAACGACGGAAAATATCGGTTACACTATTAAGCCAACGGCATCCCTATCCTCGATGCCTGCGCCCTTCCGGCCCTGGCCCCAACCCCGACGCCAGTTTCGCCTTGCCTCCCCACCCCTTGGGCAAGCCGCGTGCAGGAATAGCCGTATCGGGCCCGCAGCCTGCTCGCCGGACACCTCGCTCACAACATCATTCCATTCCGGCGCGACAGACATGCCCGACCATGCCCCAGAAACAGCAAGGGCAGAGCACGCCGACGGAGGCCCGCGCCCGGCCGTTCAATAACAAAATAGAGGTATCAACCATGCATCTTGCCCTGCAAACCTTACTGACCCGGGTCCGTCAACGCGACCCGGAGCAGCTGGAATTCCACCAGGCGGCGGCTGAAGTGCTGCACAGCCTGGACGGGCTGCTAAGCCGCCATCCGCACTATTTCGACCACGGCTTGCTGGAACGCCTGCTGGAGCCTGAGCGCGTGATCCAGTTCCGCGTCTCTTGGGTCGACGATCACGGCCGGGTCCAGGTCAACCGCGGTTACCGGGTGCAGATGAACAGCGCGATAGGCCCGTACAAGGGAGGGTTGCGTTTCCACCCGGCGGTGACGCTGGGCACGCTGAAATTCCTGGCCTTCGAACAGACGTTCAAGAACGCGTTGACCGGCTTGCCGCTGGGGGGCGCCAAGGGCGGCGCCGATTTCGACCCCAAGGGCAAGAGCGACGGCGAGGTGATGCGCTTCTGCCAGGCTTTCGCCTGCGAGCTGTTCCGCCACATCGGCGCCGAGACCGATGTGCCGGCCGGCGACATCGGCGTCGGCGCACGTGAAATCGGCTATCTGTTCGGCCAGCACAAACGCCTGTGCAATCAGTTTTCCGGCGTGTTCACCGGCAAGGGGCCTAGCTACGGCGGCAGCCTGATGCGGCCGGAAGCCACCGGCTACGGCCTGGTGTATTTCGTCGAGCGCATGCTGGCCACCCGCGGCCAAACGCTGGCCGGCAAGCGCGCAGCGCTGTCCGGTTCGGGAAATGTCGCCTTGTACGCGGCGGAAAAGCTGCTGGCGCTGGACGTCAAGGTCGTCAGTCTGTCGGATTCGGAGGGCACGCTCAGCCTGCCGGCGGGTCTGAGCCCGGCCCAACTGGACGCGCTGATGGAGCACAAACACCAGCGCCGTGGACGTCTGGCCGCTTTCGCCGCCAGCCACAGCCTGGACTTTCTCGTCGGGCAGCGGCCATGGCGTCAGCCCTGCGACATCGCGCTGCCCTGCGCCACCCAGAACGAGCTGGACGCCGACGACGCGAAAGCCCTGCTGGCCAATGGCTGCTTTTGCGTGGCGGAAGGCGCCAATATGCCGTGTTCGCCGCAAGCGACGCTGCGCTTCCAGCAGGCCGGCGCGCTCTATGCGCCGGGCAAGGCCTCCAATGCCGGCGGCGTGGCGGTGTCCGGCCTGGAGATGAGCCAGAACGCCTCCCATCTACCCTGGAGCGCGCAAGAGGTGGACGCCAGACTACGCCGCATCATGGAGGACATCCATGCGGCCTGCGTCCAGCATGGAAGGCTGGCGGACGGCGGCATCGATTACGCGCTGGGCGCCAATGTCGCGGCCTTCGGCAAGGTGGCCGCGGCGATGTTGGCCCAAGGCGTGATCTGAGCCGGACGCTCATGTAAAAGCCCCGCCGGATGGCGGGGCTGTGTAAGAACCTGTTTACGATTTGCTGCGCGTCGCGAGACGTCACACGGTGAGTACTTCTTCGAAATGCTCATGTACCACGCGTACATTCCATTTTCTCAGCCGCAACGCCCTGTCTCGCCTTAGCTCGCGAGACTTTCAACAGGCTCTAACATCGAATAGAAAACGCTTCTAGAACAACTGGTCTTTGACATTTTCCACCGCATCCTGCGCGGCGGGCTTGTCCTGCGGCTCGCTGGCGCCGCCGCTGGCATCGCCGCCGGCACCCGGCACCGCGCCGTGGTTGTCCACTTTCAATTCCGGATTGGTCTTCTGGAATTCCTCGTAGTAGTACTCGTCGCCACCGCGCTGACCGGCGCCGGCCTTGACCACGATGCCCTGCGGCACCGGCATGTCCACCTCCGGCTGGCCCTTGAGCGCATTCGCCATATAGTTGATCCACACCGGCAGCGCCGCGGTGCCGCCATAGCCGTAGCGGCCCAGCGAACGCGGCTGATCGAAGCCCACCCAGGCGGCCGCCACCAGATTGGGGTTGTAACCGACGAACCAGGCATCCTTCCAGTCCGAGGTGGTACCGGTCTTACCGGCCAGATCGGTGCGACCCAGGCTCATCGCGCGATAGCCGGTGCCGTAGCGCACCACATCCTTGAGCATGGAGCTCATGATGAAGGCGTTGCGCGGATCGATGGCTTGCGGCGCGTTCTGGCCGGCGATGGTGGGCACGGTCTTGGCCAGCACGCGGCCGGACTGGTCTTCAATGCGGTCAATGAAATAGCCCTTGCTGCGGTAGCCGCCATTCGCGAACACCGAGTAGCCTTCCACCATTTGCAGCGGCGTCACCGCGCCCGCGCCCAGCGCCATGGTCAGGTAGGCCGGATGCTGTTTGGCGGCAAAGCCGAAACGCTGGATGTACTGCTGGGCGTAATCGGTGCCGGTCGCCATCAGCACCCGCACCGACACCAGGTTCTTGGACTGAGTCAGGCCGCTGCGCATGGTGATCATGCCGGCGAACTTGCCGTTGTCGTTCTTGGGCTCCCAGCGCTGACCATCAGCGCCCACCACCGACAGTGGCGCGTCGTTGATCATCGTCGACGGCGTCAGGCCACGCTCGATGCCGGCGGAGTAGATGAAGGGCTTGAAGGTGGAACCGGGCTGACGCCAGGCCTGGGTCACGTGGTTGAAGCTGCGGCGGTTGAAATCGAAGCCGCCCACCAGCGAGCGGATCGCGCCGCTGCGGGTATCCATCGACACGAAAGCGCCTTCCACCTCCGGCATCTGCACGATTTCCCAATAGCCTTTCTCATGCGCGCGGATGCGGATCACCGAACCGCGACGGATCTGCTGCGCTGCGCTGACCTTGCCGCCCAACGCGCGTCGCGCGAAATCCAGGCCGCTGCCCTTGATCACCGCCACCTTGCCGCCGCGCATATAAGCACGAACTTCCGCCGGGCTGGCGGACAGCACGATGGCCGGCAGCATATCGCCGCTGTCGCGCAATTCGCTGATCGCGTCGTCCAGCGCCTCGGTCTGCTGCTCGCCTTCCACGCCGGACAACTCCACCACGCTTTCCGGGCCGCGATAGCCCATCTTGCGGTCGTAATCGACCAGGCCGGCGCGCAAGGCGTCGTAAGCCCACTTCTGATGGCGGCTGTCCAGCGTGGTGTAGACCTTGAAGCCCTCGGTGTAGGCGGACTCCTTGTAACGCTCGTACATCGCCTGCCGCACCATTTCCGCCACATATTGCGCCGGCTGGCTGCTGCTGTCCGCGCTCTGGCTAGCAAGCTTCATCGGCTCGGCCACCGCGGCGTCGTATTGTTCCTGAGTGATGAAATTAAGCTCGCGCATCCGGCGCAGCACGTATTGCTGGCGCAGGCGGGCACGGTCCGGATTGACGATGGGGTTGTAGGCGGACGGCGCCTTGGGCAGGCCGGCCAGCATCGCCATTTCAGCCACAGACAGATCCGCCAGCGGCTTGCCGTAATAGGCCTGGGCCGCGGCGGAGAAGCCATAGGCGCGCTGCCCCAGATAGATCTGGTTGAAATACAACTCCAGGATCTGGTCCTTGGTCAGCGTGTGCTCGATCTTGAAGGCCAGCAGCGCTTCGTTGAATTTGCGGGTAAAGGTTTTTTCGCTGGACAGGAAGAAATTCTTGGCCACTTGCATGGTGATGGTGCTGGCGCCGGAACGGGCATGGCCGGACACCAGATTGCCGACCGCGGCGCGCACCACGCCGACGTAATCGACGCCGCTGTGCTGGTAGAAGCGCTCGTCCTCGGCAGCCATCACCGCCTGTTTCATCAGTTGCGGCACTTCATGGATGCGGGAAAACGAACGACGTTCCTCGCCAAATTCCCCTATCAATTGATTGTCGGCGGAATAAACGCGAAGTGGGATTTTTGGACGATAGTCCGTCAGTACATCAAGACTCGGCAAGCGAGGGTAGGTTATGATGATTGCAATGGCGCCTGCGCCAGCAACCAATACGGCTCCACCTAGAAACAGACCTGCAAGTATTGCGAGGATTCGTCTTAGCATATTTACAATGGGCTTTCACTGGAAACCGGATTATAACGTCTTGTGAAAGCGCGCAAGACAAACAATGGCAGCGACACGCCAAAAAACTGTCGCATAGGACCAATCGAGGCACCTGATGCTTATCGACAAACTTAAAATCGCCCCGTCCTGGCTAGAACCTCTTGGATTGGGGAAAGCCAAGAACGTTCCCATGCTCGGGCTGGATATCAGCAGCACCGCGATCAAATTGGTGGAGCTGTCCCGCGCAGGAAAGAACTGCCAAGTCGAGCGCTATGTGATCGAAGTCTTGCCCAAGGATGCGATCAGCGACGGTAATCTGGTGGAGATAGAAGGCATTGCCGAAACCCTGCGTCGCGCCTGGAAACGCTTGGGCAGCCCCACCCGCCACGTCGCTATCGCCATCCCGACCTCGATGGCGATTTACAAAAAACTGCTGGTGCCGGTCAGCCAGACCGACAATCTGTCCGAACTGATCGAAGCCGAAGCCAATCAGAGCATTCCCTTCCCGCTGGAAGAAGTGAATCTGGATCATCAGGTGCTGGGCCCGGCGCCGGCCAGTATAGATGACCTGGAAGTGCTGCTGTGCGCCGCCCGCAAGGAAAAAGTGGAGGAGCGCGTGGCGGTGGTGGAAATGGCCGGCCTGCGCGCCCAAGTGGTGGACGTCGAATCCTTCGCCATGATGACCGCCTTCGAGCAGATCGAGCAGCAATTGCCGGAACAGGGCATGAACCAGACCTTCGCCTTGTTCGACATCGGCGCCAGCCGCATCCACTGCAATATCATCCGCAATAATCAGCAGGTCTATTACCGCGAACAGGTGTTCGGCGGCCAGCAATTGACGCGCGACATCCAGCGCCGCTACGGCATCAGCTACGAAGAGGCTGAAAGCGGCAAGCGCGGCATGAGCCTGCCGGACGGTTACGAATCTGAGCTGATGCACCCCTTCGTCGACTCCCTGGCCCAGGAAATCCAGCGCGCGCTGCAATTCTTCTACACCACGGTCAGCGTGTCGCAATATCTGCGCGTCGACTACATCCTGCTGGCCGGCGGCTGCAGCATGCTGCCCGGGCTGGACGACGCCGTCGCCGGCCGCACCCAGATCAGCACCATGATAGCCAATCCGTTCAGCACCATGGTGCAGTCCGGCAATATCCGCCTGAAGGAGTTGCTGATGGACGCGCCCGCGTTGCTGGTGGCCTGTGGACTGGCCATGCGGAGGTTCGACTGATGATACGCATCAACCTGCTTCCGCACCGCGAACAAAAGAAAGCCGCGCATAGATTGCGCTTCCAGGTGCTGCTGGGCCTAACCCTGGTCGCATCTCTGGCGCTGGTGGTGCTCAGCTACCTGATCATCGGCAGCCGGCTCTCCCATCAGCAGCAGCGCAATGACTTCCTGCAAGGCGAAATCGCCCAATTGGACAATCAGATCAAGAATATCGGCACGCTGAAGAAGCAGCGCGATGATCTGCTATCGCGCAAGCAATTGGTGGAAAGGCTGGAACAGGGCCGCAATGAAGGCGTGCACGTGTTCGACCAACTGGTGCGGCAAACCCCGGACGGCGTCTACTTGAAAAGCTTCAAGCAGACCGGCAACCAGTTCACGCTGTCTGGCTACGCGCTGTCCGGCGCCCGCGTCTCCAACTATATGCGCAGCCTGGCGCAGTCCAATGTCTTCGACGCCCCGGTGTTGATCGAGGTGAAAGCCTCCAGCATCAATAATCAGCGCGTCAACGAATTCACCCTGAACAGCAGCCTGCGCGAACCCGCTCCGGCCAAGAGCGGCCAGCCCGCCGCCACACCTGGAGCCAAGCCATGACGCTGGACGAACTGCGCACGCTGGACCCCAAGGATATCGCCAACTGGCCGGCGCAAGGCCAGGCCATCGCCTTGGCGCTACTGGTCGCCTGCTTTATCGGCCTCGGCTATTTCTTCGTGCTGGGAGACGAACTGGACCGGCTCAACGCCGCCAAGCAGCAGGAGGAGCAGCTCAAGCAGACCTATCTCGACAAGAAACGCCAGGCGGTCAACCTGGACGCGCTGCAGCAGCAATTGAAGGAAATCGACGCCTCCTTCGGCGTGCTGTTGAAGCAATTGCCGACCAAGTCGAATATGGACACGCTATTGACCGAGATCAACCAGGCCGGTCTCGGCCGCGGGCTACAGTTCGAGCTGTTCCGGCCCAATCCCGAAATCAAGACGGCCGAGATGGCGGAAGTGCCGATCACCATCCGCCTGACCGGCAGCTATAACGACCTCGCCGCCTTCGTCAGCGATGTGGCGCAGCTGTCGCGCATCGTCACCATTTCCGACATCAGCCTGACTCCGGACACCAAAGGCGCCCGCCTGACCATGGATGCCACCGCCAAAACCTTCCGCGCGCTGGAGCCCGAAGAGCGGTCTGCGCAGGCGGCCGCCCACAAGTGAGTCCCAACACCATGAAAAGAACTCTCGCTTGCGTACTGCCCTTCTTGCTCGCCGCCTGCGGCAGCGGCGATACCGACGACCTGCGATTATGGATGCAAACCAGCACCCAAGGCTTGCGCGGCCAGATCGAGCCGCTACCGCAGGCGCAGTCTTATCAGCCGTTCGCCTACCAGGCTTTCGACTTGCTCGACCCGTTCAACGCGCAAAAACTGGCCGCGGCCAAGAATCAGAACCAGGCCAACGCGCCGGATATGAAACGGCCGCGCGAGGCGCTGGAAAACTATGACCTGGACAAGCTGGCGGTGGTTGGCGTCATCCGCCGCAGCGGCACCAACTACGGCCTGGTGCGCACGCCGGAAGGCGCGGTCTACCGGGTGCAGGCAGGCAACTACGTTGGACCCAATTTCGGCCGGATCAAGAAGATAGGCGACACCGAAATCGAACTGACTGAAACCGTGGAAGATTTGAACGGAGAATGGGTGCAGCGCAACACCAGCCTGTACCTGGACGAACAAGGGCAGAACAAATGAGCAAGCACTCCATCAAACTGTTGTCGGGGCTGGGCCTGTCCCTGCTGTTCAGCTGCGCCGCCGCCGGACCGGCGATCACCGCCATCCAGCTGGCGAACGGCGACGGCGATCAGCAAGTGCTGAAAATCAACTTTGACGGCCCCGCGGTTCAGCCCAATAGTTTCGCGATCGCCAATCCACCGCGCATCGCCTTCGATTTCGCCGGCGCCAGCGTCAAGATGGCCAAGCCGCAACAGGACTTGGGCGGCTCACTGGTCAAGTCGGCGGTGGCGGTGGAGGCCAACGGCCGCTCGCGGCTGGTGCTGAGCCTGAGCCGCAATGCGCTGTACAGCAGCACCGTGTCCGGCAATATGCTGCTGGTCACGCTGAATCCGAACCTGGGCAGCGCCGCCCAATCCGCGACACCGGTGGAGCGACCCGCCGCCGGCTCCCAAGTCGCCGCGCGCCCCAGCCCGCCGCTGGCCGCCAATGCTCCGGCCCTGGCGCTGGACTTCCGTCGCGGCAAGAACGGCGAGGGCCGGGTGGAAATCAAGCTGCCCTCCGCCAGCACCCCGGTCGATATCCGCCGTGAAGGCAAGCAGCTGCTGGTCGACGTGCTGGGCGCGCAACTGGATAGACAGAACCAGCGCCGGCTGGATGTTGCCGACTTCGGCACCCCGGTGGCCAAGATCGACGCCCGCAACCAGGGCGGCAACAGCCGCATCCAGATTCAGCCCCAGGGCGATTGGGACTTCTCCTCCTACCAGACCGATGGCCAATTGGTGGTGGAAGTAAGACGGCCGACGCCCGAATCCGCCAGCACCGCCGACAGCAATCAGAAGCCGCAATACAAGGGCGACAAGCTGTCGCTGAATTTCCAGAACATAGAAGTGCGCACCGTCTTGCAGGTGATCGCCGAATTCACCGGCCTCAATATCGTCACCAGCGACACGGTGAGCGGCAATATCACGCTGCGATTGAAGGACGTGCCCTGGGACCAGGCCTTGGACCTGATTCTGCAAACCAAGGGCCTGGATCAACGTCGCGCCGGCAACATCATCCAGATCGCGCCGCGCGAGGAATTGCTGGCGCGCGACAAGCAAGTGCAGGAAGCCAGACAGCAACTGGCCACGCTGGAGCCGGTGCGCTCGGAAACCTTCGTGCTGCGCTACCGCTCTGCCGAGGACTTCAAGAAGGTGCTGGACGGCACGAATACCACCGGCAAGAAGGAAAGCATCCTGACCGAGCGCGGCAGCGCGCTGATCGACCCCAAAACCAATACCCTGATCATCAATGACACCGGCAGCACCATAGACAAGATCCGCGACATCATAGGCAAGACCGATGTGCCGGTGAAACAGGTGCTGATCGAGGCGCGCATCGTTGAGGCCACCGACAACTGGAGCCGCAATCTGGGCGTCAAGCTGTCCTACGATCGGGTAACCAGCAGCGGCATCATTTCCGGCGGCGGCCTCACCAACGCCATCACCAACGCCAACGGGAGGATGGGCATCGTCGGCAACGCCACGCAGACGCCCTATGTCATTGCCCCCGGCGTCAACCTGCCCATCACCAACCCCGCCGGCTCACTGACCGCGCTCTACAGCGTGGGCAAGTCCGCCATCATCGGCCTCGAACTACAGGCGCTGCAGACCGAGAACAAGGGACGGGTAATCTCCAGCCCGCGCATCATGACCGCGGACCGGCAGGAAGCCACGATAGAACAAGGCACCGAGATCCCCTACCAGGAAGCCTCGTCCAGCGGCGCGACCTCGACCTCGTTCAAAAAAGCGGTGCTCAGCCTGAATGTGAAACCGCAGATCACACCGGACAATCACGTGATGCTGGACATCAAGGTCAACAAGGACAGCGTCAGCCCCACGCTGACCGTCGGTGGCACACCGGCGCTGGACACCAAGAAGGTGAATACCCAAGTACTGGTGGAAAATGGCGGCACGGTAGTGATTGGCGGCATCTACCAGCAACAGATCAGCGACATCGTCAACAAAGTGCCGCTGCTGGGTGATATTCCCATCCTGGGCGCCTTGTTCCGCAGTTCACAAAAATACGATAACCGTACCGAGTTGCTGGTCTTCATCACCCCCAGGGTGGTCGATGATCTGAGCGGCAACAATCAGTAAAACGGCGGCGCCTGCCGCCGTTTTCACGCTGCTGCGACGCCGAAAGACAGAGCGGCCAAGCTCGGCTACAATGCCTGCCATGGAGAAACTGGCAGGCAATTTTTTTCTGGTCGGCTTGATGGGCGCGGGCAAGACCACGGTGGGCCGCGCACTGGCGCGTCGCACCGACAGAACCTTTTACGATTCTGACCACGAGATCGAGGCCAGAACCGGCGTGCGCGTGGCCACCATCTTCGACATCGAAGGCGAGTTGCGCTTCCGCGACCGGGAAACCTCGGTCATCGCCGACCTAGCCCGCCTGGACAATATCGTGCTGGCCACCGGCGGCGGCGCCATCATCCGTCCGCAAAACCGCGCCTGCCTGTCGGCCCACGGCACCGTGATCTATCTGCGCGCGACGATAGACGATCTGCTGGCCCGCACCCTGCACGACAAAAACCGCCCACTGCTGCAGATCGCCGATCCACGCGCCAAACTGGAAAGCCTGTTCCAGGAGCGCGACCCGCTCTACCGCGAAGTGGCCGACATCGTCGTCGACACCACGCAACAGAATGTCAGCCTGTTGGTTGCGCGCCTAATGGAGCAACTGGCCGGCCTCCCCCCCAAACACCGCCCCGCACAAGGAAGCTGATTGTGATAAGCCTAGACCTGATCCTGCCTGATACCCGTTACCCTATTCACATTGGCCGGGACTTGCTGGAACAGGTCGAATTGCTGCTACCGCATCTACCCTTGCCCAAGGTCGCCATCGTCAGCAACGAGACCGTGGCGCCGCTGTATCTGGCCCGGCTGCAACAGGCGCTGGCCCAGCACCAGATAGAATCCTTCTCCATCGTGCTGCCGGACGGAGAGCGGCACAAGGACTGGAACACGCTGAATCTGATTTTCGACGCATTGCTGTCGCGCAATGCCGAGCGCAAGACCACCCTGATCGCGCTGGGCGGCGGCGTCATCGGCGACATGACCGGCTTCGCCGCCGCCTGCTATCAGCGCGGCGCACCCTTCATCCAGATCCCCACCACCCTGCTGGCGCAAGTCGATTCCTCGGTCGGCGGCAAGACCGCGATCAACCACCCGCAGGGCAAGAATATGATAGGCGCCTTCTATCAGCCACAAGCGGTGATCGCCGATATGTCGCTGCTGGATACCCTGCCTGAGCGTGAACTGTCCGCCGGTCTCGCTGAAGTGATCAAATACGGCCTGCTCGGAGACGCCGCCTTTCTCGGCTGGCTGGAAGACAATATGCCGCGGTTGCGCGCGCGCGACCCCGACGCGCTGCAATACGCGGTCAAGCGCAGCTGCGAAATGAAGGCGGACATCGTCGGCCAGGATGAAAAAGAACAAGGCGTGCGCGCCTTGCTCAACCTCGGCCACACCTTCGGTCACGCCATCGAGGCCGGCCTGGGCTACGGCGTCTGGTTGCATGGCGAGGCTGTCGGCGCCGGCATGGTGCTGGCAGCCGCCGCCTCCGCCGAGCTGGGCTGGCTCGCGCCGGTGGAGCTTGAGCGCGTGCGCGCGCTGATCGCCGCGGCGGGCCTGCCGGTGAAGAGCCCGGCCATGCCGCTGGCGCGCTGGCTGGAGTTGATGAGCCATGACAAGAAGGTCGAGGCAGGCACCATCCGCTTTGTGCTATTGCAACAATTGGGCCAAGCCGCTATCCAGCCAGGCCTGTCCTCTGCGATACTCGAAAAAATACTGAATGAAAACTGTTAGAGCGAAAACAATATAAGTACAGATTCGATAAGGATTTTTACGGATTGCCGCTCGCGCCACTTCATCAGAATAATGAATCTACTGGAGATGAGAACGACTGCGGGCAATATCCGGCATCGTGATTGAGGCCATAGCGCACAACGCGACGGGGTTTGCCGGCGGAATCAATTCGCCGCAAAGCGGAAGGGGAGACCACATGGTTGCGTTGAGCGCGTTTGCCGCCAGCTTCGGACTGATGGCAAGTTACTACGCCCTACGATTCTTATGGAAGAAATTACGCTACACCAAGCCGCGTCAGCGCGGCATTGACCCGGTGGGAGAAGCCGAGGTCTTTCTCGCCTATGGCCGCACCAGCGATGCGGTGCGGGTGCTGAAAGACTCGCTGCGCGACAATCCGGATGACCTGCCGGCAAAAGTCACGCTGCTGCGGGCCTATTCCAGCGAATGCAACCGCGAGGCCTACTGCTTGCTGGCGCGCGATGTTCAAGCACAAGTCCAAGGCCAGCCGGTCTGGCACACCATACAGGAAAACGGCCGCCGCCTGGCGCCGCAAGATCCGCTGTTCGAAGTCAAGCTCTGAACCGTATTCCTCAATACAAAACGGCCAAGGCGGGTGCCTTGGCCGTTTTATTATCGCCGTCGCAAATGCTCAGCCCTCCGCCGCATCCTCATCCTTGAACTGCAAGCTGTGCAGCTTGGCGTAGAGTCCCGCGCGCGCGATCAGCTGCGCATGCGTGCCCTCTTCGGCGATCTCGCCTTGGTGCATCACCACGATGCGGTCGGCGCTCTCGATCGTAGACAAACGGTGGGCGATCACGATGGTGGTGCGGTTCTTCATCAGGTTTTCCAGCGCGTTCTGCACCAGGCGCTCGGATTGGGTATCCAAGGCCGATGTCGCCTCGTCCAGAATCAACAGCGGCGCGTTCTTCAACAAGGCGCGGGCGATCGCCAGCCGCTGGCGCTGGCCACCAGACAGGCGCACGCCGTTTTCGCCGATCAGGGTGTCGAAGCCTTCCGGCATCGCCTCGATGAACTCCAGCGCATTGGCCGCGCGCGCGGCTTCCACCAAGGCCTCGCGGCTGACTTCGTCAACACCGTAGGCAATATTGGCGGCGACACTGTCGTTGAATAGCACCACGTCCTGGCTGACCAACGCGATATGCCGACGCAGTTCATGCAAGGGAATATCCTGCAGCCGCACATCATCCAGGCGGATCTCGCCATGATCCGGGTCGTAAAAACGTGGAATCAGGCTGACCAGCGTGGTCTTGCCGCTGCCGGACGAGCCCACCAAGGCCACGGTCTCTCCAGGCTGCACCTGCAGATTGATGTCGCGCAAGATCTGGCGCTCCGCCGATGGGTAGCGAAAGCCCACCTGAGACAGGGAAAGCTTGGCGCGTGTGCTCGGCAAGGCGGTATGACCATGATCCGGCTCTTCCGGCAGATCGAGGAATTCAAATACCGACTCCGCCGCGGCCAAGCCGCGCTGCATCGCCTGGGCAATGCCGGTGATACGCTTGACAGGTGCGAACAACAGCATCATCGCGGTCAGAAAGGACATGAAATCGCCGGCGGTGAAAGCCCCGCCCTGGGCTCGCAGCGTGGCGAAATACAGAATGGCCGCCAGCGCGCAAGCTATCATCAATTGGGTCAGGCCGGTATTGGCCGAGGTGGCTGCGCTCTGCTTGACCGCGTTGCGCCGAATCGCGGCCGCCGCCTGGTGGAAACGCCGGCTCTCGCGCGCCTCGCCGCCATAAACCTTGATCACGCGCTGACAATCGATGCCTTCGCCCAGCACCTGGGTCAGCAAGGCCATGTTCTGCTGATTCTCGCGCGACAGATTGCGCAAGCGCTTGCCCACCACCCGCATGCACAAGGACACCACCGGCAACACCAGCAGGCAGATCAAGGTCAGCTGCCAGTCTATATACAGCAGCCAGGCCAGCAGGCTGACCGCGGTGACGCCATCCTTGACCGTGACCGTGATCACGCTGAAGCCGGCCTCGGTGACCTGATTGACATCGTAGGAAACCCGCGACACCAAGCGGCCCGATTGATTGTCGGCGTAGTACTGCACCGGCAGGCGCAGCATCTTGGCGAACATCTGCTCTCGCAGCGTCTGCACCAAGTGGCCGGTCAGCCAGCTGGAGGTGTATTCATTGATGAAGCTGGTGACGCCACGCACCGCGAATACGCCTATGATGGCCAAGGGCACCCAGGCGATGGCTTCTGGATCGCGATTGACGAAGCCGCTGTCGATGAGCGGCTTCATCAGTCGAGCGAAGGCCGGCTCGGTCAGCGCCGCCACCGTCATCGATAGCAGCGAGATCAGGAAGACCTTCCAGTAGCGGCCCAAATACCCCAGCAAGCGACGATAGATCGCCCAATTGCTTTGCAAAGAATGCTTCATCCGTTTCCATCATCACAATGCCCGCATGCGCGGGCGGTCATCAACATGGGCATCAAACGCCCATCGCGTCCAATCCGCTCAATGTCAGGATCTGCCGCAAATTCCTCTCAGGGGCGAAGCGCGAACGCACATCGTCGCGTCCGGTTTGCGCCCAGGCTTTCATCAGCGCCGGCTGGGTCAGCGCTTGATCGATAGCCGCCGCCCAGGCGGCGCTATCCTCCGGAGCCACCAGCATTCCGGTTTCACCGTGGCGCATGGTTTCCGGAATACCACCGGTGTCGCTGGCAAGCACCGGAACACCCAAGCCCAGCGCCTCGATCTGCGACATGCCCAAGGGCTCGTAGCTGGATGGCATCAACACTAGGTCGGCGCGCGCCAACAAGGCCGCCACCGGGCTGACCACACCGGCGAGCAAGACTCTATCCTGCAAGCCCAACTGCCGCGCCAGTTCGGCGATCGCCTGCTGCTCCGGCCCCTCTCCAGCGATCAGATAACGCGCATCGGGCCACTTGTCCTTCAACAAGGCCAAGGCCGCCAACACCGTCCTATGTCCCTTTTCGCCGCGCAGCATCGCCGCCTGCACCAGCAGAGGACCGGAAGAACGGGACAACCATTGCTCCAACGCTGCCGGCAAGGGCAGCGCGGCGGCCTGATCCAGGGCGGCGAAATCGATGCCGGGATAGACCACATGCAGTTTGTCGGCCCGTATCGCCGGATTCTCCAACAAGCAACGCTTCAAATAAGCGCTGGGCAACATGGTCGCGTCCACCAGCTGGTTATAGCTCCAGGCCGAGGCCTTACCCGGCTGATAGGTGCGCGAGCGCAGCAGGAAAGGCCGGCCACGCCCCATCAGCCGCGCGGCAATGGCCAGATTATTGCTGTCGTGACCGCTATGGCAGATGGCCAGTCGCGGACGATGACGTCGCATCCAACCATGTAGCGCGAGAATGGATGGCAGGTGCAGGCTGTTGCGAAAACGCAGCGGCAACACATCAAGTCCGCGCTGACGCGCGACCTCCATCACCCGGCTCTGCGGCCGGCAGGCCAGCACCGACCTGAACCCTCGCTCCCCCAGCTCGCGCATCTGCTGCATCAGCTGCAGTTCCTGCCCTCCGACATTGGGGGAGGACTCGGTGAACAGCACCCAATCACGCATGCGCGGCGCCTTTCTCCCTCTGTCTCAACTCCGCCAACAAGGCCGCGGCAGTGAACAGAAAGATATGCAGCATATGATCTTTGTTCACGCTTTCTAGCAACATGCGCCCAAGAAAGCCGCAGGTCACCAACATCAACACCAGACCCAAGGTGTCGCGACGCAGACGGAAGGCCCGATAGCCGGTCCAGATCAGCACGCCGCAAAACGCCAGCCACAGCGCAACGCCGATCACGCCCAAGCCCACGCCAAGGTCGATGAAGCCACTGTGGCTGTGGCCTACCTGATTGGGATGCCCCGTCGCCGTCAGCGCATTGGTGAAGGCGTTGCGGCTATAGCCATAACCCATGGGCTTGGCCGCGATGAGGTCCAGGCCGCTGTGAATCCAGGCCACCCGTTCGTAGGCGGACGGGTCCACCGACTGACCATTGGCCATCTTCGGATAGGGCTCCATCCGCAGCCAGGCCTTGGTGTCGGCATAGTGCCATCCGGCAGCCGCCGACTCTACAAACACCTGATTCCGGCTATCCTGCTTGATCGTATACGCGGCGATACTTCCCGCCGCGGTCAGGACCACACCGGCTATGAGCAAAGTCTTGCCCCAGCCTATCTTCAGCCCTTCAAACACGGAATACACCAGCAGCATGGATAGCATCAGGTAGACAAGACCGATCATGCCGTTGCGCGCCCCCGCCTTGAGGCTGACAAACAGAATCAAAGCCGCAGCCAAGCATAGCGCCCAGCGGGGAAAACGCGTGAGCGGATGGGTCCCGCGTTGTCCAAAGCAAAACGCGGCCACGACGAAGGCCAGCACAAAGTTCATGAAGAAGGTGAATTCCAGCTTGGTGGCGGTGGTGTACACCTCGTTATACGGCCACAAACCCGTAGTCAGATAGACATAAGCGCCATGGCTAAACTCGGTCAAGGCCAAGACGCAACCGGCGAGGATGACCAAGTCCGAAATCGTCCAGCGCCGAGAGGTGCGGAACAAAGCCAGGCCCACCACAAACCACAAGCCTCCCATCAATAGCTGGCTGCGGAACTCACCGGCGGAGGCTTCCGGCCACATCGAGAGCGACAAGCTATGCAGCAAGGCGAACAGCAGGAACGCGCCTAGGGCCGCGACAGGCCCGCGCTGCTCGCGCCAGTGGCGCTTGAGTTCGGGATAGTCTTTCGCCACCAGAACCAGCATCAACAACAGGATCACATAACGCAGCGCAATCGTGTGAGACACGCTGGCCAAGGTCAGAAACAACAAGGACAGGCCGATAGCCAAACGGCCATGCCAGCGCGGCTCTATGCTCAGATGATCATTCATGCAGAAGTTTTTCCAAAGTTTCGGCCACCTGCCCGGCAGGCAGCGCCGCCATACACTGCGCCTGGCGGCATTCGCCGGCCTGATCGCCAAATTTTCTGAAACAACGCAAGGCCCAATCGACATCGCGATAATGCACGCTGCGCTGATTGCGGCAGGGAAACCACGCCGGACCGACGCCGACGCAGGTGAAGTCGGCGAAAAACCGGCTCGCGCCGAACAAGGTCTCGCTGCCCGGCCCGAACAACATCAGCAAAGGCGCGCCCGCCACTTTGGCCAGATGCGCAATGCCGGTGTCCGGACACACGCAGGCGCGGGCGCGGCTCAACACCGCGCGCAATTGCGCCAGGCTCAGCGTACCAGCCATCACGATATCGTCCGGCCCCACCTCGACGGCCGACAGCAAATGCTGCTCTCCCGGTCCGCATGACCATAGCACCACGCAGCCGCAAGCCCGGACCGTGGCCGCGACCCGGTTCCAACTGGCCGCGGGCCAGAAGCGGGTCACCGAACTCGCGCCAACATGCAGCACGACGAAGCGCGGCGGCACGGGCGGCAACCCTTCAACTGCTACCGGCCAATCCTGCAAACGAAACGGCTGGGGCTCGGGTCCGTCAATCAAGCGCGCGGCGGTATCGGTCCAGGCTTCCGGCTGATCCGCATACGCCACCGCCTCGTCCAGCAGCCAGTTCTTGTAGCGTGGTGCTTCACCAGCAAAGCCAACCACCCAACGCGCACCGATGGCGCGGGCGAGGAAGCTGAGCCGGTTCTCGCCCATCAGGTAAACGATGTCGAAACGCGCTTCGGCGAACAGTCGCCGGATCGAGGCGAAATCGCGCGGCTGCCAGGCCAAGGCACGGATACCGTATGGCCGCGTCGCATACAAGGGCGCCTGCCCCGGCGGGCAAGCCAGCACGATATCCGCGATGGGAAACTGCTCGCGCGCCTTGGCCAACAGGCTGGTCGCCATCAAGGCGTCGCCCAACAGGAATTGATGCAGGATCAGCACTCGGCGTGTGCACTCAGCGCTCGGCTTGCGGCGCAGCCACTGCAAGGGCAGACGCAGCAATAGCGCCGCGAAAATCAGCAAGCGGCCGGGAAAACGTCCCGGCCTCATCTCGATGCCTCTTCGGCGGACAGCAAATCGCGATACAGCGTCAGCATCTGCGCCACCATATGCGCCTCGCTCAAACCGCGCACGCGCTCGCGCGCCAGCTCGCCGCGGCGCGACCAATCGTCGCGCGCGGCCAGCCAGGCCGCCACATTGCGCCGCCAGGCCTCGTCGTCACGCGCCGCGGCCAGCCAACCAGTCAGTCCAGGTTCCAGCAGCTCCGCGCCGCCGCAGCGAGTACTGGTCAGCACCGGCAATCCGCAGGCCATCGCCTCACCCACCACCGAGCCGAAGGGCTCGTACACGGTGGGCAGAATAAAGCCGTCCGCCAGCCCATAGTGGCTGCGCACATCGCGCTGCGGGCCGGTGAAATGCGCGCGCTCGGACACCCCCAGCTGCGCCGCCAGATGCTGATAATGCGCCAGCTTCTTGTCGCCACCGACCACTACCAGATGCACGGCCGCGTGCGGCGCAATGGCGCGCAGCGCCTGGGCCACGCCCTTGCGTTCGAAGCCGGAGCCGACATAGACCAGCACCGGCGCCTGCGGCGGAATGCCGTATTGCGCGCGCAGCGCAACGCGCTGCTCGCGCGCGGCGGCCGGATTGAAGAAATCGCTGTCCACCCCGTTGTGAATCACCGCGCAGCGCCGCGGGTCCACGCCGAAACGGCCGACCACGTCGTCGCGCACCAAGGCCGAATTGCAGATCACCGCGCGCAGCGCCGAATGCCGGAACATCGCGCGCTCGGTGCGCAGCATGTAATGATGATAAGGGTTGCAGAAAGTGCTCAGCCGTCGCCACCATGGCCGCCCTTCCAGGCGCGCGTCCAGCCAGGCCGCGTGCACGCCGTCGCCGGCGCGAAACACATGGCAGCCGGGGATGCGCTCGTGCGATTGCACCAGGTCGGCGCCCGCCTGTCGCCACGCGGCACGCGCGGCGCGGGCAAAGCCCCAGTCGCGCCAGACGCTGCCCAAGTAGAACGGTTTGACCCGCAGCGCCTCCACGCCAGGCAGGCTTTCCCAATTGCGGCTGATCAACAGCGGGCTGAGCTCGCCGCCAGCTTGCAATTGCTTGACGATGGCGCTGACGATGCGCTCCGCGCCCCCTGCCGGATTGTATTTCTGCCGGATAATCGCCAGTCGCTTCACGCGCTTTCCCTCAATACCGCATCCACCGCCGCCAGCACCGTCCCCACTTCGATGCGCTGCAGGCATTCGCTTTGCCAGCCACCGCCGCAGCCGGCATTGCCGCAAGGACGACAGGGCATGGGCTCCGACACCACCCGGTGCGGCACCTGCCACGGACCCCATTCGACATCGCCGGACGGGCCGAACAGCGCGACGCAAGGCGTCTTCATCGCCGAGGCGATATGCATGGGCACCGAATCCACGCCGATATACAAGCGCGCCTGGTCTATCGCCGCCGCCAGCTCCTTCAGGCTCAGTTGGCCAGCCAGGCTGGCCACCGGCCGTTGCAAGCGCGCTTCGATCTCGGCGATCATCGCCATCTCTTCCGCGCCGGGCGCAGCCGACAGCACCAGTTGTTCGCCACGCGCGCTCAAGGCGTCGATCAGCGCGCTCATTTTCTCCGCCGGCCAGCTCTTGAACGGCCAGCGCGAGGTCGGGTGCACCAGGATGTACTCTCCGGGCCGCAAACCACGCTCGGCCAGCTTGGCCGCCAGCGTCGCCTCGGCGTTATGCCCCGGCACCAAGACCAGGCCGCGCTGGTCCGCGTCTGGGTAGACGCCGATACGCCGCAACGCATCCAGGTGGATTTCTATGGTGTGACGGCGATTGCCCGGCACCTGCAAATAGCGGTGGCTGAAACTCTTCTTGAAGAAACGGCCATAATCGCCGTCCGGTCCCACCGACCAGCGCGGCGCGAGCAGGCGCGCCAGCCAGGCGCCGCGATTATGCTCGGTCAGCGTGATCACCAGGTCGTAACGGCGAGCGCGCAAGCGGCTCAGCAGGCCCAGTTCGGCGCGGCACTGGCCCAGCACGCCCAGTTTTTTCCAATTGCGGTCTATGGTGTGCAGCTGACCTATGGCCGGGTGCAGGCTCAGCATTTCCCGGGTGTCGTGGTAGACCAGCGCGTCGATCTCCAGATGCGGCGCCTGCTGCTGCAGCGCGGCGAACAGCGGAGAAGTCAGCAGCACGTCGCCATGGTGGCGCAGCTTGATGACAAGCACGCGCCGCACGGCGTTCAGGTCGATGGGATCGTTCAGCATAAAAAGGAAAAAGCCGGATCAGACACCCGGCTCTGCATTCAGTTGTTGCAAAAGATCGGCGATTTTATCAGGGTCTTCGCTTCTAAGCATGCGCGCCGTAATCGGCGCGATCTGGTCCAGGTGGGTGTTGAGCACCTGTTGCTTGACCGCCAGCAGATTGGCCGGATGCATGGAAAACTTGCGCAAGCCCATGCCCAGCAGCAGCCGCGTCAGCCTGGCGTCGCCCGCCATCTCGCCGCACACCGATACCGGCACCCCGCCCTTGATGCCCGATTTGATGGTGTGCAGGATCAGCTTCAGCACCGCTGGATGGATGGGATCGTACAAATGGCTGACCGAGTCGTCGTTGCGGTCGATCGCCAGCGTGTACTGGATCAAATCGTTGGTGCCCACCGACAGGAAGTCGATGTGTTTGAGAAAGCTGCCCACCACCAGCGCCGCCGACGGAATTTCTATCATCGCGCCCGCCTCGATGTCCTCGGCGTAGGCGATGTTTTCCTCGCGCAGTTCCTGCTTGGCGTATTCCAATTGCGCCAGCGCCTGCTTCAGCTCCGGCAAGGAATTGACCATGGGGAACAAGATCTTGATCTTGCCATGCACCGAGGCGCGCAGCAGCGCCCGCAATTGCGCGCGGAACATCAAGGGTTCGGCCAGGCACAGACGGATGCCGGTCAGCCCCAGCGCCGGATTGTCCGCCACCGCGTGGTTCAACCACTTGGGATTCTTGTCCGCGCCCAGGTCCATGGTGCGTATGGTTACCGGCAGCCCCTTCATGGTTTCCGCCACGTGCCGATAAGCCTCGTACTGCTCGTCCTCGTCCGGCAGGGTATCGCGCCCCAGGAACAGGAATTCGCTACGGAACAGGCCGACCCCGGCCGCCCCAGACTTGCGCACGTCCTCCACGTCCTGCGGCAACTCGATATTGGCCAGCAATTCGATCGCGGTGCCGTCCTGGGTCTTGGCGTTGGACTTGCGGATCGACGACAGCTTGCGACGGGCGTCGCGCCAGGCGCGCAGTCGCCGCCGATACTCGGCCAGCACCAGATCGTCCGGATTGATGATCACCACGCCCTGCAGGCCATCGACGACGATCAACTCGTCTTCGCGGATCAACTCGCGCGAATGGTGCAGCGCGATTACCGACGGCAGGTCCAGGCTGCGGCCCAGGATAGCGGTATGCGAGGTGGCGCCGCCGACATCGGTGATGAAGGCGGCGAAGTTCGAGTCTTTGAAATAAACCATGTCGGCCGGCGACAGGTCGTGCGCCACCAGGATATGGTCGTCGACCAGGTCTTCCGGCGCCGGCAGCTGCGGCACATCGCCGTCCAGGTTCTTGAAGATGCGCTCGACCACTTGCAGCACATCGTTCTTGCGCTCGCGCAGATAGTCTTCCTCGATCGCGTCGAACTGCTCGACCAGGGATTCGCATTGCAGCTTCAGCGCCCATTCGGCGTTGCAATGCTGTTTTTCTATGATTTCGCGCGGTTCGCGCGAGATGGTGACGTCGCCCAGCAGCATGATGTGCAGCGACAAGAAGGCGCCCAGTTCCGCAGGCGCGTTCTCCGGAATGCTGCCCCACAGCATTTCCAGCTCTTTGCGGGTATCGCGGATGGCTTCGTCGAAGCGCGCCAACTCCGCCGGGACTTCCTCGTCTTCCAGCAGATAGTGCGCAACATCGTCCATGCTGCGCGAAATCAGATGGGCGCGACCGATGGCGATGCCGCCACCTATGGCCACCCCGTGCAGGATGATGCTCATCGTCCCGTCCTTAGGCTCCGCTTATTCGGCTTCGTCGAACCGGTTGTTGATCAGCGCCACCAGGGCATCCATCGCCAGTTGCTCATCCTCTCCGTTCACCTCCAGCTCCACCGTCGCGCCCTTGGCCGCGGCCAGCATCATCACGCCCATGATGCTCTTGCCGTTGACGCGGCGATTATTGCGCGCGATGAAGATATCGCTCTTGAAACGGCTGGCCAGCTGGGTGAACTTGCTGGAAGCGCGGGCATGCAGGCCAAGCTTGTTGATGATTTCGACTTCAGTTCGCAGCATTGCCTTCCCCCGGAATGATATAAAGCACGCCCTCCAGACCGCCGGTAATCGCCTTGCTGACCACGATTTCCAACGGCTGGCTGCTATAGCACAAGGCCCTGACCACCATGGGCAGGCTGGCGCCGGCCACCGCCTCCACCCGCCCCGGCCGGATCAGCCGGCTGGCGATATTGGACGGTGTGCCGCCATACATATCGGTCAGGATCACCACGCCCTCGCCCGTGTCCAATCGGTCCACCAGGAGCTGGGCCTCGGCTTGCTTGCTTTCCGGGTCGTCGGTCTTGTCGACCGCCATCACCGCCAGATTTTCCGGCTCTCGGCCCAGGATATGCCTGGCGCAATCCGCCAGGCTGCGCCCCAGGTCGCCATGCGCGATTATCAATACACCTACCATGCCTGATTCTTCATGTTGGCAGCGCCGCCGATATCGAACCGGCCGCTGCAGCAAAAAGGTTGATCAACACGTCAGTCTGCCATTGTATCAGCAGTATTCTCTATTCGTCGGAACCATCCCAGCTTATCCGCCAATCCCACCACCTCGCCGACAATGATCAAGGCGGGCGACGCAATATTATGCCTGGACATCAGTTCCGGCAGATTCCCAAGCGTGCCCGTCACCGTGCGTTGACGCTCGGTGGTCGCCCATTCAACGGCGGCGGCCGGCGTCGTCTCCGGCTTGCCATGCTCAATGAAGGCGCGGCACAACTCCTGCGCGGTGGACACACCCATGTAGACTACTACGGTCTGGGCCGGCCGGGTCAGCGCAGGCCAGTCAAGGTGAATGCTGCCATCCTGCTTGTGACCGGTGACGAAAGTCACCGACTGCGCATGGTCGCGGTGAGTCAACGGTATGCCGGCGTACGCGGCCGCGCCGCTGGCGGAAGTGACCCCGGGCACCACTTCGAAGGCGATGCCGTGCGCGGCCAGCGTCTCGATCTCCTCGCCGCCGCGCCCGAAAGTGAACGGATCGCCGCCCTTGAGCCGCAACACCCGCTTGCCCTGCTGCGCCAATTCGACCATCAACAGATTGATATCGCCTTGCGGCAAGGCGTGATTGGCCCTGGCCTTGCCCACATAGATGCGCTCGGCGTCGCGCCGCACCAGTTCCAGCAGCTCCGGAGCCACCAGATTGTCGTGCAAGACCACATCGGCCTGCTGCATCAGCCGCAATGCGCGAAAAGTCAGCAGGTCGGGGTTGCCCGGCCCCGCGCCCACCAGATAGACCGCGCCCTGAGGCGCCTGCGCGCCGGCCTCTTCCAGCCGCCGTGCCATCGCCTGCTCGGCAGTGGCCTCGTCGCCATTGATCACCGCCTCCGCCAGCGGGCCCTCCAGCACCGACTCCCAGAACGCGCGCCGGCGTTCGACATCGGGAATGCCGGCCTTGACCCGGTCGCGGAAGCCGGCGGCAAAGCGCGCCAACCGGCCAAAACCGCTGGGAATCAGACTCTCCAGCCTGCCTCGGATCAAACGCGCCAGCACCGGCACGCCGCCGCCGGTGGACACCGCGATCACCAGCGGCGAACGGTCGACGATCGCCGGGGTGATATAGCTGGACAGTTCAGGGTCGTCCACCACATTGACCGGAATATTCAAGGCCTGACAGGCGGTGGACACTTGGCGATTGACCTCGCGTTGATCGGTTGCCGCCACCACCAGGCGACGGCCTTGCACCTGGGCCGGCTCGAAACAGGAACACAAATGCTCCAGCTGCCCCCGCCGCGCCATCTCGGCCAGTTCCGGCACCAGCTCCGGCGCGGCCACCGTCAGTTCCGCGCCGGCGGACATCAATAAGCGCGCCTTGCGCAGCGCCACTTCGCCGCCCCCTACCAGTAAACAGGATGCGCCTTGCAATTTAAGGAAGATAGGGAAGTAATCCATTTGGCCAGCTCCGCGATGATGTTTGCAGCATACTGCATTTGTTGCATAAAAACGACGCTGGCGGATGCTATCGATATGACGAAACGCGCGCGGCTTGGCACGAATGCCATCATTGCGGTTTTGCGCGCAGCCACGCTCCGGAGAACTATTTGAACCCAGCCCCCCGCCGCCCATCCCGCCTCTTGCGCGCAGCGGCAGGCCTGCCATGCCTGCTTGCCGCCGACAGCGCCCGGGCCGCGAAGCCGGGGTGGATGCAGGAGCAGGAGCTGGCGCTGGCCCTGCCCCTACTGGCCTTGCTCGCCGCGCTGGGCTGTCTGTGGTTCGCACGCAGACGGCGCGCCGCCTTGTGCCGACAGGTGCGGCAGAGCCAGCAAGCTTTGTTGCTGGCCGATGCCGACGGCCGCTTGCTCGCGATCTCGCCGCATGCGCCGGCATCGGCGCGCGAGGGCGGCCCGCTGTCCAACTGCGGCTTCAGCGCCCACGATCTGACCCTGCTGCTCGACCCGGCCCACCCCGGACATCGCGACGGCCTGCTGGCGGCCCATGCCGAGCTGCTGGCCTTCCCGCTGCCCTGCGCCATGCCCGGCCTGCTATTGCTGCGAGTACAAATGCAGCACGCCGGCCACGCGCCAGGCGACGAACTGGCCTCATGGCGGCTGGCGCTGCAAGAAGCGCGGCTGGGCTTGCTGGAGTTCGATCTGGATGCCCGCACCGTGCAAGGCTCCCCCCAGGCGCTGCACGCGTTGCTGGGCTTGCCGGCCGACGCGGAAAGACTGGCATTCTCGCATTGGCTGGAATTGCTGCACCCCGAGGACCGCTCCTTGTTCTCCGCCCTGCTCAAACACCCGGAACAGCGCCAGGAAAGCGCCAGCGGCATGGAATTCCGCGTGCGCCATCCACACGGCCACTGGGAATGGCTGGAACAGCGCACCCAGTTCCGCAAGGATGAACAAGGCCGCATCAGTCATATCCATGCGCTATGCCAGATCGTCACCGCGCGCAAATCCGCCGAAGCCGCGATGCTGCGGCGGGAGCAGGAATTCCGCACCCTGGTGGAGAACTCGGAAGACGTCATCGCCCGCTACGACCTGGAGCTGCGCTGCCAGTTCATCAACCGCAGCGTAGGCCGCTATTCGGCGCTGACGCGCGAAGAACATCTGGGCCGCGGCGTCCACGACAAGGACTGGCCGGACAGCGCGCGCGCTAATTTCGCCGAAGAATGCGCGAAGCTGCTCACCAGCGGGGAAGCGCGCCGCTTTGAGCTGGAACTGAGCCTGACCGCCCGGCGCGTCATTTTCGAAGTCAGGCTGTTTCCCGAATTCGACCTCAGTGGCGGCCTCAGAAGCATTCTGGCGGTGGAGCGTGAAATCACCCACAGCCGTCAGAGCGAGCGCTTGCTGGCCGAGGAAAACGCGGTGATGGAGATGATCGCCGGCAACGCGCCGCTGCAGGACGCACTGAACCAGGTCTGCCGGATGATGGAATCGCAGCTGAATCGCGGCGCCTGCTCCATCATGTTGTTGAACGCCGCCGGAGACACGCTGCGGCTGGCCGCCGGCCAGAGCCTGCCGCCGGGCTACCGTCAGTTGCTGGAGCAGGTGCCGGTCGGCCCCGAGGCCGGTTCCTGCGGCACCGCCGTCCACCGCAAAAGCCTGGTCATCGTCGAAGACATCGCGCTCAGCCCGCTATGGGCCGGCTATCGCGAACAAATCGCGCCGTTCGGCCTGCAGGCCTGCTGGTCCACGCCCATTTTCTCCAGCGACCGTCGCTTGCTAGGCGCTTTCGCCATCTACCATCCGGAGCCGCACCTGCCCGAGCCGGAGGAGTTGCAGCTGGCGCAGCGCAGTACCCACCTGATCGCCATCGCGCTGCAGCGCGACGCCCATGAGAAGAAGCTGTATCAACTCGCCACCCTGGATGAACTGACCGGTTTGTGCAATCGCCGCCAGTTCATCGCGCTGGCCGGTCGCGAGATCGAGCGCAACCGCCGCTACCAGCTATCGCTGGCGGTGCTGATGATGGATCTGGATCACTTCAAGAGCATCAACGACCGCCATGGTCACGCCAAGGGCGATGAAGTGATCGTCCATTTCGCCCAAAGCTGCCGCAATGTATTGCGCAGCACGGATATCTGCGGCCGCCTGGGCGGCGAGGAGTTCGCCGCGGTGCTGCCGGACACCAAGATGGAGGACGCGCTGCTGGCGGCGGAACGCCTGCGCCGCGCGGTCGCCGAAGCCCGCCTGCCGGGCGGCGAGGCCGGCCCGCTGCAATACACGGTCAGCATCGGCGTCGCCGTGCTGCGCGCCGACGAGAGCGATATAGACGAGGTGCTGATCCGGGCGGACCGCCAGCTGTACCAAGCCAAGCATAGCGGCCGCAACTGCATCAGCGGCGAGGAATTGCTGCTATTGCGCTAAAATGCGGGCTTGAACCCTTTCTTTCCCAAGATGTCCACCGTGAGCGCCTGGCAAACCGACTACCTCTCCCATCCGCTGTATCTGCCCGTCCGCAACGCCGCCGCGCTGATCGCTCCCACCACCTGGCCGGAGCAAGCGGATTACGACCAGTTGCTGCGGCGCTATCGCCGGCAGCGCCCTGACGCGCTACCGCCCCAGCTGCGCTTCGCTTGCGACCTGGAGCCGGAAGCCTATTACGAGATGCACATCGGCCACACCGGGGAGGTTCCAACCCGCCGCGGCAATTGGCACGACTGGTTCAACGCCTTGGCCTGGCTGGCCTGGCCGCTGAGCAAGCAGGCGCTGAACCGCCGCCACCTGCGCGCCATCGCCCGCGGCGAAACCAAGCGCGGACCACTGCGCGACGCCGCCACGCTGCTGGACGAATGCGGCATCATCATCGCCGTCGCCGATCCCGCCTTCAGCCGGATGCTGGACGATATGGAATGGCAGCGCCTATTCCTGGAACACCGCGGCGACTGGGGCCAGCGCATCGACGTCCACGCCATCGGCCACGCGCTGTTCGAAGTCGGCCTGCGGCCGCATATCGGCTGGTGCGGCAAGGCCTTGCCGCTGCAGGTGCCGACGGAATTCTTTGCTTGGGAAGAGGCGCGCCGCCTCGCGTACTTGGACGAGGCACTGGCGCGCCGGCTGGACGACGACGGCTTCATGCCGGCGCCGCGCGCGCTGTGGCCGCTGCCGCTGCTGGGCATTCCCGGTTGGTGGCCAGACAATGAAAATCCGGCCTTTTACGATAATAGAGATTATTTCCGGCCGACGCGGCGAGCGAAATCCTCCAGCGTCACCGACTGAAGTTCAGCCGTCATCGGCCCCAGCAGATTTTCCACCCCGACGCCGACGTCATCGTCGCGGTAGTTGTCGCTGCGATAAACGAATAGCTCGAACAGCTCCACCATGCAGATCGCCGACAGCCGCTTGCCCAGCACCCAGCCGTCGCGCTGGCTTTTCTGCACAAAGCCGCGCGACATCAGCATGTCCAGCACGCCGCCCAGCTCGTCGTAGCCCACTTTCACCTGGCTGCGCAGTTGCACCGGGCTCAGCAGTTCGCCACGGCTCTGTGCCTCGTCCAGTAGCAGCAACACCTCCACCGCGTCGAGAAAACGCCGCCGCGGCTCGAAGCGGCGCCGCCAGGCATCGCCCTCCCAGTAAGACAGCGAGGCGGTGAATACCGCGCCGCTGAGCACCACCATCCACAGGCAGTACACCCATAGCAGGAAAATCGGAATACTGGCGAAAGCGCCGTAGACCAACTGGTAATTGGCCACCTGGCCGATGTAGAAGCCGAACAAGGCGCGAGTGGCTTCCAGCAGGATGGCGGTCAGCAAGGCGCCGACGCTGGCGTGCTTGATCGGCACGAAGCGATTGGGCACGATGCGGTATAGCAAGGACAGCACCAGCGCGGTCAGCAGGATGGAACCGCCGGCCTCCACCATATTGGCCAGCACCGGCAACGCATGGTCGAACTTGCTGACCTTGAACAGGCTGCGCCAGGCCAGCAAGCTGCCTCCCAATACCAGCGGCCCCAGGGTCAGCACCGTCCAGTACACCATGCTCTGCTGCAATAGCGGTCGTCCACGGCGCACGCCCCAGATGGCGTTGAAAGTGCGGTCTATGGTGGACATCAGCATCAGCGCGGTCACGCCCAGCATAACGATGCCGGCCGCGGTCAGCTTCTCGGCGTTGTCGGCGAACTGGCGCATATAAACCGTGATCACCTTGCCGGCGAATTCCGGCACCAGAGTGGACAACAGCATGATCTTGAAACGGGTGCTCAGATCGGAGAACACCGGAAACGCGGAAATCACCGTCAAGGCGATGGTGAATAGAGGCACCAGCGCCAGCAGCGTGGTGAAAGTCAGGCTGCCGGACACTTGCGCGACGCGATGGCTGCCCATGCGGCGGGCCAGAAAGCGCGCAAAGCCCAGATAGGGTTCGATTCGACTCATTTGCATCCCGGCAAAATAATGGCAAAGCGCGGATCAGGCAAGCCACGAATAGTTGCATTATCATGCACCCGCTTGCGCTGCGGCGCGCGACTTAGCATTTTTACCTCAGATGGAAGACCACGACCCCATGCAAGACCTCCTGGTGCTTTACTACAGCCAGCACGGCGCCACCCGCGAGCTGGCCCGCCTGATCGCCCGCGGCATAGAAAGCGTGCCCGGCTGCCAGGCACGGCTGCGCACCGTGCCCAAGGTGTCCACGGTCTGCGAAGCGACCGAAGCCGCGATTCCGGACGCCGGCGCGCCCTATGTCGAAACATCGGATCTGACCGAATGCATAGGCCTGGCGCTGGGCAGCCCCACCCGCTTCGGCAATATGGCGGCGGCGCTGAAGTATTTCCTCGACGGCACCAGCCCGGAATGGATGCAGGGCGCGCTGGCCGGCAAGCCCGCTTGCGTGTTCACCAGCAGCGCCTCGCTGCATGGCGGCCAGGAATCGACGCTGTTGACCATGATGGTGCCCTTGTTGCACCACGGCATGGTGATGGTGGGCCTGCCCTATTCGGAAACCGCGCTGACCCAGACTCGCACCGGCGGCACCCCCTATGGCGTTAGCCATGTCGCCGGCGTGCGCAACGAGCAGCCGATCAGCGACGATGAGAAACAGCTGGCGCTGGCCCAGGGCCGCCGGCTGGCGGAGATTGCGCTGAAACTGGCTGCACCGGTTTAAATCTGCGGCGCGTCGAAGAAAGCGCTGGGCGACGCGCCCAGCTCGCGCTTGAACATCGTCGCGAAGGCGCTGGGACTGGCATAACCCAGGTCCAGCGCCACCTCCAGCACGCTGGCGCCGCGCGCCAGACGTTCCAGGGCCGCGACCAGCCGCGCCTGCCGCCGCCACTGTCCGAAGCTTAGCCCGGTCTCGCGCTGGAAACGGCGCTGCAGCGTGCGCGGATCCATCGCCGCCTGCGCCGCCCACTCGGCAACGCCACGCGCGTCTCCTGGCTGGTCGAGCAACTGCCGGCATAGTTGGTCCAACACCGGCGACGCCGGCTGCGGCAAGGACAAGGCCAGGCTGGGCAGGCTGCGGATTTCATCCAGAATCAAGCCCATCACCCGCTCCGCTCGGCTATCCGGCGGATAAGGCACCGTAATGCCGGTCGCGGCCAGGATCAGCTCGCGCAACAAGGGCGACACCGCCAGCACGCAGCACTCCGCCGGCAGGCCGCTCAAGGCGTCGCCGCGCACATACACCGTGCGCATCCGCACCCGGCTCAACATGTTTACCTGGTGCCAGGTGGCGATGGGCAGCCAGATGCCGCGCGTCGGCGGCACGATCCAGCGCCCCTGATCGGTGGTGACCATCATCACGCCCTCCACCGCGTACAGCAGTTGGGCGGTTGGATGGGCATGGCGCGGCGAAACGCCGCCGGCCGGGTAATCGCGCGCCTTGCCCACCACAGGCGCCGCGCCGCCGTCGTAGTCATGCAAATGATCAAAATCAGCCATAACGCCTCTTTTACAAAGATGCCTGCCCTATTTTCGCAGGACGGGCGTTGCTTTGCTCGCTAGTATGACTTCACCCACTAGCTGAATGATTCTCAAGCCCATGACTACCGCCGCCGCCTCCGCGCCAGATCAAGACAGCACCCGTTTCCGGGTGCTGGGCGCCATCAGTTTCTCCCATTTTCTCAACGACATGCTGCAATCGCTGCTGCTGGCGATCTACCCTTTGCTCAAGGGCAATTACCAGCTCAGCTTCGCCGAGATCGGCCTGATGACCCTGACCTATCAATGCACCGCCTCGCTGCTGCAGCCGCTGGTCGGACTCTATACCGACAAGAAGCCGATGCCGTATTCGCTGGTGCTGGGCATGGGCGCCACCCTGTGCGGCCTGCTGCTGCTGTCCAGCGCCGGCAGCTTCCCGCTATTGCTGCTGGCCGCGGCGCTGGTCGGCACCGGCTCCTCGGTGTTCCATCCAGAATCGTCGCGGGTGGCGCGCATGGCCTCCGGCGGCCGTCCCGGTCTGGCACAGTCCATCTTCCAGGTCGGCGGCAACGCCGGCAGCGCCAGCGGGCCGCTGCTGGCGGCCTTGATCGTCATCCCCCTGGGCCAGGGCAGCATCGCCTGGTTCGGTCTCGCCGCCTTGCTGGCGATGGCGGTCTTGTTCAAGATCGGCCAGTGGTACAGCCATCAACAGCGCAAGGCCAAAGCCGCCGCCGCAACGACGCCGCCGCCGCTGTCTCCGGCGCGCGTGAAGCTGACGCTGTTCGCCTTGCTGGTGCTGCTGTTCTCCAAATACTTCTACACCGCCAGCATCACCAGCTACTTCACCTTCTATCTGATCAAGCATTTCGGCCTGGGCGTGCAAGCGGCGCAGCTGCATTTGTTCCTGTTCCTGCTCGCGGTCGCGCTCGGCACCATCTTCGGCGGCCCGATAGGCGACGCCATCGGCCGTAAGCGGGTAATCTGGTTCTCCATCCTCGGCATCGCACCGCTGACCCTGCTGCTACCCTACGTCAATCTGTTCTGGACCAGCGTGCTGTCGCTGGGCATAGGCTTTGTGCTGGCCTCCGCCTTTCCCGCCATCATCATCTACGCTCAGGAACTGATGCCGGGCCGGGTGGGCATGGTGTCCGGCATGTTCTACGGCTTCGCCTTCGGCATCGGCGGCATCGGCGCCGCGGTGCTGGGCCAGCTGGCCGACAGCCATGGCATCGAATTCGTCTATCAGCTCTGCGCCTTCCTGCCGCTGCTGGGCCTGGTGGCCGCCCTGTTGCCAGATCTGCGCGGCGACAAGGTTTGACACTGGCGCCGCCCTGCCCGGATACTTCCGCCATTCAATTTTTCCAACGCGCCTGCGGCGCCGTCTGAGCGCTCGGCGGCTTGCCGGGCGCCTTGCCCATTCGGACAGAAAATCATGTGTGGAATCGCCGGCTTCTTCTCTCAACGCCCCACCGCCGCGGCCACCGCCCAGGCCATGTTGACGGAACTGGGCCGGCGCGGGCCCGACGCCGCCCATCAGTTATTGTTGAACACCGACTGGCAGCCGGCGGCTGACGGCGGCATCCACAACGCGCTGCTGCACGCGCGGCTGTCCATCATCGATCCGCGGCCCATTGCCGACCAGCCCATGGCCAGCGACGACGGCCAAGTCTGGATCTGCTACAACGGCGAGGTCTACGACTGGGAGACCGACAAGGCCGAACTGGAAGCCGGCGGCGCGCGCTTCAGCACCCACTCCGACACCGAATTCATCCTGCGCGGCTACCAGGCCTGGGGCATTGAAACCCTGCTGCAGCGGCTGCGCGGCATGTTCGCCTTCGCCATCCTGGACTTGAAGCAACGCAAGGTGCACCTGGCGCGCGACCGCATGGGTGAGAAACCGCTGGTCTACTCGCTGCTGGACGGCGACTTCGCCTTCGGCTCGCTGGTGCGCTCGGTGCTGCCCTTCCTGCCGCCACAACAGCGCGATTTCTCCGCCGACGCCATCGACGCCTATCTGGCGCACCGCTATATTCCGTCGCCCGCCACCTTGTTCAGCCATATCCAGCGCCTGGAAAACGGGCACCGGCTGGAGTTCGACCTGGACACCCGCTCGCTGCGCAAACAGCGCTACTGGCAGCCGGTCAAGGACAATGGCGACTGGCTGCAGGAACTGGACCGCGCGGTGGCGATGCGCACCGTCGCCGACCGTCCACTGGGCGTGCTCTTGTCCGGCGGCATAGACTCCACCGTGATCGCCAGCCGGCTGGCCACCCAGCAACTGACACAATTCAGCAGCTTCACCGCCGCCTTCCCCGGCTCCAAGCTGGACGAGGCCGCCGACGCCGCCGACTCCGCGCAAAGAATGGGCCTCGCCAACCTGGCGGTGCAGATGCCGGACAATCTGGCGGCGGATTTCGAACGCATCGTCGCCGACCTCGACCAGCCCTTCGCCGATCCATCCAGCTTCCCCACCTGGTATCTGTCACGCGAAGTCAGCCGCCACGTCAAGGTGGTGCTGGTGGGCGACGGCGGCGATGAGCTGCTGGCCGGCTACAAGCGGATCAACAAGCATTTGCGCACCCGCTGGCGCAGCCTGCTCAAGCTGCCGCTGACGATCAAGCCGTCGCTGGATGGCAAGGGCGCCGGCAAGCTCGCCACCGAGCTGGCGATGAGCTGGCAGGACGCTTACTCACTGCGCTTTTCCGGCTTCACCCCCGGCCAGCGCCTGTTCCTGCAAGGCAACCGGCCGCTCACGCGGCTGTGCCACTGGCGCGCGCCGGACGATATCGGTCCGCCGCCGGCCAATGCGCCGGCCGGCCTGCATCATTTGCTGGCGATAGACTTCGCCAACTATCTGCCGGACTACATCCTGCAAAAGTCGGACCTGTGCACCATGGCCCACGGCCTGGAGGGCCGCGCCCCGCTGGTGGATCACCGCTTCTACCAGACCTTGCTGGCGCAGGACGGCAAGCAGCGCTTCACCCAGCCGGCCAAGCTGATCTTCCGCCGCGCCATCCATCCGGCGCTGCCGGCGGACTTCTTCCAGCGCAAGAAGCGCGGCTTCAACCCGCCGCTGTCCGGCTGGCTGAAAACCAGCCTGGCCCCGCGCATGGACGGCCTGGGCCAGCGCCTGGCACAGCTCAGCAACGGCCAAATCGACGCCGCAGCGGTGGATGCCTTCGCAGCCACCTACAGGGATGGCGCCGAGCACCTGGCCGAGCAGATGCTGCAATTGCTGATCCTGGACGAAAGCCTGGGGCAGCTCAGCCGGCTGGCGACGCAGGACTGAGGACCGCTCGGCATCCGCACTGGCGGCGGAAGCTGAATGCTCAGTGGGCTGAAGACGCTTTTCAAGGTGGCCTCGCCAACGCGCGCTCACTCGCGGACAGCCCCGCGCGCGCCTCGGCGCATGCCATACCTATGGCCAGCGCCGCCCGGCGTCGCATCTGCTACATTCGACAACACATTTTCGTTTGAAAACGATAATGATTAGCATTAGTATTTTTAGGCAGGCCAAGCACATAACAATAAAGCGCTCACCCGCCAGCCCGGCGTCTTTCGCCAGCAAGCGGCCCGCTCGGGCCAAGCAGTGCCCTACTCAATTGAAACCAAAAGGAAACACTATGCGTCGCTTTGTCCAACTGGCTCTCGCCACTGCAGCACTGGCCGCGTCCACCGCCGCCATGGCCAAGGAATACCCGATCGGCAAGCCGGCCCTGAAGAACGGCATGGAAATCGGCGCGGTCTACCTGCAGCCGACCAAGATGGAACCGGAAGGCATGATGCGCAAGGCCGAGCAATCCGACATCCACCTGGAAGCCGACATCCACGCCACCAAGAACAATCCGAACGGCTTCGAAGAAGGCGCATGGATGCCCTATCTGGTGGTCAAGTACGAACTGAGCAAGGTGGGCGGCAAGGACGTGCTCAAGGGCGACCTGATGCCGATGGTGGCCAACGACGGCCCGCACTACGGCGACAACATCAAGCTGCAAGGTCCGGGCAAGTACAAGCTGAAATACACCATCATGCCGCCGTCCGCCAACCAGCACGCTCACTTCGGCCGCCACATCGACAAGGAAACCGGCGTGGGCCCGTGGTTCAAGCCGTTTGAGCTGAACTACGAATTCACTTATGCCGGCATCGGCAAAAAAGGCGGCTATTAATCCCGTTGTTCTTGTAAAAACAGGATTAATGCGAATGAGAATGTAAACGCAAGCCATTCTCATGCGTTAAAATAAGACAGCGCATGCCTCCGCCTGCGCTGTTTTCAATCCGGAGACCCATTCCGATGAAGTTCACGCCCTTGACCCTGGCCGCCGTCACGGCCTGCCTGTTGTCCATGTCGGCCATCGCCGACGACATGCCGGTGTTCAAACTGGTGATGAAGGACGGCGTGTTCACGCCCGCCCGCCTGGTGGTGCCCGCCGGCAAGAAATTCAAGGTTGAAGTGATCAATGCCGGCAAGACCCCGGCCGAATTCGAAAGCACGCCGCTGCGCAAGGAAAAGGTGCTCGGCCCCGGCGCGGAATCCTTCCTGGTGTTCCAGCCGCTGTCCCCCGGCGAATACAAGTTTTTTGACGAATTTCACATGAAGACCGGCCAAGGCGTCATCGTCGCCAAGTAAACGCGGCTCATCCGCTGTTTAGCCGTATTCAGGAGTAGACCTCATGGGACAAGTCCTATTCATCGTCTGGCGCGAAAGCGTCGAAGCCTTGCTGGTCGTCGGCATTCTCAATGCCTGGATGAACCAGAACCCGGCCGGCGCCGCCGGCAAACGCTATTTGTGGGCCGGCGTGGCGCTGGGCCTGCTCGCCGCCGTTGGCCTGGCCGTGGCTCTGTTCGCCGCCAGCAGCCTGATGGCCGGCGCGCAGGATATCTTCCAGACGGTGATGGTGTTCACCGCAGCGGCGTTGATCGTGCACATGGTGCTGTGGATGCGCGAGCATGGCCGCACACTGAAGAAAGAACTGGAGGCCGGCCTCCGCGAGAACGCCAGCAGCGCCAACTGGTGGGGCGTCACCTTGCTGGCCGCCATCGCCATCGCCCGCGAAGGCAGCGAGACCGTGGTCTTCCTCTACGGCATGCTGGCCGAGGCAGACGGTTCCACGCTGGCCAGCATGAGCTTCGCCGCCGTGATCGGCCTGGGCCTGGCCTTCCTGACCTTCTATCTATTGCAGCTGGGCGGCAAATACCTGTCCTGGCGCTTGTTCTTCCGCATCACCGAAATCATGCTGCTGCTGCTTGGCGCCTCGCTCTTCCTCAGCGGCGTGGAAAAGCTGATCTCGATGGACATCCTGCCGGCGCTGGTCGATCCGCTATGGGATAGCTCCGCGCTGCTGGACGACATGAGCCCGGCCGGCGGCGTCATCGCCTCGCTCACCGGCTACCGCGCCCATCCCGCCCTGATGAGCCTGATCGCCTACGCGCTGTTCTGGGCGACGATCTGGGCGCTGTTCCAATGGCGCAATCGCAAGCACGCGCTGGCAGCATGAAATCCGCCCGCCCGCCGCAACCTTCCTCCGCCGACGCTTGCGCCGGCGCTTCCTGTAGTCAGCCGACGGCCCCAGGATTCATGGCCGCCGTCGGCCTGTGGCTGCGCGACCACGCCGGCCTGCTGCGCGCGCTGCAATGGGGAGTGGTACTGGTCTACGCCGCGCTGCTCATCGTGCCAGCCTGCCTAGACCTTCCCGGAGATACCGCCCGGATCTGGAACAATCTGACCATCTTCGCCCAATTCGTGTTCTGGGGCATTTGGTGGCCCTTCGTGCTCCTGTCCATGGTGTTGTTCGGCCGGCTGTGGTGCGGCGTGTTGTGCCCGGAAGGCGCGCTGTCGGAATGGGCGGCCAAGAAAGGCCTGGGCCGGCCCATCCCGCGCTGGATGCGCTGGGGCGGCTGGCCCTTCGTCGCCTTCGCGCTGACCACCATCTACGGACAACTGGTCAGCGTCTACCAATACCCCAAGGCGGCGCTGCTGGTGCTGGGCGGCTCCACCGTGGCCGCGGTGATCGTCGGCTTCATCTACACCCGCGGCAAGCGCGCCTGGTGCCGCCACCTGTGCCCGGTCAACGGCGTGTTCGGCCTGCTGTCCAAGCTGGCGCCGATGTATTACCGCGTGGACGAGGCCGCCTGGAAGGCGGCGTCCCAGGACAAAACCATCCCGATTCAAGCGGTGGACTGCGCGCCGCTGCAACCGCTGCGCCATATGCAAGGCGGCAGCGGCTGCCATATGTGTGGCCGTTGCAGCGGCCATCGCGACGCCATCGAACTGAGCCTGCGCTCGCCCACCGAAGAAGTGGTCAAGGTCGCCGCCAAGGAAGCCGACGGCTGGCAGACCGCGCTGATCGTTTACGGCCTCTTGGGCGTGGCGATGGGCGCCTTCCACTGGACCATGAGCCCCTGGTTCGTCGCCATGAAACAGGCGGCGGCGGAATGGCTGGTGGACCGCGATATCCTGTGGCTGCTGGACACCGAGGCGCCGTGGTGGCTGTTGACCCATTACCCGCAGCATAACGACGTATTCTCCTGGCTGGACGGCGCGGCGCTGATCAGCTACGTGCTGGCCACCGCGCTGGTGCTGGGCAGCGGCCTGCTGCTGTGCCTGGCCGCCGGCGTGCGCATTGCCGGTCCCTGGCGGCTGCAGCGCCTGCACCACCTGGCGCAGAGCCTGATTCCGCTGGCTGGCTGCGGCGTGTTCCTGGGCCTGTCGGCGCTGACGGTGACCTTGCTGAAGGCGGAAGGGGTGCCGATGTTCTGGGCCAACGACGCGCGGCTGCTCTTGCTGGCCGGCGCCAATCTGTGGTCGTTGTGGCTGGGGCGTGCCATTCTCGCGCGCTGGTGCGCCGGCTGGCGCCAGGCGCTGGCCTTGCTTCCCTTGCTGGCGGCGCTGGCTCTGGTGGATGCCGCCTGGGGCTTCATGTTCTGGTGGTGGTAGCCGCCGGCTGGCGGCGGGGTGGGCGCTGTGCGATAACAAAGCATGCCCCCACCCTGATCCTGGAGTCGCGCCATGTGGCGTCCGCTGCTGCTTATCCTCTACTGCCTGGCCGCGTCCGCGCGCGCGGAAGCGCCGGCGATAGACTTCGCCACCGGCGAGTGGCCGCCCTATGTGTCGCGCAGTTTCACCGCCGACGGCGTATTCGCCGACATGGTGCGGCAAGCCTGCCGGCGCGCCGGCTATAACGCGCGCTTTCACTATATGAGTTGGCCGCGCGCGGAGGCCGAGGTCAAGGCCGGCCGCGCCGCTGCCGCTTTTCCTTACCGTCCGACACCGGAACGCCAGCGCGACTTCGACTTTTCCCCGCCGCTGATCCACAGCAGCAGCTACTTCTTCTATTACAAGCCCCGACTCGCCAACCCTCCCGGCGGCTTCCGCAGCCTGACTGACTTGCGCGCCTACCGCATCGGCGTGCAGCTGGGCTATTGGTACCAGCCGCTGTTCAAGCAATCCCGCTTGAACACCCTGAACACCAACGACGAGGAAAACGCGATCAGGCTGCTGCGCGCCGGCCATCTGGACCTGGCGCCGCTGACGCTGGAACGCGGGCTGTTCCTGATCCGCACCCAGGCTGCCGGACACGAGCGCGAATTCGCCTACATTCCCACGCCGCTGGACAAGGCCACGCCGCTGGGACTGATGTATTCACGCAGCTATCCGGACATCGCCAAACTACGGCGCGCAATCGATCGGACCTTGCAAGCGATGCAGGCCGACGGCAGCCTGCAAGCCATTTACCAGCGCAACTTCCCCGAACTCAAGCCGCGGCGCTGACCAGAACCGGCCGCAACACCCGCTGCGTCTCTTTCGGGTCCATGCCTATCAGAAAGCCGCGCTTGCCGCCGTTGATGTAGATGCGCTCCAGTTCGACGATGCTGGCTTCCATATACACCGGCATCGGATGGCGGGTGCCGAAAGGACTGGTGCCGCCCACCTGGTAGCCGCTGTGCTTGTCCGCGGTCTTGGGATCGCAGGGATGGACCTTCTTGACGCCGATCTGCTTGGCCAGCATGCCGGTGCCCACTTCGCGGTCGCCGTGCATCAGCACGATCAAGGGACGCTTGTTCTCATCCTCCATGATCAGGGTCTTGATCACGCAGTTACGGGTTAGATAAATGGTATGGATGTTCAGAGTTCATGATCACTCGTATGGACAGAAAAGATCTGAATCTGCTGCACTATGCTGCAAACCCATTCTTCGGTTCTCTAAGGACTTTGTTGTACAAATCAGTTAAAGGCCGAACTACCCCAATCCCCAGACGGACTTATCCCATGTACACCGTTTGTGGCGTACCCAGGGGCAGTAAAGCGATTCAGAATCGCTGCACAGATTTGAAGCTCCGCTACCAGCCGGTCAAAGTCTCGCCTTGACGCAGTCCGCCAGTAACTTGAAGCAGTGCATCTTCGTTTAGACCAAGCTTCGCTGGTAGTAGCCACTTCACTTTTTCCAGAGCGTCCGCCCGAGATACTTCACCGAGCGTAGCGACTCATTGTGAGCCTGATTGCCCTGTGAATTCCCTTTCCAGAATTGGTCGTTTCGAGTTGGGGGAGTGATGGCTGCAGCCCCGAGCTCCGCAATTGCGGCGTGACATAGCCGTGTGTCGTACGCCGCATCCGTGGTTACCGTCACCAGCCCCACTGCTTCTGGAATTTGCGATAGCAACTCCGGCAACATCGCGGCATCCGGTGCGATTGTCAGTCACCTCCATTGCCCGGATTTCCAGCGTTTGCGCATCAGTCCCCAGATGCAGCTTGCGCCATTGACGACGGTAGTCAGAGCCATGTTTTCTCACCTTCCACTCGCCCTCGACCATCATCTTGATGCCGGTGCTGCCCAACAGGAGATGCAGACAACCCTGATTCTTTTGTAGCGGGATGCGTACCTGCAGGCCTTTCAGCCGGCGGGAAAGCACGCAGAAGTCGGGAACTGCCCAGTCAAGTCAGGCGAAGCATGCTTTCGATCATGCCTGTCGCTTGCCGTAACGCCAGGCCAAAGAGGCATTTAATGGTGAGCCAGAATTGAATGGCCGCGTCGGAGAATGCTGGCTGACGTCCTCGCTTGGCTGTGGCAGGTACCCAGCCAGTTCATGTCTTTGTTGAGCCTGAGGAGTAACTGCCCTCACTGCTTGAGGGACGGTTTGTAGGCGTGCCAGTTGATGGTCAGGTACTTGGGAGGGAGGGGCTTGCTCATGCCGTCATTCAACTGGGTATGTACGAGCCCCGATTTGTGCACAAATCCGTTCTTAAGATCAATTCATTTGAAATTTAAGGCTATTTCGTGAGATCGGATTACGTTGATCCTAATGCTCCAAGTTCAATTATCAACACATGTTTACATTTTCCACATACGTGTGATGAATCCATTTTACTATAAACTTATTCATTTTAAAAAAATCAGTTTTAAAACACTAATATTCAGCATCGTGGTGGCATTGTTTATACGTGTTATGCATCAAATTAATACAATAAAATCAATGACTTACATTGTTGACTTGTCCATGGATTTACATTACTCTCTAAGCCGTTTTATAGGCATGGCATTAATTATGGCGAGGCTAGAGCACATACGGTATGCACCTCATCGCGCAGTAATAATAGAAGGCAAGGTAAGTTGGACTGTTGTTAAAAATGGGAAAGTTATTGAGGGGTTGCCTCAGTTAATTTGGAGCAACGCTGTTCCATGGCGTGAAGCTAATTTATGGGCAGTTGAGCGAGCAACGTCAAGTGAAGTTGTCATCAGGACAGTGCAAACAAATTTTACAGCACTGCACGCCTATTCCTGCTGGTTGGAAGAGACCAAGACAGACTGGCGGTATTTTCCTCAGAGGAAAGCTGATCGTTGTCTAGTCAAATACAGGGGAGCACTTATCGATGCTAGAGACAAGGGGGAAATAGCTCCGTCGACAGCCTCGCAACGTATGGCTAGTGTTGTGCAGTTTTATAGATGGATCTATGAAATAGGACTCCTTCCCCAGGATTTAAATTTATGGACTGAGAAAACAAGAATTATTCAATCTACGGATAGAGTTGGTTTTGAGCGAACAATTTTAGTCAATAGTACAGACTTATCCATTCCGAATCGTTCAGCTCCTGGTGAGAGATTGGAAGATGGTCTTCTTCCCGTGAGCGCAAAGGATAGGGATGCCATCCTCGCATTTGCTAGGGATAAGTGCAGCGAAGAACTATTCCTTATGCTTACCCTTGGATTTTATTCTGGGATGCGTATTGGCACTATTACAGATCTGAAAATTCAAACACTAGAGCGTGCAGTCCCAGATCCAGTGTCTCCGGAAATGTATCTTCTCGCAGTAGGCCCGGGAGCAGATCCCCCTGTTAGTACAAAGTTTGGAGTAACGGGTCAGATACGAATTACGAGAGACCTTCTCGATAGACTAAAATATTATGCTTACAGTTTAAGGAGATTAAGAAGAGAAGCAAATGCCTTAATTGCAGATCGAGATGTTCTATTTTTGACTCGGTTTGGAAATAGATATTCAAGGCGAGGTTCCGATAAAAGCTCGGCAATTAATGAGGGAATGGTAAGGCTTAGGAAGGAAGGTATGGCAGAGGGTATAAAGTCACTGCGGAAATTTCGTTTTCATCAATCTCGTTGCACATTTGCTACCGAAATTGCACATCTTGCTATTAAAGTAGGAGGTTCGATTAATGCTATTGCTATTGTCAAAGAGTTTTTGTTGCATAAACATGAATCGACATCGTTTAAATATATAAAATTTGTTGAAAAAACTCCAATTAAAATTGAAATAGGTAATGCTTTTACTAGAGATTTCCTAGGATTGCTTGGTTCAAAAGAAGATGATACTTGATAATGACAAAAATACCTGATCTTAAATTTTCCATGGTGGAGTATGGAAAGAATGAGACACCCTTGGACCTTCTGCCGTTGCTTTACAGGGGAGGTGCCGGTCTAAATGTAAAAATAGTTATGGTGGAAATTGCTAGAGGAAATTTGGGTGCTCCGCTCTTGGATAGATTGAATTTGGTTAAAAGAATACATGAGTATATCTCAGAGCGATTAACCGCAGGGGGAAGCCGAGGTACAGCAGGAACTGCCATTAGGCGTATTCGAGAATTTTTTACTTGGGTTGACGAGGTTAATGAGTCGTTAAATTTATTTTCAGTCGAGCAATTGTTTATTGGCTGGACTGATGAGCTAATTTTGCAAAGCAAAATTGGAAGTATAGCAGAAATTCATGCTTATCAATCTGCGGTGGCGGTTGCGAAAGTTATAAAAGAATCTTTGCAGTTGACGTATAGTCTTTTGAGTAAAACTCGTATTCGACGTCGAAAGCAAAATAGAAATTCATTATGCTCGTTGGCTGATAAGCAAAATCTCGAGAAAACATTCAAATTTGGCCATGCACTATTAGATATAAAAGATGCTCTAAGTGTTGAAGCGATCTACGGAAAAATGCCGGTTGTCATAAAATTTCGATCGGGGCAGAAATTGGAGGAGTGGCTGAAATTAAGGCCAGAAGAAACTGTAAAAACACTAAGAGAAACCGCTAAGCCAAGTACAAGGATGGTGGCTCTTCAAAAGCGTGCTAAATGGGAAGCTGAAATTTCTTATCGTACTCGGCATCCTTTAATTAACCTGCGACTAGAGTCTGAAATGCTTATATTTATTGCCCAGACTGGAATAAATCTACAGCAGGCGTTCACGCTCAGGCTAAGTAAATTTAGATATCAAAGTCATCTTGATGGTTATCAAGTTTTCCGCGTTTACAAGGGCCGTCGGCACGGGGAAGTGGCTTTCGAAATTTTTAGTGAATATCGGGAGCATTTTGAAAGTTATCTCAAGTGGCGATCAGCTATTTTTCCAGCCGATAACGAGGGGTTGCTGTTTCCGTTCTTAACAGCTGGAAGAGCTAATTTTCCGCCCGCATTTTCATTAGTGCGAAGCCGTGCCCGTAAAATAGGCATCAATTTTGTCCCTCCTACCACTCTACGTAAGACTCGGATTAATTGGCTTCTACGGAGATCCAAAGATACTGCACTTACAGCTGAAATGCATGCACATACAGAGGAAACCCTGATCCGGCAATACGAGCAGCCTAGCCTTCAGGTAACCATGGCAGAAATTGGTCGATATCATAGTCATACTGACCCTGCAATTGCCGCTCCTGGTGTTGGGGCCTGTGTCAAGCCTGTTCCTATGGCCATGGAAAGTATTCCATCTGAAGCCGTATTCTCTGATTGTATTAGCCCGGCAGGCTGTTTTTTTTGTATCCATCAGCGTGATATTGATTCTGAAGATCATGTTTGGTCGCTGGCAAGTTATCGGCATTTAAAGCTATTAGAGCTTTCACAGTATAGGCCGTCAGCTAAAAGAGCCATGCCCCACCCAGCCAAGGCTGTAATAGATAAGATTACCGAGAAGTTAAAGAATTTTGAGCAGAGTAGCGAAGTTCGAGGTTTGTGGGTACGTGAAGCCCTTGCTCGCATCGAGGAAGAAAGTTATCACCCATATTGGGAAGGTTTTATTCAACTTGTGGAAGTGAGATTGTGATACTGGATACGAAAAATTTTGGGCTGGCTATCGATTCGCCTCTTGTTAGACCTAGTTCGCAAAATTATCGTCCGGCGTGCTGGCCTCCTTCGACAGATTTTCCCATCGTAATAAATGAAAAAATATAACAGTCAGTTATTACGGGGATTCGGTTTGGGATTTTAGTGTGTGGGCCGGAAAGGCCGTAATTATCAATTTTGGCGACGGCTTGAAAAGAATAAAAAAGGAATTTATTTCGCAAGAAAATGTTGAAATTTTGAAGCAAATTGTTGCGTGGTGGCTTTATGGTCCAGCGGCTGTGCACAATCCTATAACATTAAGGCAAAGATTCTACACAATCCGACCATTGTTCCGGTTGGCCTCAAGTCATGGAATACATGTTTCTGACTTGGTCAGATTTCCTGCTGTCGTCGACGAATTTATTGGGAATATGTCTAGCGGGGTCATGCAGGACGCCTTAGCACTACTTCATGGGTTGTGTGGGCAGCGAGATATGCTTGGATTTACATTATTAGACTTCGAAACATTGCGGAGAATAGAAGCAGCTCTACCTGAGCATGAATCTCGTCAGACTCCCTATGTTCCTCCACGTATCTGGTTATATCAAGTAAATAGGTTGCGTGACTTTCTTGATGACTTTCATTTGCATCGAGAAAGAATTGAGTCTTGCTACCATTACTGCCTTGATGCCTATGCTAAAAATTACGGATCGCTTGCTGAAGCTTGTAAAGTTGGACAAGGAGCCGAAAATAATCCTTTTTGGTCAAGTGGGAAAGGGGCTAGTTCGATTACTGGGAAAAAATACCACGGGCGCTTTATTTCAATAGCAAAAAGATTCGGTATCGATGATTTGTTGCGTAAGTGGTTAGTAATGCCAGGTGAGGAATTTGATAAAAACAAATTCTCTGTTAAATCTATGTCAACATATTTTTCTATGGTTGGCTATGTCGGAATGGCATATTTGCTTAATTTCTCATTGATGAGAATAAGTGAAGGATGGGCTTTGCGATCGAATTGTTTAATCATAGAAAATGATGAACGGTTAGGCTCATTTTACATGTTGCGTGGGAAAACGAATAAAACAATTGTGGATGATGATGCTAGATGGGTTACCTCTCCGTCAGCCAAGGTTGCAATTGATGCAATGGCATGTGTTGCTAAGCTTCGCATAATTTGTGCCGAGGCAAATCCTGACGTTCCTACTACTGATGAAGATGTTTTCAATCCTTATCTTATTCTCCGCCCATATGAGCCTTGGGGGACCACTGGAGCGGATGAGATGCATCAACCACTCACTGTTAGACCAAGTCCACTTACTTATTTACAGGTATACAGTGAAGGTTATCCTGTCTTGTTTAATGTGGAAGAGTTGCGAATAACACAAGAAGATTTTCAAATTGCACGCTTAATAAATCCTACATTGAATGCAGAGAAGTTTGCCGTTGGTCATATTTGGCCTCTCGCCTGGCACCAATTGCGCCGGACTGGTGCCGTGAATATGCAGGCATCTGGGTTAGTGTCAGATGCCTCCCTTCAATACCAGTTGAAGCATTCGACACGGGCAATGTCTCTTTATTATGGGCAGGGGTATTCACGAGTAAATCTTAATGATAAAGCACGTATCATGTACATACGAACTATGTATGAGATGCTAGGCAAGGAGATTTCGCGTCTTTTCTCCGAGCGTTATGTTAGTCCACATGGTGATAAACGCAAAGCTGAGATTCTGAGACTCGTAAATCCTAAAGAGAATCAAAAGCTTTCTGAACTAGCTAAGTTGGGTAAGATTTCGTGGAGGGAGACGCTTCTTGGAGGATGCACTAAGAAAGGCCCATGTCCGTACGGTGGAATCGATAACGTAGTGCATTGTAGCGGCGGAGATGGTAGCCCCGCATGTCCTGACGTGCTTTATGATCGAGATAAAATCAATGAAATAAATCTTTTGCGACAAGTCATCCGTTCTCGTTTGGTTGGTGCCCAGGAGGGTTCTCCTCGTAGGGCATCTCTGGAAGCACAGTTATGCGCAGTGGAGAATGTTCTGAATGTTATTGAAATCAACTGATGCTCTTCAAATGGGGCGTGCAGAGAAAGCATTCCGTGAAGCTTTTGAACGCCTGAAGCAAGGAAAGCCTGAATTGTTGCCAAAAGGGACTCTTGTTTCACAGAACAATGTGGCCAAGGAGGCTGGGTGTGTGCCCTCCGCGCTTAGAAAAGCGCGGTTCCCTAGTCTCATTGCCGAGATTCAACTATGGATTGAAGAGAATAAATTTGATCCTCCACTTTCTCCGCGACAGAAAATATTGGCTCAACGTCGTCGTAATCGCTCTTTGAAAGAAAGTATCGAAGTATTACAGGATGAGCTTGATCAAGCTCTCACTCTGCTGGTCGAGGCAGATATGAAGATACTTGAGCTAATACAGGAAAACGCTGACCTAAAAGCACTGTTGCCTAAGTCAAATGTCGTTTCTATCCATGGAAAAGGGCCCCATAAGAGTAAATGAGTTTGGGAATTGGTTGGGATCTCATGTAGTGCACGCTCGACCCTTATTCACATGGGAGGTAAGCTTTTATTGATATAAGTAAACAGCTCACCTACAGGCACCCCCAGCGTCTTTGCGAGCTTGCAAATGTTGAGTAGGGCAATGTTTCGTTGACCCCGTTCGACGCCACCTAAGTAGCTTCGCGCGATACCGCTTTCTAGCGCGAGCTGTTCTTGCGACCAGCCCTTTTGCTTACGTAGTTCCGCAAGCCTTCTGCCAAATAGCACCTGAAGGTCATGGTTCATCTTCAGCCCCTAAATGGAAAAGATGCTATGAAGATGGCCACTATCAGGCGACGCCCTATGAGTGACAAAACTGTGCTGTTAGGGCAAAATTGTCACTTATAGAGGCTATTCGTCCAATGGCTTATGAGGGGTAGTCTTGCGCAGGAAGCATGGTTGGGCGGTAGAGCCTGTCGACTACGGCAGACGAGTTGCTTTTAGCTACTGAACTAAGCGCCGAACTAAGTCCCGAGTTGTTGGCGAAACGCCATCCGCACGCATAAGGGGTGCCACTATCAACTTGAAGGGAATCATTGATGCTGCTAACGGAGCCCAGCTGGGCTGAAGCCTTACCTACACGGCGACTGATGGTTCATCCCTATTTACCGTGGCGCTGCCTAGGAATTTCCGCTGAATCGCCCTGTTTTTTGATCGGTCGTTCCCAGCCCCAGAAAGAAGAACGTGCTTTGTTGAGCAATTTTTTGGTGCCCTCGGCCGAGTATCTGCTCGAAGTTATGGCCCAAGTGAGTGACCAAGGCTATCGGGTATACCGGCTAGAGCTTGGCGAAGGTGAGGTACCTAGTAGGCTAGCACCAATATGCGCCCTCAAAAGCTACCGTGCAGGTGGTGTAATTTGGTTCAGCTATCTGGGGGAAGATGGTGTAACGCGTCCTTGCCTACCATGGCAACCACCACCTGCAGATCACACTGAGTGGACTACGGAATGGACCTATGAGCCTGTTCCTGACATCCCTGTTCGACTAAGACAACCTTGTCTCAAATGATGCATTAAATAGTCGCCATAGTTTGTAAAGATATCAATGGTAACTGGGATGATTTACGACAGCACGAGTCAGTATGGCAAATAAAGCCGTTCAACACTTGATGCAAGCCGTGCCACGAGGCCAGCCTCTCGATAATGACATGCTGCGTGATTTAGGTATTGGCTCGGTACAAGCATCTTACATGGTTAAGGCAGGCTGGTTGCAGCGACTCTCACGTGGTGCCTACTTGCTTGTAGGGGATCATCCCAGCCGAGATGGCATCATCGCTTTCTTGGCTAATCGCATCCCATGTTTGCACGTCGGTGGAAAAACTGCACTCGACTGGTATGGTGTTCGACATAACATCGCATTTCGGCAGCGCGTGGTGTTATGGGGCTGCAGCCCGTATGACTTCCCCTCCTGGGTCTCTAAGCACATGCTGTTTTCCTATCAGACCACCCAACTGTTTGATAACAGTTTTCTGCCTATGCAGGGACTAAAGTCTTTACCTAACGGTAGCCCGTATGTGCTGGTATCTGTTCCGGAGAGAGCGTTACTTGAGCTGGCGAGTGACATCGGCAAAGGACAAACATTGGAAGAAGCTCGAAATATAGTGGTAACTCTGCGCAATATACGCCCAACAGTGTTAGATCAATTTTTGTCCCATTGCAAACGAGTTAAGGTAGTAAGGCTTGTTCGGGATCTTGGCTTATGGAGTGGATACCCCTGGGGGCAGGACCTCCAGAAGCATGTTGATCGGCTTGGCTCTGGAAAGCGTTGGTCGAACAGAACCCGTGACGGGGAGCGACTTACGCTTAAGCCTTAGCTGAAATGGTCATTCAAAGTAGGGCAGATACATGCTAGTTTTTTTAGATACAGAGTTTACCGATTTTATTGATTGTGAACTTATCAGCATTGGCATGGTGAGCGAAGATGGTCAATATGAGCTTTATCTTGAAGTAAAAGACTTTGACCGTGCGAAATGTAACTATTTTGTTCAGGCTGCAGTATTGCCGAGCCTTGGGCTTATAAATGGTAGCCAAATAAGAAGGTCTGATTTAAGAGGAAGAATCCTGGAATGGTTCTCGTCATTACCGGAAGCGGCAACAGTTGCTGCAGACTCAATTCATGATAGAGATTTATTGGCTGATGTTTTAGATGGTGAATGGCCTGAAAATCTTGATAATTGGTATGATTTGCGTGAATTAACAGTTTCACCCCTCTTTGAAAAGGCCATCGCTAAATATCACTCAGCGGGAAGGCCTTGGCATCATGCGCTATTTGATGCATACGCAAATCGTGCAGGTTGGATGGCCGTATTAGCGGTATCTTAATCTGCCATCCAAAAATTTTCCCCAATCATGAAAGTGATACTGAAGTCAGTCACCACTAGCGCCTGCTTTGTCCAGTCCAACCTGGGATGGTTTGCCTACGTAATAGCTACTTCTACAATATGCGGATCAAGCAAACGAACTAATTCTTGTGGCTCTAGGGCGACTAGGTAACCACGACGGCCACCGTTAATATAAATTAGTGGTAAGTCGAGGATGGTTTTTTCAACGTAAACAGGCATTTTCTTTTTTGTGCCAAATGGGCTGGTTCCACCTACGAGGAATCCTGTATGCCGATTGGCTACCTCAGGTTTGCACGGATCAATCTTCTTGCAACCGATTTGGCGAGCCAAATCCTTTGTTGATACTTTGCAATCACCATGCATAAGTACAATCAATGGCTTTGCAGACTCATTCTCCATAATTAGTGTTTTTACGACGCAATGCTCCTCCACATTGAGCTCTCTGGAGGATACCTTTGTGCCCCCATGTGCTTCATACTCGTAGAAGTGACTGGTATAGGTCGTGCCATTTTGTCGGAGAAATTTTGTTGCGGGTGTTTCAGGAGCATGCACCGGTTTCATTATATTTTGCCTGATATGTCTATTTCTCGGTAAGCAGCAGAGTTACGGCCGCTGCTACCTGTTTTGGTTCATCTCTTCATATCCCATTGCTGCCACCCTGGCACATGTGCGCTCATCAGGGCCTTAAACAATCGTCCATGGGTCACGAACCTAAGGTGAAGGAGCTCATGTACAACTACATAGTCTTGGAAGCGTTCGTCCTGCTCGACAAGGTCTGCTGCTAGGGTAATTGTTCCAATTGAAGAGCAAGAACCCCATTTGCGTCGCATTTCCTGGACTCGTATCACTTTTGGGTTCACCCGTAGCTTTACTGCCCAAGCCATTACTCGTCGCTTAAGATCTTGTACCGGATAGAGGGAAGACCTGTGTGCCAGTTTGGACCTTCTTGATTGCCTCACGGGCAACTCCGTAGCAGCTGTTGTCATGATTCACCTCCATCGAGTAGAAGTGTCACGACCAAATCGACAACACGGGCGCGTTCGTCGGAGGAGAGTGCTAGCAGGGGTTTGTAGAGCGATGCACGGAAACGGCGTTTTTCATCCGAATTAGCTGCCGCATTGGGGAAGCGAGTTAGCAACCCTTCGGCTTCTTTTGCCAGATCCATTGCGCTGATGCCAGCATTCTTCAGTGCATTATCTTCGCGCAATGTCCAAGATACTGCGAACGCGCGGGATGAAAGACCACTTTCCAGTGCAGATTTGAGAGCGGCCTCTTTCTCGACTGCAAGAGCGGCAAGAAGGTCCATTGCGGCCAAGCCGGTAGTTTTCCGCTCTTCAAGGTCCTTCAAAATTCGCTCAGCGCGATCTTTTAACGGTTGCAGTACTGGTGCGCTCGCCGCGTTCTCGTCAATCTCTTGCTGCAGCCCGCGCACCAGATTGAACACCTTACCCTCATCTGCCCCCTTCTCTCCGCGTAATGACTCTAGCGTTTTGACATCGAACGTGACGCTCTTCGTCAGCCTTCCCAGCCCCTGCTGTGTTGCGTTCTCTTCGATCAATCGCCGGGTTTTATAGGCGAGATCGGCCACGAAGCCCACTTTCTCTGCATAGGCATTACGGACGGCAGCATAGAGTTGGCTTAAATGCTTGTACGTAGTGATGTGATCACGCAGTTCAGGTGATGGCGAAAGAATTTCCCACAACGCTTCGATCTCCTTGTAGGCCTCGAAAAAGGCCTTGCGGGCTTCTTGGGCGAGGAAGCGACCGTAGACGAGACGTTCTAGCCGCTCGTCTGCGCTGCCTCCCTGACCTGCATCTAGGTATTCCTTCTCGGCGTGGGCAATCTTCTGCTGGAAGTCGTGTAGTAGAACGTCGAGATCCTCGATCACACCGCTGACGTCGCTAGAGTCGAACTTCAGGGCCTTTTTGAGTTCCCGCAGAACACCGACGAAGTCCACCACCACGCCCACCCGTTTTTGCACGCCGTTGGCGTCGACATAGGGCCGGTTTACACGAGCGATCGATTGCAGGAGCACGTGATCTCGCATCGGCTTGTCGAGGTAAAGGCAATAAAGCAGCGGGGCATCGTATCCGGTGAGCAACTTGTCCGTCACGATGAGGATCTTGGGGTCCTCGGTCGGCTTCTTGAACAACTGCCTGACGTCTTCTTCACGTTCAGAGGATAGTTGGAGTTCTGCTACGAGTGGCCGGTCGACGACATCTGCCGCATTTTCCGTATAGACCGGTACCGACCATTCAGGTGGTAGCAGCTTATCTAGCGCCTTCTTGTACTTGGCGCAGGCCTCGCGGTTGACTGCCACTAGAAAAGCCTTATAGCCCAACGGTAATACACTCTCCTTGAAGTGCTCGGCGACGAAGGCTGCCACCTTCTCAATACGCTCGTCAGCGCATAAGAAGGTACGCAGACCCACTGCGCGGTCGAGCACCTTGTTGAGTTCCTCGATATCGGACACGCCTTCGCTATTTGCCAGCGCGAAGAATTCCTTGTCCAACTGTTCGGTCGGCACAGTCATCGTACTGGGTGCCATCACGTGCTTGATGGGAAGCGTCGTTTCGTCAGCAATGGACTCTGCAATCGAATACTTGTCGAGGTATCCGCGCTCGTCCTGGGCGCCAAAGATCTTGAAGGTTCCCTCGCCTTGTGAGGTGTGTGAGATAGGGGTACCCGTGAAGCCGATGATGGTGGCGTTAGGCACGGCAGCCATGAGGTAGGTGCCTAGGTCTTTTGCCACAGAGCGATGCGCTTCATCGATAAAAACGTAGACGTTGTCGCGGGTGCAGCTATCTTTGCGGATCGCCTCAAATTTGTGGATCATCGAGATGACAAGGCCGCGAAAATCAGCATCGAGCAGGGCCTGTAGCTCGGGTTTGTTGTTCGCCCGTTTTACCGCGATGTCTTCCTGCTGCATCTCGCCAAGCAACCGTTCGACCCAGCCCTTGAGCTGACCTTCCAGCTCCGTCCGGTCCACAACCAAAATGACCGTCGCGTTGGCGAACCGGGCCTTATCCTCGAGGATCAGCCGAGCCGCCGTAAGCAGCGTAAATGTCTTGCCGGATCCCTGGGTGTGCCAAATCAGCCCACGATTCTTGGTAGGGTCGAGACAGCGATCCAGGATAGTGTCGATTGCACGCCGCTGGTGCTGCCGCAGAATAGACTTTCGTGTCTCACCGTCTTGGACGTAAAACAGAATCCAATGCTGTAGCGTGCGCAGGAAATCGGTGCGCTCGAAGAATGCCTGTACGGCGAAGCGGTACGCCTCCTCCGGCACCTGCTTCCAGCGTGCCATGTCGCGCCGATTCACGTTCCACGTTACGCCGTACCAATAATCAAGCAGGTGTGTCACATTGAACAGTTGCGGCGTAGCCAGCAGCTCCGGCGTCTCCAGCTCGTAACGACGCAGCTGCTTGATCGCCCGCTCGATGGCGTCGCCGTCCTTGGGATTCTTGTGCTCGACGATGCACACCGGCACGCCGTTAACAACGAACATCACATCTGCGCGGTTGCCCTTACGTGCAGGAGGCTTGATCTTCCACTCCCAGGTGACGTGAAAGACGTTCGCATCGACATGCACAAAGTCGATAAGCTGGACGTGTCGATGGCGTTTCTCTGCCTCGTCATACCACTGCCGCTCGCCGCGCAGCCATGCCAACAGCTCCCGGTTGCCTTCGATTGTGGCCGGGAGGGCGTCTAAGGTCTCTACTACTGATCGTACGCTGTCTGGCGACAGCCACGGATTGAACTCGGTTAGCTTGGCTTCGAGTTCGTCGCGCAAGAAGGTGCCGGCGTCACCTCCACGTTTGGCACGGGCCACGTCCGGTGTGAGTGGTGTCCAGCCGATCTCTTCGGCGTGCTTGACCATGGGAAACTGCACCGTGCCGGCTTCGCTGATCTTGAGCATGCTCATACTTGGGATTCCTCGATCGTGGCACCTACGCTCTCTAGCGCCGACAGGTCTAGCTCTTCGCTGTTGATTTCACCCGTCATGAGCCTTTGCAGCAGTGCCATGAATAGTTCTCCCATCACATCTCGCTTCTGTTTATGCAGGTCGATCTTGCGATCGATGGTGTCGAGGAATCTTGCAATATCCCTTTGTTCTTCCAATGGGGGTTTTACGATCAGAAGGTCTCGAAGATATCCAAGATTCAGATGTGACACGTGTCCGAGTGATCCCATACCTCGCAACCGCTCATAGCAACTCAACAAGTAGTGCCACAAATATGCTGAATCCATTTCATTTGATGGCTGGATTGCCGCCGCATTCTGAGTTGTGGCTGCGGCAATTTCGAGTAAGGACACCTGTCCGCGTGTCTTTCCTTGGCCGTACATCGCCATCAACACCGTTCCCGGGGGAAATAATTTTAAGCTGTAGTCATCAATAGCTTGTTGCGATATAAACGTGTTAGCTGAGGTAATTCTGTTATTAACAACGTCAGCTGTCTTGATAAATGGGATATTGCCGTCGTAATAATGTTTATGTTTCGTAGCTGGCGTTGTTCCTGTACTAAGCGTGCATACCTTGCCAAGCTCTACCGATTCCCAGCCCTCGGGAATTAGCCCGATTTCGGTCTCCTTCTGTGGCTCGCCAAGCAGTCCCTGCGTGAACAGTTCGAGCATGGCGGACCGTTTTAGCTCCTGTGCCGCGGCCATACTTCGGTCGTGTGTCTGCATGGCGGAGCGTACACGGGCAAGCGCGGTGGCAATGGCCTTCTGTTCGGTCTGTGGCGGATGAGGCACCTCAAGTGCCGCAAGGCGATTGCGTGACAGATTGGGAATAGTCGTTTTGTTGCCAGCCCCTGCGAAGAGGCCCAGCTGCGTGAACGCCGATTGCAAGAAATAGACGTAGAAGCGTGGCTCGACATCGTCGACGAGTGGTCGCAGCCGATGAAGATGATTCTGAAACGACATGACAGTCATCTCACCGTTCCAGATGGCGGCCCGGCCGATTTCTCCTCCCTCGCAGACCAACAAGTCGCCGGGGCGCACCAGCTTGTCCGGTAGCTCATGCTCAGGGATCGTCATCTCATCGACCGTTGTCAAATCGATTTCATCCCATAGCACGTTTGAGGTCCGGAGAAACGGAGTTTTAGCCACACCGGCGCGCGCGGCGGCCGACATGGTCTTGCCCGCACCAATCTCGAACAACTCGCCGAGCGGGCGCCATGACCAGGCATCGTTCTTCATAGGCGCTCCAGCATCTTTGCTAGGGAGGCATCGACTTCTCGTGCCAGTTCATCGAGCCGAAGCATCTCGGTTACGATGTCCTTGATCGGTCTCTGCATTATTGCGTTCGCTTGCACCACCCACTTTCCCGGGCTCAGGTTGTAATCTGCCTCCTGAGCTTGTTCGATAGTGATGACCGCTAACTCGCCATCAATCTGATCGCCCTTCAGGTACATCGCAGCCAGAGTCCGGATATCTTCCTCCGGTAAATAGTTCTTTGGCCGTCCCTTGATGAAATGCTTGCTAGCGTTGAGCAGCACGATCTTGCCCTTACGGGCGGCGGGCTTACGTTTGGAGAGCACAACAATGACGCCTGCAGCGGTCGTGTTATAGAAAAGGTTCTCCGGCAGAAGGATCACTCCATCGATCAAATCGCGATCGACGAACCACTTGCGGATGTTGCGTTCCTTGTCCTCGTTCTTCGAACCCGAGCCGCGCGTGACCGCACCGGTGTCTAACACGACAGCGGCGCGACCATGCTCGTCCATGCAGGCGAGCGTGTGCTGCAGCCAAGCCCAGTCACCCTTGCCACTGGTGATGCCGCCCGTTGTACGGAAGCGGTCAAAGGGGTCGTTGGCAAATAAATCCGATGGAAACGGCTGATTCCACATCGGATTGGCAACGACGATATCATTGGTGGCCAACCGACCATCCGCATCGCGGAACTTGGGGTTGATAATCGTATCGCCGCGCGCCAGTTCCACCTCCATGTCGTGGATGATCGCGTTCATCTGCGCCACGGCATAGCTCTCTGCCTGTAATTCTTGGCCGGAGAGCTTGAGCGGCACCCTACTGGTCGGATCGAGCTCGCGGGCAACGAGCTGCAACTTGATCAGTAGCCCTGCCGAGCCGCAGGCATAGTCGTGGCAGGTTTCACCCGGCTTCGGGCGCAAGATATGCGCCATCAGGAAGCCCACTTCGGTCGGCGTGAAGAACTCGCCGGCGCTTTGGCCGGAGCCCTCCGCGAACTTGCGCAACAGGTATTCGTAGGCGCGACCAAGGAAGTCGGGCTGTACGTCGGCTAGGCCCAGCCGGTAGCGTGGATCGGAGAAGGTCTCGACGACACCGCGCAGCTTGGCCGGATTGATGTCCCGCTCTCCATTTCGTTCGGCTGCGAAATCCACTATATCGATGACGCTGGAGAGGGTCGGATTCTGCTTGACCACCGCACGTACAGCCTTTGTGAGGTGCTCGCCAATGTCTTTCGGCGCTGTGCTGCGACCTTTTTCGTCGAGTGGCCAGTCGTAGTGCTCTCGCCCGCTTATCACGGCCCAACGAGCCTCTGCGGGTAGGTAAAAGCGCAAGAGTGAGTGATCGGACTCTGCAATCTCGAGGGCGGTGGAGCGATCACCGTATTCCTCGGCCAAACGATCGATCTCGTCGTCGAATACGTCGGACAGGCGCTTGAGGAATAGCAACGGCAGAAGGTAGTCCTTGAACTTCGCCGCGTCCTTTTCCCCTCGGATGGAACAAGCTGCATCCCAGAGCATCTGCTCCATGGGCTTTGTGGTTGGGGCGGCATTTGCGCTCCGGCCAAGCCGGCGAGTGGTGGATGGAGCGGCTGCGACGGCAGTAGGCCCCCATTCGAGTTGAGCTTCCTGTATGAGCGCCTGAATGGCTGCCATTGGGGCTCTTTGGGGTTTGGAAAGTCCCCCCTCCCAGCGATTTACGGTTGCGAAAGAGACACCAAGGCGCTCAGCGAGCTGTTCCTGGGTCAGGTCAAGGTTCGCGCGGATGCTCCGGAGGAGATCTGGGATGTCGTGTAAATTTGTCATGTTTGTTATATTTGCTATAAAGTAGTATTGTGTCAAGCGGCTAGTGCTCGGCGCTTGTTGTGGCAGTCAGGCTTAAGAACTCGACTGCATTCGCTCTTCAATGGACAGGAGCAATCCATGGCAGATGTGCATCAGGTTATCTTCTACCCAGTGGGCAATGGTGACACCACGCAGATCGTCTTATCAGCAGGGCGCCGGGTACTGTTTGACTTCTGTCACCGCGACAAGTCCGAAGAGGATGACACGCCGGAAATCGATCTCAAGACGCAGCTCAAGGCGGATTTGAAGGAGGCTGATCGAGACTACTTTGATGTCGTCGCATTCACCCATGCGGACCTAGATCACATTCAGGGCAGCACCGAGTTCTTCGAGCTCCAGCACGCGAAGAAATATCAGGGCGAAGGTCGCATCAAAATCCGGGAGCTGTGGGTGCCGGCTGCGATGCTGTTAGAGGAAGCAGACAACGACCATCAAACTGAGGAATACGTCCTTCTGCGGCAAGAGGCGCGGTACCGTTTGCTGGAAGGCAAGGGCATCCTCGTTTTTTCGAAGCCTCAGGCTTTAGCCGATTGGCTGGAGCCGCTGTTGAAGGCGCGGGGGGAGTCGACTTCTGCACGTGATCATTTGTTTATTGACGCGGGCACGATCGTGCCAGGGTTTTCGCTGCCCGACGACGGGGTCGAATTCTTCTGCCATTCGCCCTTCATCAAACACTGTGATGATGGCGACATCATTCGCAACCGCGCTTCACTTATTTTCAATGTACGTTTCCATGCCGACGGTGAGTACTACGACTATCTGGAGGTAGGTGATGCCACTTGGGAAGAAATTGAAGATATCGTCTGCACCACGCGGTATCACAAGAATGACGATCGCCTCGCCTGGGACCTGTACAACATCCCTCACCATTGCAGCTATCTGGCGCTGAACGAAGAAGGCCAAAAGGGCGACAAAGAAACGGAGCCCAAGCCGCTGGTTAAGGAGCTGTTGCTGCAAGGCAAGAAGGATGCATACATCGTCAGCTGCAGCAAACCCATTCCAGATGTGAAAGATTCATATGAACAGGTCCAGCCGCCGCACATCCAAGCTCGCAAGACCTATGAGCGCTATTTGAAAGAAGTGGACGGCCGCAAATTTCTTGTGACGATGGAAGAGCCAAACGCCAAGAAACCTGAGCCGATCGTCTTCGAAATCGCAAGCGGTGGAGTTACCTGGAAACGCTCAACTTCCATTGGTGCTCCCGCCATCATCGTATCTAAGCCTCCTCGAGCAGGTTGATAGTTATGGCATACCACGAACTTGCCAACGTTGTTGTAATCGAGGACGCAGACACGCTGATCATCCCCCGTGCAAAGGCGCTACTTAAGGCGGTCCAGCATCAACGCGATTATTCGCTGGTCCAGCTCCTGCGGTATCCCATAGACGGAATGCCTACGCTCGAATGCCTCATTGTCGACGTAGAATGCGACGGCGTACCGCCCAAAAATTCATTCGGCATTCAATACCGCGAACGCCTGGCGCTGTGCGTGCCGAATGATCCCAAAAAACTGATCGAGGTCCTGGCGCTGCGCCAGGACTTCCCTTTCCTAATGCACCAGAACCAGGGTGCCCCAGGCGCGCCAGCAAGCTTGTGTTTGTATTTCGAGCCTCCTGCCGCAGTCATGCGTACTTGGACGCCATTGGCGTTTCTTCGCCGCATTCAATGGTGGTTAGAGAAGAGCGCACGTGGCGAGCTGCATCCAGCAGATCAACCGGTTGAGCATTTGTTTTTCGCTAGCAAGTATGAGCTTGTTTTGCCGTGGAATCTTGAGGAACTTCGCAAGAATCCTGTTCTTCGCTTCGGTGTTGTCCGTCGACCTGAGCGTTCTGACGGAGGCCTGACTTGTTTTCTGGAGGCCATCCCTGATGGTGGAGCCAAAGCGAAGACGACGGCACACATCGAGTTGACGCTACCACCGATCGTGCACGGTTTTGTCGAACGTGATCCCGTGACTCTGGGGCAGTTGGCTGACCTGCTGTCGAGGCGAGAGGTCGACCTGATCTCGCCCTTGCGGTTAGCGTTACAGGAACGCGTTCCAGAATCCGGCACCGCAGCGTCCGCCGACGATAATGGTGCCGTCATCTTGCTGCACATTCCTTTATGCAGAGAAGCCTCTGCTGAACCAGACGGAGTCGCGCATCGTGCGTTTTTGGTGCCGGTCGGTGCATTGGAGCTGGGCGTTGCTATCGGCGCGCTGCTCATACACGAGAAACGCTATTACAAGGACATGATGAATGTCCAGGTGCCAATGACCTGGCAGGAACAGCCCATACTTCCCATGAATGTGCTGATGCAGAATGACGCTGCAGCGGCGAGATTGCAATCTGGGATTGAGGATGGGGGGGCTGCAGGTGTACTGATTGGTGCCGGTTCGCTAGGTAGTGCGCTGCTTAATTTATGGGGGCGCAGTGGTTGGGGACGTTGGACCGTTATCGATGTGGACCACGTAAAGCCGCACAATCTGTCACGGCATTCGGCTTACGCGCAGCATATTGGCGAGAGTAAGGCGACGGTCGTCGCAGAGTTGCACGCAGCCATAATGGAAGGCGCAACTGAGATTCTTCCTTTGGTCGCTGATGCTTGTGACTTCACGCAGGAGCCGGTCTCACATGCCTTCAACGGCTCAGCTCTAGTAGTCGATGCTTCAACTTCTCTGGAATACCCACGAGCCGCTAGCACTAGCGATGTGTTACCACGACACATCTCAGTTTTTGTTACGCCAAATGGAATTGCAGCGGTATTGTTGTCCGAAGATGTGAAACGAACGATACGCTTGCGCTCACTCGAAGCGCAGTATTATCGCGCATTGATCCAATCGGATTGGGGGCGAGACCATCTAACCGGCCACACGGGCACGTTTTGGAGCGGAGCCAGTTGTCGTGACATTTCGGTAGTGATGCCCTATTCACGCATCCTAAACCATGCCAGCACACTTGCCGAACAGATTCAGATGGCTGCAGTGCGTGAGGATGCCTTGATTCGAATATGGCAACGCGACCCTCTGTTGGGTGGCGTAGAAGTGCATGACGTCCGGGCCATGCCTGAGCAGCGAATCACGCTCGGTGAGTTCGATCTGTTCATTGATGGCGGTTTAGAGCAGCAATTGCGAGACTGGCGTCAACAAGGCTTCCCTAATGAAACCGGTGGTGTGTTGCTCGGTTACTATGATTTCAACATAAAAGCCGTCATGGTCGTTGCTGCGCTGCCGGCTCCACCTGACAGCAAAGCTAGCCCCAGGTCTTTCGAACGCGGCATCATGGGCCTAGCCAAGGCTGTCAATGACGCCGCTACACGAACTGCAGGCATGGTTGGATACATCGGCGAATGGCACAGCCATCCACCGGGTCACTCTGCCGCGCCGAGTCAGCACGATCTCTTTCAACTCATTCATCTGGCTCTCGGCATGGCCGATGACGGGCTGCCTGCGGTTCAGCTTATTGTGGGCGAACACGACCTGCAAGTGCTGCAAGGTGCGGTGAAGTGATATGTCCGGCGAGATGATTCTGAAAATATGGGACGTGCAACATGGTGCCTGTGCCATGCTCACGCACAGATCGAGTTACGGCGAGGAAGGCCGCCTGGCGATGATCGACTCTGGCGACAACAGCGACACGGGCTGGAAGCCGAGTGCTTACATCAAGCACTATCTAAATCGCAGTGCATTGGACTACTTGTTCGTGACTAATGCGGACCTCGACCACATCAGTGATTTGAACAATCTGTGGCGCGAGGGGATTACGGTTTTAAACTTCTACCGAAACCGCAGTGTGTCGCCGGAAGCACTGAGGCTCATTAAAGAGGCCAGTGGTGAGCTGACCGAAGATATTGAGCGATATTTAGATCTTCACGCCGGCTACGTTTATCCTGTGGACGCACCATTCGATCAAAGCATGGGCGGCATTACGACCAAAACCTTTTACAACAATTATCCGCGCTTCGATGACACCAACAATCTGAGCCTGGCGGTGTTCTTCAAGTTCGGAGCTTTCAAAATACTGTTTCCGGGGGATATGGAAAAAGACGGCTGGCTTGCGCTGCTCGAACAGCCAGCGTTTCGGGCTGAGCTGATTGATACGACTGTGCTTGTCGCATCTCATCATGGGCGCGAAAACGGTTATTGTGCTGAGCTGTTCAACTACTGTCATCCACGTGTGGTTGTAATGTCAGATAAAGCCATAGTCCACGATACCCAGAGGATGACACAGACCTACCGCCAGCGCGTGATTGAGTACTGGCCGAACGGTATCCAGGTCGCCTCAACGGGAAAGCAGCGCCACGTACTTACAACACGCCGTGATGGTTGGATTCAATTCAATGTCAACGATCGCGGCGACTTCACGATCTATACCGAGCGTTTGGGATGAAAGACACCAAAGACTACAGTAGCAAAACGTTGAAAGGCCGCAATCTTACTTGGATGGTTGCGACGCTCGTTCTTGATGTCCTTGTGCTCCTGGTTCTGGCGTTCCATACAGCGTTTGAGGATCTGACGCCGACACGAGTGGCCGCCATCCGCGCTAGTCTAACCGCGTTGCTGCCCATCCCTGTTTTGATCTTCTCTTCGCTCATCTCGGCGGATCATAAGGCCATCCTCGTGTTTTGGCGCTTCCAACATCCACTGCCGGGTTCGAGGGCTTTCTCGGTTCACGCGCCGGCCGATCATCGAATCGACTTGGCGCAGTTGAGGGCGAATGTGGGAGAGTTTCCGGTAGGCGAGAGAGACCAGAACTCGAAATGGTACGGACTCTATAAGCAAGTTGATTCGGATCCCTCTGTTGTAGACAGTCATAAAAACTATCTTCTATTCCGTGATATTGCCGCGATGTCTCTACTGCTCGTGCCCGTGTTACCGGTGGTGATGTATTTCAGCGGCGTGGATTTCAAGCGTATCCTGATTTCGCTTGCCTGGTTCTTTGGGCAGTATTTATTGACAGCGATTGCTGCTCGAACGACTGGGATTCGCTTTGTCCAGAACGTCCTTGCTGTTCATGTGAGCCAGAGCATCACCCCAAGAAAGTCGAGTGGATCTTCTTCATCTAGCCGAGAGGTAAGAGGGGAGAAATGATAATATCATATAAATATAGGCTCGGTGTTGCACAAGCCAGATAGATGGCGTGCCTGGGGGGTTGAGGTGGTATAGTTATAGAGGGGGCGATGTGCGTATAAATTTTGTTAGGCTCAATCCCAAGTATAAATTAAATGGCAGGTTGTTTGTTTACTCAAGTGAAAGATAACAAATCATGGGCATGAAAATTAAGTTAGAAATTCTAGAAAACGGAGATGAAATTGTCGGATTCTCGGAAGGCCGGCTTGCAGTAAAAAAGAGTAATGGCGAATTGGAGATATTCTCATTGTCTTTCGATGAAAATAACATTCCAAGAGTGCATGAGAGAAGTGTTCTAGTTACATTTAAAAGTGGTTCAGCAAAGAAGGTTTCTGTTGTTGATGACGATGGCGATTTTGAAATCGGCTCTTTTTAAATGGGGCCAAATATGCCATGCTCAATTTGCGGAAAAGATGGACACAATGCGAAGACCTGTAATGAAAAACAGCATCCTACAGTTGGCGATACTCATGCCTTATGGGTGAAATTTGATAAAATAACAGGAAAAGAAGCGAGTGAATTATTGAAAGCAATTATCGACATAAAAGAAGAGATTGCACCGCATGCCAGAGGTACCTTTGCCAAAGGCGCGAAAAAAGAAATGCCTCAAAAAATCGCTGAGGCGTTACGATTGAGCGAAAATAATACTGCCGACGATGAGCCAAAGAAGATCGAATAAGCATATAAGTGCTCAGAAAACTGGTAAAGAATTAGATGCCTATATCTGCTTTTTTTGCAACAAAGTTGATAGGGGGAATCATGGACATCATATTATACTGTTTTCTGAAAATGGGAGCGCCTCAATTGATAACATCATAACATTATGCCCAGAATGTCATCGCGAGTATCATGCTGGTCGTATAAAAATTGATATTGGCAGGTTTTAATAATTTTAATTTAATCTTTAAAAATCAACAGATGCATAACTTGGACTGTAATTGATGGCGTGCCAATTTGGTTAAGTTTGTTTATTGAAAAACAATTTTAAGAAAATATTTCCTAATAAATGCAAAATCCCAAGATAATTAGTAAAAATTCGGTAAGAGCGGGAGATGTCCTGCTGTGTTTTGCGCAAGACATGGCGGGAAAGGAAGTTGGCATAGAGCATGGGTATTCTCATGTTGCCATGTGTATTAACGAAATTGATATTGCCGAATCTGATTCGGCTGGAGTTAGAAAAACAAATATCAGTAAACTGCTTGAGGACTATGGGCACATAGCAGTACTTAGAAATGCCGAAATCTGGCAGCCATGTTTAATAAATGGTCTTCATAAATTCACTGAAGAAAAAATTGGTAAAAAATTTAATCTTGTTGGAGCAAAAAAATACAAGGAACGAAAAGAGAGGAATCAAGAGACCCTGATGCAGCAAGTGGAAGACATCTTTGATGGGAAAATTCTTCCTGCATCAGCAGACAGAGATGTGTATTTTTGTTCTGAATTCGTAGTCTCCGTATTCATTCATTTGGGTATTATAGGAAAAGAAGCAACTGTTGCATTTAGATCTGAGACTTTTTCACCTGAAGATATTGGAAAAGATAAGGTCTTTGGTTTCTTTGTGGGATATGTTATTTCATATAATGACTATAAAATTCCAGAAAACGACTATTTTATGACGTCTGTCTAGTGAAATCAGCATGACAAAGGGGGTTTGATAGGAACTATAGCGTAGGACTAATCGATGGGTAAGCGCAGGTTGATTTTCACAATCTTCAAAGATGGGTCAAGCTCTTGTGTCACTACAGAGACTGATCTGATGCCGAATATCAGAAAGCGTCTGCCTGAGTACGTCAACACTAGGAAAATTTGAATCCCATTCAAGGGTGACTGGCACCGGGCCAGTCAATTTGATAGCTTCGACAAGTAAATTCAAGGACTCTGGCGACGGCGTGCAATCATGAGAATCAACTAACAGGGGGCCAATTCTACGGGAGCCCGCAATATGAATCGCTCCAACCTTATCTATAGGAAGTGCTTGTAGATAGCTTAGTGGGTCGAAATTAAAATTGATTGCATTGACAAAAATATTATTAACATCTAAGAGAATTTCACAGTCTGCAGCAGTAACTACCTCTGCCAAATAATGCGCGTCCATCGCGTCATATCCCGGATATCGGAAGTAATATGCAATATTTTCAAGGAGGAATCTAACTCCGGTCTTCTCCATAAATATCTTTATCTTCGCGGCTGCGTCGCGAAGTACTCCATTCGTAGGGCGCAATGGCAATAAACGGCCAGCTTCATACCCATTTAGGCGAGTAATAGCAAAGTGGTCACTCCAGATTTCGGGGGAAAGGGATGACACCGCTAGTTCGCTTGAGCAAAGAAAATCACTCGTCACCCCTCCTGTGGAACCGATCGACATTGATGAAGAGTGTATATGGATGCTTTTATATTGGATAATCTCATTCCAGCTTTCTGTGCGGCTTAACTCACGGATGTTTTCATACATGACTTCCACGTGGTCAATGTCATTAAGGCATTCACGTACAAGGGGAAGTGAATCCAGGTGTAAATTAATACCGATGCTCGGCTGTAGTGTAATTTCCTTCATACAATAGATTCTCGCCGCCTAAAAATCTTTCCCGAACCCACATCACCATAAATTACACATCTATGTGGGAAGTTGCATCCTGAGAACAAAGGGTGATTTAACAGTCCTTCATCTGGCAAAGGCGAGCATGATTGCAAGGTAATTGAGCCGCCTCGACTAAGCACGGTTAGTTTGGCTTTCTCGAGCTCCAACAAAGCTTTGCCAAGCACATTGCAATGGCATACATTAGCCGATATATATCCTAACAGTATCGATAGTGTCTCTTCCACTCTAACTGCAGGCGGAATAGATTCATGCTCAAGAAAGTCCTCGATAACTTCAAGCCACGCATTTTGCCCAACAAAAGAAATGATGGAACTGAATTGGCGTTCGGCGCCGATGCAAAATCTCTCTTCATTTAGCTTGCCAAGAAGCTCTATTCCATGAGGATTTTCTTGTGTTAAGAATAACATCTCTTGATCAATGGCATTTGAATTTAAAGGAAGGCTGTTACTTTTATTTAGTAGTTGTTTACGCTTAAGGCGACTTCCTAGCAATTTACGTAGCGCCTCATCTGAAAGATAATTTTCTGTATCGGTCATATTGTCAATGCCATAGATAGTGAGTCTTTCACTTGCCGAATTTCATCGACATTGGGATGCTCGTTTCCCATAAGAAAGATTATCTCCTCTAGCCTTTTTAGCGCAACTTCTGGCCGGTGTTTTGCTATTGCCTTAGTTGCGAGTAGCTTTAGACCAATTGGCGCGAGATCATATGCCTCATCCAATAACTGGAGCGACCGGTCACCTGGGTGCTGATCTAATATGAAAATATGAGCGCGTAGAGCTCTATCGTATATGCCTTTTGAGTATCTCTCCTCATTGCTTCGTTCGACCCACTCAACCTCAGGAATATCTCTGCTGATCAAGTGCCTGCGGTGAAAAACTGCAATAGTTACTGAAGGCGTCTGTGTTTCGTTAATTGCTTGGTGTGTACAAGGGGGGGTTATATAGCCGACATCACCAACTTTTCCGTAGTAGCGATTAACTTCCTGTAGTTCACTAGTATTGGTTTTAGAATATTTAACTACAGTTATTTCATTATTGAGGACGCCAGTTACTGTCCAGAAATTGTGGGTGTGTATATCGCCTACGTATTTGGCTGGCCAATAAAGTAATCTCACAACAAAACCAGCTGTAACATCTGTAAATATAGGTGGATTTGTCCAGCCGTGACGCCCATTGGCCATGCTGAGTAGAGCTCGCTCTACACAGTCGATACGAAAATTCGCGCTTGACAAGGCGTCACGTAACTCATCTGATGCAGCGCGAGACATCTTATCTTGATCGGAGTAGAGCTGTAGCCTGTCATGTAATCTGAGGGCAAACTCCGCGAAATTATTCATACTCCCTCCGCTGCCGCTGCAAAAATTCTACTCCAGGAGTCAATATAATTAGAGTAGCCGCTTGCCCAATCGACAGTGCTCTTCGTCGGGGGGCAATTAATTATTGATCCAATAACGGATTCCAAGAAATTTGCCAGTAAGTCCACTTTAAGAGAGTCGGTAAACAACTGGTAATCGCGCCCAGGGGTTAGATTATTTTGATACCAAGGAGTTGCGAGGGACTCCGGCGATGCAACTAAGAATCCTCCGGAAGCAATCACTTCCTTTGGAATTATTGAGTTATGGCCAGAGGTACGGTAGCCATCCTTTAAGTAGAGAATAATGTCACAGGAGTGAATAAATTCTGAGACATCCCAATTTGGAATGAACCCCCTCGTCTCTACCCAATTCAGAGATCGAACTTCAACCTGCCATTTTTCTTCAAATCCAGGAAGAGGCTTTCCAGCACAGACGAACTCAATGTCCAAACCCCTAGATCGAAGTAAGGATATGGCCCTCACAGAAGTAATAAGTGACTTTCCCTCTGCTAGCTTTCCATAAAAACCAACTCGCACAGGGCGGTTTGAGAAGCTTTTATCAAAAGATGTCTTGAAATTAAAGAAATTAGGGTCGGGAAAATAAGCACTCGGCAACGGGCCGGTCCACTCTGCGTTCAGAAGTTTTGCCGTTGGGCTTTTGGCAATGAATGCGGAGGCGTGTTCAGCTATTTTCTTGTAGGCTTTCCCCATGTTTTTCGAATGAGCTAAGCGTGCAATGTCACTGCCTGCATGTGTCACAACCAATGGGGTGCCTGTAAGCGTAGAAACTATGTAGCCTGCTATTGCATACGGCTCCAGATAATGTGCAAAGATTACATCGGCAGGCTGTTCTTCAATCGCTGCCAGCGCTTCGTTTACGAGGAGAGTTACTCGAGGTTCAGTCGGTGGGATATAAAATTGATCATCTTCCCATTTTTGACAGTAGCGAATTCTGAAGTTTGCGCTATTGCATATATTCTCAATTTCCTTGGCTGGACAATGCCTAGACTCGTATCGATACTGAGGTGGCGCCCACCCACTATCCGTGCAGACAGACACCATATGCCCAGCATTCGATAGCCCTCGAGCGAGCCACAGGTTCAATGTACTAACCTGCCCAACCAAAGGGAAAAACTTGCTCAGCAGAAGAATGTGCATTCTATTTTACCCGGCGTGAGCAGGTTGATATGCTTTTAATTTGCCAATGTCGGATGATGCTCGTAGATATCGGCAAGAACTGGCTCTGACAGTTGAGAAAGGGATGTGGTCGTTATCATTTTTCCCATGATCTGGCCTAGCTGAATTGGTCCAAATCGGCGAGAGTCCATGATTGCGCCAGGGTTGTCTTTTAGAACAAAAATGCAACCCTCCGGCACCACTACTGCACTTGACCCGAAGGTAAAGTGTTTATTATCGAAAGCTGAATATAAGCCCTTGAGCTTTGCTGGGGGCTCTGTTTTTTTTCCATCAATGTACACGTTGCCACTGCGCAATTCGAAGGTTTCTCCTCCTAGCGCGACGACCCGACCTATAAAGTGAATTTGAGGTGGGCCAATCACATCTTTGACGTTCTGATACAAGGGAACCTTTTCTGGGGGGACTCCATTAATTTCCGCTAGCAACTTGAAGTCATCTTCTGACAAGTAGTGTCTAAAGCCAATGACGTCCCATCTAGCACAGTCCGTGCCAAACCTACCTACTAACACAGTTCCCTTCGTTAGGGTCGGTGACATGACCTCAGTATTCAAGGCCACTGCGACGCTTGGGGATTTTGCCAGCATAACAATCTCCTGACGTTAACATCGAGACTGCAATAATAGTAAAACGCTCAATCCTGCTCAGTCACTACAAAGAAGGTGGATCTATTGATTGCGCAATAGAGAATGGATTATGGAAAACATTCTGCGTCTCGATTTAACAACACATGAAAGCCATAAGGTAGGGAGCAGTGCATCTTTATCAAACTAAAGATATGCACAGCATGTCTTATTCAACGCTTTTAGGGTTTTGGAGGACTATGTTCGATCAATTGGCGCTTTACTCCTGAGCATGACAAGCAGCCCGCCTCTAGGCTATCGTAGCTTTCGAATTCATCGACTTCGCCAATGGCTAATGTTTGGAGCGCCTCTACCGCACTAGCCACTCGATTATTAGGCGAACCAGGCTCTCCCGAGCCCGTTGTTGCCACACTTTCTGGTGTGCTCATTACAATCTCCCTGTCTGATTGACATGTTGTTGGTGCTAGCACTAAGCAACTAGATTCAATCTGGGATTGCCTTACTCATTTGTCAAGAATAAAAAAACATAGAGAGAGCTCCATCCCTATGGGCTGCCTCGACAACAGTGGCACTTCCAACTGATGCATTGCTGGAGGTCTATGAGCGCGCAGCGTTTCTCATCGGAACTCAGAGACAGGGCCGTCTGGCAAGTCACCAGGCGTAGCAGACCCTCGCCGAAGTCGCCGCCTGTCGCGGAAGCTCCGTCCCTAGATTGCATCAATGAATGAAACGGTACGACCCCAAACACGCTACATCCACCGGAACAATGGACCAGCAAGCTGAGATTGGAATATCGAGTGGGAGAGTTGAAAGTTAGTCGCAGCCAACCAGAGGTATGGACAAAGTGGCTTGCGAAGGCTACCAAAAGTTAATTCTCTATGGACATTTGTTGATCTCATCATAAGCTTGGCTAAATGCGGGTCTGCAGTGATGTCCACGCCGTTTCAACTAACCCGTGCCCCGTGCTCGTCCACGCCCAACTCCCGCGCCGACACCGTGGTGCCGCCCTTTTCCTCGTACTTGTACAGATGCTCGCTATAGCTGACCTGATGCTCGCGCAATACCCGGATCGCCTGAGTGACCGGGGCTTTCTCCTTGGACATGATCTTCACGGTGAAAAACAAAACGCCACTGTAGAAGTTTGAGCGCCGGCTGGCAAACCCCAAGCCGCCGCTTCGCCGCTCCAGTGCGGGGGGATTTGCCCCAGCTCAAGCGCCGCCGGGCCGGCGCAGCCGCCACCACAGCCGCACCCCCAGCAAGGCGGCCAAGACCGCCGCGTAGATCAAGGGCTGGCTCAAGTCCTTTTTCACCAGCCACCAGTAATGGATGACCGCCAGCAAGGCCGTCGGATAGACCAGCCGATGCAGCCGGCCCCAGTTGCGCTTGAGCCGGCGCATCCAAGCTTGGGTCGAGGTCAGCGCCAACGGCGTCATCAGCAAGAGCGCGGCGAAACCGACGGTGATGAAGGGCCGCTTGTAGATGTCCCTGACGATGCCGGCCCAATCGAAGAACTGGTCCAGCCACAAATAGGTGAGGAAATGCAGGCTCAAGTAGAAAAAGGCGAACAAGCCCAGCATACGCCGGCACTTGAGCGGCCAGCCGCCAGCCCCCAAACGCCGCAAGGGCGTCATCGCCAGCGTCGCCAGCAGCCACACCAAGGTCCAGGTGCCGGTGGAACGAGTGATGAACTCCACCGGGTTCACCGCCTCGCCAGACAGCACAATCCAGGCGGCGCGCGCCAGCGGCAACAGACAGACCGCGAACAGCAGGCATTTGAACCAGACCAACGCGCGATCGGCCGGCCGAGCGGAAGCGGATTTAAGGCGCAATGTCGTCATCCTCGCCCCATCAATAGTTCTTGCGCAGATCCAGGCCGCGGTACAAACCCGCCACCTGATCGGCATAGCCGTTGAACATCAGCGTCTTGCGCTTGAAGAATTCGCCGATGCGGCGCTCGCTGGCCTGGCTCCAGCGCGGATGGTCCACTTCCGGATTCACATTGGAATAGAAGCCGTACTCGCGCGCATTGGCCCTATTCCAACTGGTGGCCGGCATGGTTTCCTGCAAATGGATGCGCACGATGGACTTGATGCTCTTGAAGCCGTATTTCCACGGCACCACCAGGCGGATGGGCGCGCCGTTCTGATTGGGCAGCACATCGTTGTACAAGCCGACGGCCAGAATGGTCAGCGGGTGCATCGCTTCGTCGATGCGCAGGCCCTCGCGATAGGGCCAGTCCAGCACCCGACCGCGCTGGCCGGGCATTTCCGCCGGCCGCTGCAGGGTTTCGAAGGCCACGTACTTGGCGCGCGAGGTTGGATTCATCTGCTTGAGCAGGCTGGCCAGCGGAAAGCCCACCCACGGAATCACCATGCTCCAGCCCTCGACACAGCGCAGCCGGTAGATGCGCTCCTCCAGCGGCATTTTCAGCAATTGCTCAATGCCGAAGCTGCGCGGCTTGGCCACCTCCCCGTCCACCAGCACATTCCAGGGACGGGTTTTCAGCCCGCCGGCATTCGCCGCCGGGTCGGCCTTGTCGGTGCCGAACTCGTAGAAATTATTGTAGCCGGCAATCTCTTTCAGACTATTGGCCTTGTCATTTCCGGCCAAGGTCGACAAGGGGCTTTTCTTGGTGGCCAGCGCCGCCAGCGTCTCCGTGGACAGCAGCAAGCCGGCGCTGCCCAGCATGAAGTGGCGGCGATTCAGGTACACGCCTTCCGGCGTGATGTCCGACGAGGGAATGTCGGCGGGTTTCTTGATCAGCATGGCGGTGTCTCCAGTCTCTACCCCCATAAGTCGGGAGCGGCTCCTGAATCTGACAATCGACCACGCGGATAATTTACGCAAGCCGTTCCGTGTCCGGCCGCCAAGATTGTCCCAGCGCGCTCCCCTGGCCGCCGTCCCGCGTCAGCAGCCGGCCTATCGCCTGCAAGGCGGTCCAGCGCGGAGCGCACCAATCCGGCGCGATCAGCGTGGGCGCCTGCGCCGTGGCCGACACCCGGTGATACACCACTTGCGTTGGAGTGTGGCGAATCAGGCTGGCGGCCACCTCGGCATAGTCGTCCAGGCTCCACGGCATCACTTCTCCGCGCCGGTATTGCGCCGCCATCCGCGAGCCGCGCACCACCATCAGCGGGTGCAGCTTCAGCCCCTCGACGCCGATGTCCAGCACCGTGGCCAAGGAGGCGTGGACGGCGGCGGCATCCTCGCTGGGCAGGCCGGCGATCAGATGGGTGCAGACCTTGAGCCCGTGGCCATGCGCGCGTCGCACCGCGTCGCGGTATTCGGCCAGGCCGTGACCGCGCCGGATCAAGGCCTGAGTCTGGTCATGCGCGATTTGCAAGCCCAGTTCCAGCCATACTTCGCTGCCTTGGTCCTGGTATTCCGCCAGCAAGGCCAAGGTGGCGTCCGGCACGCAGTCCGGCCGGGTGCCGACGCACAGCCCCGCCACGTCGGCGCCGGCCAGCGCCTCGTCGTACAAGCGGCGCAGCAGTTCGGTTTCGGCATAAGTGCTGGTATAAGCCTGGAAATAGGCGAGGTAGCGCCGCGCGCGATCGGTCTTCTCCTTCTCCCGCGCCAGTTGCTCGCTGATAGACAAAGCCGCCGGATCGCGGCCGAAGCTGCGCACATTGCAAAACGTGCAGCCACCGCGCCCCAGCGTGCCGTCGCGGTTGGGACAGGTGAAATCGCCAGCCAGCGATAATTTGTGCACGGTCTCGCCGAAGCGGCGTTTCAGATAATAACCAAAGGTATGCAGATGCCGGGTCAGGTCCATCGCCAAACAACGCCCAAAGCCGGGCAGTCTAGCAAACGGAGCCGCCGGCGGCGCTGAGCGGGATCAAGGATGGGCGTGGCGGGCGCAGCGCAGCTCACAAACGGTGCCAGCCCAATAGATACAAGGCCGAAAACAAGCCGGCGCTGAGCAGCAAGGCCAATGCCAAGGTGCTGAACAGCTCGTGCAGGCTCTGCCGCTGGCGGCGGTTGAGCAGCCAGCGCGCCAGCATCAGCAAGACGCCGCACAACACGAAAAACTTGAAAAGACGACCGAACATGGCGGGCCAACGGAGGAAAGTCGCCCGATTATCCAGCGCGCCGCCCTGGCTGGCAAGACGGCTGTCGCCGGCGGCGAAAGACATGCTAAAGTCCTGGCTGTAGCCTACAGGAGGCTCCGCGACAGAGAATGGCCGGCATGGACCGGCCGCCGGCGGAGCGGACATGCCCGACGCGCGGCCCAGCCGGCGCACCCAACGCATGTCGAAAACAGCAATAGAGGCACTCAACCCCCATGTCCGATCCTCACGACTCCATCGGCATCGTCACGGCCCAGACCGCAGTCTTCGATGCCCCCTTGCCGCTGAACTGTGGCGCCACGCTGCATGACTACCAGCTGCGCTTCGAAACCTATGGCGAACTCAACGCCGCCAAAAGCAACGCCATCCTGATCTGTCACGCGCTGTCCGGCCATCACCACGTGGCCGGCCGCCACCAGGCGGACGATAAGGCCGCCGGCTGGTGGGACAATATGGTCGGCCCCGGCAAGCCCATAGACACCCGCCGCTTCTTCGTGGTCGGCGTCAATAATCTGGGCGGCTGTCACGGCAGCACCGGCCCGTCCAGCATCAATCCGGCCACCGGCCAGCCCTGGGGCTCCGCCTTTCCCGTCGTCACCGTGTCCGACTGGGTCGCCAGCCAAGCGCGGCTGGCGGACCGGCTGGGCGTGGAACGCTGGGCTGCGGTGATAGGCGGCAGCCTGGGCGGCATGCAGGCCTTGCAGTGGAGCATAGACTACCCGGAACGCATCGCTCACGCGCTGGTGATCGCCTCCGCGCCCAAGCTGTCGGCGCAGAACATCGCCTTCAACGACGTGGCGCGCCAGGCCATCATCACCGATCCCGAATTCCATGGCGGCGACTTCTACGCCCACGACGTGCTGCCGCGGCGCGGCCTGCGGCTGGCGCGCATGCTCGGCCACATCACCTATCTGTCCGACGACGGCATGGGCGAGAAATTCGGCCGCATGCTGCGCTCCGGCGACTATCGCTTCGGCTATGACGTGGAATTCGAGATCGAATCCTATCTGCGCTACCAGGGCGACAAATTCTCCGACGCCTTCGACGCCAACACCTATTTGCTGATGACCAAGGCGCTGGATTACTTCGATCCGGCCAAGAGTTTTGGCGGCGACCTGGTTGCCGCGCTGAAAAAGGCCAGCGCCCAATTCCTGGTGGCCAGCTTCACCAGCGACTGGCGCTTTTCGCCGGAGCGCTCACGCGAAACCGTCAAGGCGCTAGTGGCCGCCAACCGGCCGGTTGCTTATGCCGAAATAGAATCCGCCCATGGCCATGACGCCTTCCTGATGACCGACGAGCCCTATGTCCAATTGATGCGCGCCTACCTCGACCGCGTGGCGCGGGAGGTGCGAGCATGAACACCCCGCAAACCACGGCGCCGCTGCGCGCCGACCTGCAATTGATCGCCGACTGGATCGCCCCCGACAGCCGGGTGCTGGACCTGGGCTGCGGCGATGGCGCGCTGCTATCCTGGTTGCAGGGCAACAAGAACACCACCGGCTACGGCGTCGATCTGGATGTGGGCAATGTGGTCAAATGCGTGACCTCCGGCGTCAATGTGCTGCAGGGCGACCTGGAAACCGGCCTGGCCGAATTCGACAGCGGCGCCTTCGACCACGTGGTGCTGTCGCAAACCATACAGGCGATGCGCGAAACCGAGCAGATCCTGAATGAAATGCTGCGCGTCGGCCGCGAAGCCATCGTCACCTTTCCCAACTTCGGCTACTGGGAAAACCGCTGGCAGATCCTGCAAGGCCATATGCCGGTGTCCGACACCATTCCCTACCAGTGGTACGATACGCCCAATATCCACTGGTGCATGCTCGGCGACTTCGAGGCGCTGTGCGCCAAGAATCGGCTGCGCGTGCTGGAACGCGTGGTGATGAACGGGGTCAAACGGGTGACTTTCATGCCCAATCTGCGCGGCAGCCTGGCCTTCTACCGGGTGGCGCGCCAATAACAACAAGCGGCGGGGGCGGCCCCGCCGCGCGATCCGTAGAAACATAGCCTGCCCATGAGCAATACAACCATCGATTGGCGGCGCGACGTCTTTTCGCGCACCATGCTGATTTGCATCTTCACCGGTTTCGCCTCCGGTCTTCCGCTGTACACCCTGATCAATCTGCTGCCGGCCTGGCTGCGCAGCGAAGGCGTGGACCTCAAGGCCATAGGCCTGTTCGCGCTGATCGGCCTGCCCTACACCTGGAAATTCCTGTGGTCGCCGCTGATGGACCGCTATGTGCCGCCGCTGCTGGGCCGCCGCCGCGGTTGGATGCTCTTGACCCAGTTGGCGCTGATCGCGACCATGGCCGGCTTCGGCCTGTTCAACCCGGCTCAGCACATCTGGAGCATTGCCGCGCTGGCGGTGGGCGTGGCCTTCTTCTCCGCCAGCCAGGACATCGTGCTCGACGCCTACCGCCGCGAGATCCTCAGCGACAGCGAACTGGGCCTGGGCAATACCGTGCACATCAACGCCTACCGCTTGGCCGGCCTGGTTCCGGGCTCGCTGTCGCTGATCCTGGCCGATCACATTCCCTGGGACCAGGTCTTCCTGATCACCGCGCTGTTCATGATTCCCGGCCTGTTGATGACGCTGCGAGTCAGCGAGCCCAAGCTCGCCGGCCAGGCGCCCAAGACGCTGCGCGAAGCCGTGGTCGAACCCTTCCATGAATTCATCACCCGCCAGGGCTGGCAGGGCGCGGCCTGGATTCTGGGCTTCATCTTTCTGTACAAGCTGGGCGACAGCATGGCCACCTCGCTGGCCACTCCGTTCTATCTGGACATGGGCTACGCCAAATCCCAGATCGGCCTGGTGGCCAAGCACGCGGCGCTGTGGCCGGCGGTGACAGGCGGCCTGCTCGGCGGCCTGTGGATGATCAAGCTGGGCATCAACCGCGCGTTGTGGGCCTTCGGCGTGGTGCAGGTACTGTCCATCCTCGGCTTCGCCTGGCTGGCCAGCTATGGCCGCTTCTCCGCCATCGGCGCGCATGAGCTGAGCATGCTGGCCGTGGTCATCGGCTTCGAGGCGCTGGGCGTGGGTCTTGGCACCGCCGCCTTCGTCGCCTTCATCGCCAAAAGCACTCACCCGGCCTATACCGCCACCCAGTTCGCGCTGTTCACCAGCCTGGCGGCGGTGCCGCGCACCCTGGCCAATGCCGCCACCGGCTATATCGTCGACAGCATAGGCTGGACCAGTTTTTTCCTGCTGTGCACCGCGCTGGCGCTGCCCGGCATGGTGTTGTTGTTGAAAGTCGCCCCATGGAGGAAAAAGGAGGGAGCATGAAGGCATGGAAACCGGCGCTGCTGGGCGCCGCGCTGCTGGGAACGGCCATGGCAGCCGTTGCGGAGCCCGTCGGCGAAGTCATGCACACCATCAAATACCGCTGCAACGGCAGCAAGATGGTGGTGGTCGAATACCCGAAGCCGGAGCAGGACAGCTCCGCCGCCATACGCCTGAACTGGAACAACCATCACTACCGGCTGACGCCGGCCAAGGTCGCGCAGGGCGAGCGTTACGTCAGCCAGCAGCTGATCTGGTCACTGCGGGATGAGCAGGCGCGGCTGACCACCCGCGGCGGTCGGGTGTTGGCTCAAAACTGCCGCGAGATGCAGCTGCCAGCGTCGGGTTCTTAGAACCTGTTTACGATCTCGCGAGCAAGAGCGAGACAAGGCGAAAACGGCTGAAGAAGCGGAATGTACATACGGTACATGAGCATTCTGAAGCCGTTTTCAACGCGCCTGTCTAACTAGCCCGCCGCAGCGCAGCAGACTTTGAACAGGCTCTAAGAGGCAAGCCGGACGCGGTCATATCCCAAGTTCAATCTCCCCAGGCGCGGCATGGCGCTGGGACGGCCCCCTCGTCCGGCCCGCATTGCAACAGATTGCCATCCTGATCCACACTCAACAACAGGCGCCCAGCCAGACGATGCCCGGTCTTGGGCCTGGCCAGCAAACGGAAACTCGCTTGCCCTGCGCTATCCGTGCCCGGGCTTGCGCTGCCGAGCTGGATGTCGAAATCACGAGTGCCCTGCCGCGGCAAGCCCGGCCATTCCGCTTGCCGCAGACGGCTCTCCAGCCGCCAACGTTGGACGAAGTGCAGGTTTTCCAGCAAGGCGGCGCGCGCTTCCGCCAATTGCGCGCGCAACATCTGCTGCTGATACGCCGGCCAGGCCATGCCAGCCAAGATTGCCGCCAGCGCCAGCGTCATCAGCAACTCCAAGAGCGTCATCCCCCGCGCAGTCCTCATTCCTCCTCCTCCGCCTGCCGCCAGTTCAAACGCCCGCCCTGCTGTGCCCGCGCGCCGACCCCAGCCCAGAACCAGCTTTGCAGTGTCAACGCTCTACCCTCGTTGTCCCCCCAGACTCGCAAGCTGATCCGGTACAGACGACCGCTGGCGCCGTCGGCGGGGCGGAACGCCGGATTCAACAACTCGACCAGATAACGCGGCGCGCTCCACGGCTGACCGGCGCGCGGTCGCGGCGGGACACAGACGCCAGCCACGCGCCCGTTTTCCGCGGCCAAAGAGCGGCTGGCCCCGCAGGGGTGCAACAGCGGCCAGCGCCTTCCCTGCACCACCGCGCTGCGCCGCCACAACGCGGGGGCCGTTGCGCACAAGCCGTCCCCAAGACCGCCGCCGGCGGACAGACAATCCGGCATGAACCAGCCCGGCGCACGGCCATCTCCCTGCCAGGGCTTGCCACGCCCGTTCGCCAACTCACCGTCGAAATACGCGTTCAACGCCAATACCCGTCGCTCCGCCGCCTGCAAGGCTTGCATCGCCGCCAGCCACAAAGCCCGCTGTTCGGCCAGGTTGCGCGTGGCGCGCTACTCCACCGCCAGCGAGCGCGATGCGCCCACTGCCAGCACCGTCAGCAGGCTGAGCAGCGGCAGAATAAGCCACAATACCGCGCCGCATGGCCTGGCCTTCATTCTCCCGGCTCCAGAGCGCACGGCAGGGCCGGCGTCAACGCCACCATCGTGCTCCATGCCCAACGCTCCTGGCCCAAGCGCATTTCCAGCGTCAGTTCCACCCGCAGCAGGCGTCGCCAATCCTCCGTGCTCAATTGGCCGGCCTGCTCCCGCCATTTCAGTGTCAGCGGCCGGCAAGCGCTGCGCACGCCGAAGCGCTGCCGCAGCGCGGTCACCCCTGCCGCCAGCAGCTGCGGCGCCTCCGTCGCCTGACCGGGCAGGCCTTGCTCCAACCACAGCATGCTGTCGTTGCCGTTCTGGCGAAGGAAATAACGCTGCCATTTTATGGCCATGGCCTCCAGCGACGCGGGGTCGGCATCAGGCCAAGATTCCTCCGCGCTCCCCGGCAAGATCAGCAGTTGGTCTCTGGATTCCCGCCGCCACTGCCAAGCGCCGTCCCCGCGCCGCACAATACGCAGGCTGGCGCAACTGGCCAGCGCCACCTCCGCCAAATCCGCGCTGCCCGACCAACGGATGACGACCCCGCCTTCCCTCCGTGTCACTACCGCGGGCCTGACCCCGTAGCGAAAACGCATGCCTTCCGACGTGTCAAATCCGGCTCCGGGCGACAAGCCCAGTTGCGCACAGGCGAAGCGGCCATGCTTGCGCCAGCTATCGGCCAATTGCAGCAACGCGAACTGCCCATCCTGGTGCAGGCGCAGCCGGCGCTCTATCGCGTACAGGCTGTTCTGCATCGTCAACGCGCCCTGCAAGGCCAAGGCCAGCACCAGCAGCCCAAGACTCAGCGCCACCATCATCTCCACCAGGGAGAAGCCCCGAGGACGCACAGCGGGCACCATGGCTAGGGAGCCTCCATGACCAAGGCGTAGCGGTACTCGAAACGAGCGGCGCCCTCCCCTGCGGCCGCACCGCGCCAGGCCAGCGACAAAAAGGAGCCGGTCCCCAGCTGCGCGCAGCGGCCAGTCAAGTCATCCGCCGCGCCACGGCACAAGCGGGCCTCGAGCAGTCCGTCTCCCGCCAGCTGCGCCAACCGCTGCTGCCCGCGCTCCCAATCCTCCACCCGCTGCGCCGCGGCGTCCGGCTCTGGCCACAGCAAGGCGGCCTCGCCCAGCGCCAGCGCCTCCGCGATCACTTCCGCCCGCAGCAGCGCGTCGCGGCCCTGCAGCAAGGCCCGCAGTTGCACCGAAGACAGCGCCAGCATCGCCACCATGAGCACGAACAAGGCCAGCATGGTTTCCAGCAGAGCGCCGCCGGACGCGGATTTATGCCGGGCAATCACCGCGGACCTCGCCTATGTCCGGCCGGCCATGGCCGCTGACCGTCAACGTCAGACACTGGCCGGAAAGCGGACTCTCCAGCAGCAGGCGCGCGCCCTGGCCGCGTTCCAGCCGACCATTGGCCATGAATTGCAACTGATCTCGCCCTACCCGCATCCGCAGCTTGCCCGCCGCGAACACCAGCAAATGCAAGCGCTCCTGACTATCGTAGGCGCCCGTGCCGCCACCCCCTCTATCCGCATACGCGAGGATGCCGGCGTCCCAGACTTGCCGCTGCCGGGCACAGCCTTGCAATTGCAGATTCCGTTTCAGATTGGCCGCGCATAGATAGACCGGGCGGTTGCCGCGCAAGGCCTCGCCGCGAGCATAATGCAGCACGCCGGCCACTGCCTGCGCATGGCTGCGCAGTTGCTGCGCCAGCAAAAAGCGGCTCAGCCCCGGAGCGGCCAAGGCCAGGCACAGCAGCATGACGGCCAGCGCCGTCATCGCTTCGATCAGGGTGAAACCGCTCTGGCTGCGCATGGCAGAATCTCCGCCTGGGCTGGAATATGGCTAATATATTCACCAAGCGGCGACGATGAAATCGATCTTGTCCCCGTTCGCCCGCGCTACGCCAGGCATTATGGCCAGGCGGGTCGGCGGCCAATAAAAAAGCCAGCCCGGAGGCTGGCTTGCGTCAGATGAGCGCGACGACTCAGTGCGCGGCTTCCCAACTATCTCCGGCGCCCACTTCCGCCAGCAGCGGCACCTTGAGCCTGGCCACGCCGGCCATGATTTCGGGCAGGCGGCGTTTGACCTGCTCCAGCTCGGCTGCCGGCACTTCCAGCACCAGTTCGTCATGCACCTGCATGATCAGCTTGCTGCCCAGGGCTTCGCGCTGCAGCCAGTCCTGCGTCGCGATCATCGCCAGCTTGATCAGGTCCGCCGCCGTGCCCTGCATCGGCGCGTTGATCGCCGCGCGCTCGGCGCCGGCGCGACGCGCCGGATTGGACAGCTTGATCTCCGGCAGGTATAGCCGGCGGCCGAACACGGTTTCGACATAGCCTTGCTCGCGCGCGGTTTCGCGCGTGGTCTGCATATACTCGGCCACGCCGGGATAGCGCATGAAGTAACGATCTATGTATTGCTGGGCGGCGCTGCGTTCTATATCCAGTTGCGCGGCCAGACCAAACGCGCTCATGCCGTAGATCAGGCCGAAGTTGATCGCCTTGGCGGCGCGGCGCTGATCGGCGCTAACCTGGTCCAGCGCCACGCCAAACACCTCGGCGGCGGTGGCGCGGTGAATGTCCTCGCCGCTGGCGAAGGCTTGTAGCATGCCGGCGTCGTCGGACAGATGCGCCATGATGCGCAGTTCAATCTGTGAGTAGTCGGCGCTGACGATCACATGCCCCGGCGGCGCGATGAAGGCCTCGCGCACGCGGCGGCCTTCCGGCGTGCGCACCGGGATGTTCTGCAGATTGGGATCGGAGCTGGCCAGCCGGCCGGTGATCGCCACCGCCTGCGCGTAATTGGTGTGCACGCGGCCGGTATCGGCATTGATCAGCTGCGGCAACTTGTCGGTATAGGTGGACTTGAGCTTGGCCAGGCCGCGGTACTGCAGGATGCACTTGGGCAACGGATAATCCAGCGCCAGCGCCTCCAGCACCGATTCATCGGTGGAATAGCCGCCGGAAGGCGTTTTCTTCACGCCCTTGGTGGGAATACCCAGCTTGCCAAACAGGATTTCCTGCAATTGCTTGGGAGAATTCAGGTTGAACGGCTGACCGGCCAGTTCGTAAGCCTCGCTTTCCAGGCGCAGCATCTCGGTGCCCAATTGATGGCTCTGCGCCATCAGCCTGTCGCGGTCGATCAATACCCCGTTGCGTTCCATCGCGAACAATACTTCAGCCACCGGCAGTTCGATGTCGCGGTAGACCTCGCGCAAGCGCCCGCTCAACTGGCCGGCGAAGTATTGGTTCAGGCGCAAGGTGATATCGGCATCCTCCGCCGCATAATTGGACGCGGTATCCACGTCCACCTCGCCAAAACCGATCTGTTTGGCGCCCTTGCCGCAGATTTCCTCGTAACTGACCGTGGTTTCGCCCAGGTGGCGGCGCGCCAGATCGTCCATATTGTGGCGCTCATGGCTTTCCACCACATAGGACGCCAGCAGGGAATCATCGACCACGCCGGCCAGCCGGATGCCGTGGTTGGCGAACACATGGCGATCATACTTCAGGTTCTGGCCGCACTTCTTCTTGGCGGCGTCTTCCAGCCAGGGCTTGAGCTTGGCCAGGCACTGCTCCAGGTCCAGCTGCTCAGGCGCGCCGGCATAGTGATGGCCTAGCGGCAGATAGGCGGCTTCGCCGGAGCGCACCGAGAAGCTGACGCCGATGATGCGCGCCTGCATCTGATCCAGGCTGGTGGTTTCCGTGTCCAGCGACACCACTTCCGCCGCCGCCAGCTTGACCAGCCAGGCATCCAGCTGCGCGGGCTCCAAAATGGTTTCATAGCGTCGCTCCGCCACCGCCTCCGGCAGGGCCGGGCTGTGTTGCGCGGCTTCGATGGCGAACAAGTCATCACCCTGCACGCCGGGCGCGGTCTGCGCCACCGCCGGCATTTCCTCGCCCTCGGTCACTTCGCGGTAGAAGGTGCGGAAGCCCAAGCCCTGGTAGAGCTCGGCCAGCCGCGGCTTGTCCTTGACGCCATGCTGCAGGCTGTCCAGGCCATAGGGCATGTCGGTGCTCAGGTCCACATCGCATTTGATGGTGATCAGTTCGCGGCCCTTGGGCAGCCAGTCCAGCGCCGCGCGCAGGTTCTCACCCACCTTGCCGCCCACTTCCGCGGCCTGGGCGATGACGGCGTCCAGGCTGCCGTACTGCTCCAGCCACTTGACCGCGGTCTTGGGGCCGCACTTGTCGACGCCCGGCACATTGTCCACCTTGTCGCCGATCAGGGTCAGGTAGTCGACGATCAATTCCGGCGGCACGCCGAACTTGTCCTTGACCCCGTCGCGGTCGAAGGTTTCATTGGTCATGGTGTTGACGATGGACACCAGCTCGTTCACCAGCTGCGCCATGTCCTTGTCGCCGGTGGAAATGATCACCCGCATGCCGGCGGCCGCGCCGGCCCGCGCCAGCGTGCCGATCACATCGTCGGCCTCCACCCCGGGCACCACCAGCATCGGCCAGCCCGATGCTTGCACCACCTCGTTTACCGCCGTAATCTGGGAGGCGAGTTCCTCCGGCATCGACGGGCGATTGGCCTTGTATTCGGGGTAGAGGTCGTCGCGAAACGTCTTGCCTTTGGCGTCGAAAACGCAGGCGCTATAATCGAACTGCACTTCCTTCTCCAGCCGCCTGAGCATGTTCACCATGCCATAGACAGCCCCCACCGGGCGGCCATCCGGAGAACGCAAATCGGGCATCGCGTGAAAGGCGCGGTACAAATAAGAAGAGCCGTCGATCAATAACAGTGTTTTCATAAAAAGAGGCAGAATATGAGCTTGTCCGATAAATTACCGCAAACCAGCGATCGTCACGCGATGATGCAGCGTTTCCGTTCCCGCGAAGCCTGGCATGTGATGAAGATTATGTCGGAGTTTGTCGATTCGGCCGAGGCCTTGCAAGGCATCATGCCGGCGGTGAGCATCTTTGGCAGCGCGCGCACGCCGCGCGACCACAAGTATTACAAATTGACCGAAGAAGTTGCGCGCCTGCTGTCGGATTCAGGCTTCTCCGTCGTGTCCGGCGGCGGCCCCGGCATCATGGAGGCCGCCAATAAGGGAGCATTCTACGGCAGAAGCCCGTCGGTGGCGTTGAATATCGTGCTGCCGCATGAACAGAAACCCAACGAATACCAAGACCTCAGCATCAAGTTCAATCATTTCTTCAGCCGCAAGGTCATGTTCGTCAAACATGCGATCGCCTATGTGGTGATGCCCGGCGGCTTCGGCACTCTGGATGAGATGTTCGAGGCGCTGACGCTGATCCAGACCGGCAAGAGCCGCAAGATCCCCATCATCCTGTGCTGTCGCGAGTTCTGGGAAGGCCTGCTGGACTGGGTCAAGGACAGACTGATCAGCGAAGGCATGATCAATCCCGACGACATGAATCTGATCCAATTGATCGACGACCCGCGGCAAATCGTCGAAACTATCTTCAAACATTACGAAACCCGCGGTTTTGAAGCGCTGCCAGAAGAGCGCGAACAACTGCTGCACCTTTAAACTAAACTGATGACAATCAAGGACCACGCCATGCGCCGCCTGCTCGCCGCCCTCGCCCTGCTGCCCCTGACAGCCGCCTGGGCAGATACGCCCCCTCCCGCCAAAACCCCGGTGCCGCCGCCGCCCGCCATCAGCGAGCAGAACGCCGCCACCGCGGAACCGGAAGTGCGCATCATCCAGAAGGGCGAGGACAAGATCGAGGAATACCGGCTCAACGGCCATCTATACATGGTCAAGGTGACGCCGTCGCATGGCGTGTCCTACTACCTGATGGACGACAACGGCTCCGGCACCATGAAGCAAATCGATCCCGCCAACCGCATCATCATCCCGCGCTGGGTGCTGATCCGGTTCTGACGAGGAAAGCCATGTCGGTTTACACCACGGTCGGCCACGACCAAATGCAGGAGTGGCTCAAGCGCTACACCTTGGGCCAATTGCTGGACTTGCAAGGCATTGCCTCCGGCATCACCAATACCAATTACTTTGTCACCACCACGCATGGCCGCTATGTGCTGACGCTGTTCGAAACGCTGAAGCCACAGGAACTGCCCTATTACCTGACGCTGATGAGCCACCTGGCGCGTCACGGCGTCGCCTGCCCGGCGCCGGTGGCGGATAGTACCGATCAGTTCTCCTCCATGCTGGCCGGCAAGCCAGCCTGCCTGGTTAGTTGTCTGCAAGGCGCCGATGTCGAACGTCCAAGCGCGGCCCAATGCCGCGCGGTCGGCGAGATGCTGGCGCAAATGCATATCGCCGGCGCCACCTTCCCCGGCAAGATGGACAATCCGCGCGGTCCGCGCTGGTGGAGCGCGACCGCGCCCCAGCTTTACCCCCGGATGCGCGCGGAAGATGCCGCCATGCTGCGCGAAGAGGTGCTGTTCCAGGACAACCACCGCTTTGACCATCTACCCTCCGGCGTGATCCACGCCGATCTGTTCCGCGACAATGTGCTCTTGGACGGCGATCGCATCTCCGGCTTCATCGACTTCTACTATGCCTGCAACGACGTGCTGCTCTACGACCTGGCCATCGCGGTCAACGACTGGGCCCGCAACGACGACCACAGCATCGACGACGAGCGCGCAGCCGCGCTGCTGACCGGCTACCAGACCGAACGTAAGCTCAGCACCGAGGAAAAACGCGCCTGGCCGGTAATGCTGCGTGCCGCCGCGCTGCGTTTCTGGGTATCGCGTCTGCAGGATCTGTATTTTCCGATGAGCGGGGAGATGACCTACACTAAAGAGCCACAGGTTTTTCAGGCCGTTCTCAGCGCCCATAGAACTCGTCTGCATTTTTGGGTATAAACCCTAGTAAGCCGTGAAATAGCGAACGTCATACAGCATTCACTTTGCTAAAGCCAATGCACTGTCTTATGATGCAGCTTGTAGTATCTCGCAAATATTCTTGTGCCCAACTTTTCGAATATATAAGGACTTTGTCATGTTGAAGAAAATTATGCTGATCGCTCTGGCTGGCGTGCTTTCTGCCCCGGTATTCGCTGCGGAAGAAGCCGCAGCCACCTCCGCTGCAGGCTCTAGCGCGGCAGGAACCACCTCGGCAGCCGCCGCTGGCGCCGCCGGCACCACTGCAGGCATTGCAGGTTTGAGCGTTGGCACTATTGCTGCTATCGGCGCAGCTGTTGCAGCTGCCGTAGCGGTCTCGAGCAACAGTGACTCCTCGACTAGCCACTCCGCGACCACTCATCACTAACAGTTCACCCATTTGGCCTGATTATCGCTTAGGCCATATGGACTTAGCTGTATTAATCAGGCAGTTTATCTTCGACAAGCAGAGATAGCTGCCTGATGTTTTATCCTATTAAAATTTTGGGCTATGCGGCACCCCGAAAAAGTACGCCCTCATAGCATCATAGAAAAATTTAAATAATTCAAAATATTGTGTCAATTTCTCTTTCTTTGCGCAGCGGGATAATCAAAGGGGTTTTAATTAGTGGGGCATATTATTACGCGCCACACACTTTGGCTCAACCAAGTCTAAATGGTCAGCTTGGCTATATCAATATGCCATCCGCTGATGTTGGCCGCGATGGCTCCCTAAGCTTTGGTTTCAGCGCAGACAAGCCCTATGATACTCTCTGGACCTCGGCAACCATTCTACCTTTCCTACAGATTTCTGGTCGCTACATTTCCATTTCTGGCATTGCTGGATTTAACGACCAGCAATACGGAGGAGGGTATGGCAGCTATAAAGACAAAGCCATAGACGCCAAGTGGCAGATATTTTCTGAAACCTCAAAGTGGCCCGCTGTATCTTATGGACGCACAGACATATTCGGCACTGCCTTGTGGCGAGGCAATTACATTGTTGCCAGCAAACATTTTCTGCCTAATCTAGAGGCTTCAATTGGCTTCGCCTCGGAACGCATCAAAGGCCCTTTTGGCGGGGCCCGCTGGACTCCCCAGAGTTACCCTAACTGGTCATTAGTCGCAGAATACGACGCCAACAATTACCCTAAAGATTTTCGTGCCGCAGACACCTTTGCGCATCAGAGAAAAAAAGGCCCTGCTGCAGGCATAGAATACCGATGGGGTTGGCTAGGACTACAGCTAGCCAAACAGAATACTCACACTAGCCTAAACGCATCCATTGAAATCCCCCTCAATGAACGCGAGTTTGTGCCAAAAATCTCCGAGCCGGCCTACTTCTCAGGCAGCCCGGAAGTACCGCTCCGCCCCACTCTAAAACAGTGGCAAAGTGACACCAGCTATGGGCACCATTTGGTGTCGGCTCTCAGCCGCCAGGATTTCAAGAATATCCGCATTAGCGTTCAAGGCGACGAGTTGCTGCTAGAGCTCACCAATAGCCGTATTTCCAATGTAGGCCGCGCCGTTGGCCGCGCAGTACGTACCGCCCTTTATTTTGCACCGATAGAAACACGCAGTATCCGCGTCGTATATACCAAGCTGGAACAGCCTATCGTCACTTATAGTTTTTTCAACTTGACGGTACTGAACAACTACTTGCTGGGCAAAGTCGATCGGCAAACTTTTCTGGATAGCGTCTCGGTCAAGCCGGGCAGAGATGCTGAACTGGCAGAACGCTCGACCGAGCAACTGGCCTCTACCATTCGAGATGGCGTAAGCCTGGAGATCATGGCGGGCAAGGACGGCGACATTGTCCAAGTCAATGCGGAAGACAATGAAGCTAACCGCTTCCGCCTTGTGCCCAAAACTGGCGTCTATTTTAATGATCCAAGCGGGGCTTTCCGCTATGAAATCGCCGCAGCGGCAACCTACACCAAAAGACTTGGCAGCGGCCTGTACCTAAATAGCGCTTTGAGCACCAATCTGTACAATACCGTGTCTGGCGTTAAGCAGCCGTCGAATAGCATCTTGCCCCATGTCCGCTCCGATGTCGCCGACTACAAAAAAACCAATACCCCCAAGCTTGATCGCCTGTTGCTCAACCAATACCTAACATTCGGCCCCAATACCTATGCGCGGGCTTCCGTAGGTATTTATGAGGAAATGTTCCGTGGTGCAGGCGGCCAAGTCTTGTATTTCCCGGAGACTCGGCACTGGGCAGTGGACCTGTCAGTCGATGCGTTGCAACAGCGGGATGTTAAAGGCTGGTTCGGCAAGCGCGACTATCAAACCGTTACGGCTCTCGCCGCCTTGCATTACCGCTTGCCGATGAATGTGACCGCCACCGTCCGTGCCGGGCGTTTTCTGGCCAAAGACATGGGCGCACGTCTAGAGGTGAAACGCCGCTTCCACTCCGGCATCGAGATCGGCGCCTGGTATACCAGTACCAATGGCAACGACATTACCTCACCCGGTACACCTAGCTCCCCCTATAAGGATAAGGGGCTGTTTATATCCATTCCTCTGAACAGCATGCTGACACTGGACACTCAGGCGGTTGGCAATTTTGCTATCTCGCCATGGACCCGGGACGTCGGTCAAATGGTCATGTCGCCTGGCGACCTTTACGACATTCTCAGCGATCCGCGTCGAGATGTGGAAATGTATGATGGCCTCGGCAATTTTGCTGAGCGCGCTGATGAGCAGAACCTGCCAGCGGTCAATCCGCCATTACCAACCTTCCAGCCCTGGCCTGCCATACGTTTGCGTCTTGAGGATAGCCATCAGCAGTTTTCCCGTTTCGACGATAAAACCACTGCTTTGACGACTGCGGCCGGATTGACCCTAGCGGCGATGGTGCTAGACAAGCCGATGAATGATGCCATCGGCAAACGTCAAAACCTGCGCTTGCTGCGTAGCTGGAAACATATCGGCGATGCCGCTCCCCTCGCCGCGATCGGCCTGGCAGGCAGCGCTTTCGCCTTCGGTGATGAGCGATTGAGCAATACCGGCCTGATATCCCTCGAGTCCGCTGCACTAGCAAGTGCCGGTAGCATTGCACTCAAAGGTTTGGTCAATCGAGCTCGGCCCGACAGCAGCGATAGTCCATGGCGGAAGCAGGCCGCCGATGCCGCCCGCTTCCAAAGCAGCTTCACTTCCAATCATGCGGCTGCGTTATTTGGAGCGGTTACTCCGTTCGCCAAAGAGTATGACCAGCCTTGGCTCTATGGCTTGGCAGCAATCGGCGCACTGGGCAGGGTTGCCGGCAAGGAACATTGGCTGTCGGATGTCACCGCGGGCAGCCTGCTCGGCTATGCTTCCGGCGCCTGGCTATGGCAGGCGCAGCGAGATGAGTCCCGATATCGCACCTCGCTGATGCTTGGGCCTAATCAAGCCGGGATCCAAATTTCGAAATCATTAAACTGAATCACTATTGAATATGGTCTTATAAGCAATGAAAATCTTACAAAATATTTCAAGCGACATTTCCATCCGCGTGCTTGCGGGCATCTTCGCCCTCGGTGCTGCCTCGGCCCACGCAGCCCCAAATGGTAAATCCGCCGCCACAGGATTTTCGGAAACGATGATGCAGGGCTATGACAGCGACTCTTCATTCGGCATGCCCAATATAGCCAACCAGCAAGCTATTCCGAATCAGACACCACGTTTTGGCCAAGCATACCAAATGCGGCCTCCCAAGCTCCGCAAACAAGGCGAGCAGGAACTTAGTCCATTTATTGAGTTTGTGCGAGTAGCAACCGGCAAGACTCTGCCCATCTTTGGCAGTGATCTATTCACCAATCCGCCATCGACTTTTGCACCAACCGATGCGGCTCAGGTCAATCCTGATTATGTCATAGGGGTGGGAGATCAAATCCAGGTCAAGGGCTGGGGCATGGTCGATATTGACCTGACCTTGACCGTCGAACGCAATGGCACCGTCTACCTGCCTCGTGTCGGCTCGGTGGCAGTTGCCGGTGTCAAGTTCAAGGATTTGCAAGATACGCTGAAGAAAAGCGTCTCGCGCGTGTTCAATAATTTCGAACTCAGTGCCAGCCTGCTGCAAACACGCGCAGTGCAAGTCTATGTGGTCGGCAATGTCCAAGCGCCTGGCAGCTACACCTTGAGTGGAATGAGTACGCTACTGAATGCACTGTTTGCCTCCGGCGGTCCAAACGATAATGGCTCGATGCGCAATATCCAGCTGATGCGCGATGGCAAGTCGGTTGGCACGCTTGACCTATACAAAATTCTGGTCGATGGCGACAAGTCCTCCGACCTAACTCTCCGTGATGGCGATGTTATCCACATCACCCCAGCCAATAAGCGAGTCGCTCTGCTAGGCGACGTCAAACATCCCGCTATTTACGAGTTCTCTGCAGGAGAAAGCAGTGCGGACTTGTTGCGTTGGGCTGGCGGCCTGGAGTCTGCTGCGGAGAGCAAGGCGTGGCGGTTGGAGAAAAATACTGACAATCAATTCGCGCTGCAATGGCAAGCCAGCCCAGACAATAGCAACATCAATGCCCCGGCGCTGAAACAGCTCAAGCTGGCTGCTGGCGATATTTTCCGGGTATTTGCTCCTGGCGCCTTGCCCGTCGATGTCCGCCAAGAAACCGAATTTGTCCGGGTTACCGGTGAAGCCAAACAAACCGGTACTTTCCAGCTACAGAAAGGCGAGACGCTGCGTGAACTGGTCATGCGCCTAGGCGGAACAACAGAATATGGCTATATCTATGCCACCGCCTTGCAGCGCGAAAGCATACGCAAGGAGCAACAAACCAAGTTAGATGAAGTTGCTTCTCGTTTCGAGAAGGAACTGGAACAGACCGCCGCGGCCAGGCTCTCCAAGCAAACCGACAAAGACAATGTCGCCGCCATTACCGCTGAAGTCGAACGCCAACGCAAGCTGGCCGAAAAAATGCGCGCGATCAAGGCGGAAGGCCGTGTCGTGTTAGAGCTTAGCGGAGCTGACGCCTTGGTCAAAGACCTGCCAGACCTGCCTCTGCAGAATGGCGACACCATCACCATTCCACGCCGCCCCGGCACCGTCAACGTCTTAGGCGCCGTCTATCAAAGCAATGCCTTCATCTATCGCCCGCAACGCGCGGTCAAGGACTACCTTGATCTCGCAGGTGGCATTACCCAGACTGGCGATAAGTCTGCAACCTATGTGCTGCGGGCGGATGGCACCGTAGCCAGCAACAATAACGCCGGTTGGTTCTCCAGCTTGGGCGGCAAACGCATCAATCCAGGCGACACCATCGTCGTGCCTGACGAAGTCGTCGTCAGCAGTTGGACCCAGTCCTTAAAAGAATGGACGTCAATTCTTTACCAGTTCGGCCTGGGAGCTGCCGGCCTTAAAGTCCTGAAATAAGCGATCGCGCCCTAACATCTGGAATTGATTATGTCCATGAATGAGAACACCACACTAGCAAGCGACACCTCGGAAGAGATTAATCTTCTGGATATCATTCGGATATTCGTGCAACAGAAATACTGGATCCTTGGCAGCACCGCTTTCCTAGGAGCGGCCGCATTACTGGTAAGCCTCTTACTGCCGCCCACGTTTACCTCGACCGCAAAAATCCTGCCGCCGCAACAGCAGAGCGCAGGCATGAGTGCGCTGCTGGGGCAGCTAGGTGGTTTGGCCGGCATTGCCGGCGGTGCCTCTAGTTTAAAAAACCCAAACGACCTTTATATCGGTATGTTGCAAAGCAGGACCATAGCGGATAGCTTGATTCAGCAGTTCAAGCTGAAGCAGCGTTACCAAACGGAATCCATGGAGGCCACCCGGAAGGAACTGCAAAATGCCAGCGTAATCAGTAGCGGCAAGGATGGCATGATCAGCATCAGCGTGAATGATGCCGAGCCCCAATTTGCCGCCAAGCTAGCCAATGCCTACATCGAGCAGCTGATAAAACTGAATCAGGGCCTGGCCGTGACCGACGCGGCCAAACGGCGCCTCTTCTTTGAAAACCAGCTCAAGCAAACCAAGGTACAGCTTGCCGAAGCGGAAACCGCGCTGCGCAAAACCCAGGAACGCACCGGCATGATCCAGCCGGAAGGGCAGGTGTCCGCCATCATGAACACGGTAACCCAAGTCAAAGCCAGTATCGCGGCTAAAGAAGTTCAGCTGGAAGCGATGCGTAGTTACGCCACCGAGCAGAACCCATTGTACCAGCGCACTAGCCAAGAACTTGCCGGCTTAAAAGCACAACTGGCCAAATTGGAAACCGGCAAAGAAAGCGCTGGTGATGTGATGGTGCCAACTGGCAAAGTGCCGCAGTCCGGGCTGGAATATCTGCGCCGCCTGCGCGATGTCAAATATCAGGAGACCATCTTCGAACTACTCTCTAAGCAATACGAGCTGGCGCGTATAGAGGAAGCCAAGGACTCTTCCCAGATCCAGGTACTGGACAAAGCGGAAGTTCCTGAGTTGAAGAGCAAGCCCAAACGAGCACAGATCACCATGCTGGGTCTCTTTGGCGGACTGGCGATAGGTATTCTGTTGGCTTTCCTGCGCGACCGTATAAGCTCGGCCAAACAATCCGGACGCTTACGCGAGTTTGCGCTGGCTCTCAAACAAGGCTGAGCCTCTTCAAACAAAAACACCACAGCTAAACTGTGGTGTTTTTTAATGATATTGAAGCCTCACGGCATCATCTGGACGCCATGGTTACCCGCCGCCTATACCCCATCCGGAACACGAAGCCCAGCACCAGCATGACCATCATGCAGGCCGCCAGGCTCAGCGGGCTACCCCAGACCAGCGGCGCGATCAGGCCGGCCACCACGCTGGACATCATGGTCTGGAAGAAGCCTTGCAGCGACGAGGCGGTGCCGCGCAAGGACGGAAACTGGTCCATCAGGTTCAGGGTGATGGACGGCGCGGCGATCGACATGCCAGTGGTGTACAACGCCAGCGGCAGCACCGCCCACGGCATCGCCGCGGTCGGAGCTAGCAGGTTGTACAACAGGTTCCAGCCGGCGGCGATGAACATCACCACATAGCCGCGCGACACGATGTCCTTCTGCTCCACGCGTCCCGCCATCTTGCCGGACAGATAGGCGCCGAACATGATGCCGGATACCGCCGGGCCGAACATCCACAAGAACTGCCCCGGCCCCAGGTGCAAGTGCTGCATCAGGAATACCGGCGCCGATGGTATGTAAAGGAAAAAGCCGGCGAAATTGAAAGACACCGCCGCGGTCAGCAGTTGAAACTCGCGTTTGCGCCCCACCTGCCAGTAGTTGGCCAGCAGGTATTTGATCTTCAAGGGCTGGCGCGCCGATTCATGATGGGTTTCCGGCAAGGCGAACCAGCTCATCAGGAACAGCGCCAGGCCGATCAACGCCATGAACACGAAGATGGAATGCCAGCCAAAGGCGCCGAACAGCCAGCCGCCCACCACCGGCGCGATCGCCGGTGACAGGGAAAACAACATCGTCACTTGCGACATCAGCCGCTGAGCGTCGGCGCCGTCCAGCTTGTCGCGGATGATGGCCCGCCCCACCACCAGGCCGGCACCGCCGCAGAAGCCTTGCAGCGCGCGGAACAGTAACAGCTGACCCAGGCTGTCCGCCAACGCGCAGCCTATTGACGCCAGACTGAACAACAAGGTGGTGACCAGCACCACCGGACGGCGGCCCACCGCGTCCGAGATGGAGCCATGCCACAGCATCATCACCGCGTAAGACAATAGATATACCGTCAGCGCCTGCTGCATCTGCAGCGGCGTGACCGCCAGGCTCTGCCCGATCGCGCTCATCGCCGGCAAGAAGGTGTCGATCGAAAACGGCCCTAGCGTGGACAGGGCCGCCAATAGGATTGCCAGCCCGAAGTGGCTGCGTGTGGAGGCGTGCATGGCGAATAAATAACAATGAGAGTCAATGCATGGTAACGGTTGGGCCGGAACTTGCCAAACAAGACTGATTCAAATTAAACGCCATCGGTGCATATTGTGCTAGCCATAAGCCGCCACGCACGCTGGCGCCAATCGCGATTTCGTGCCACGATCAATTCGCTCCGCGCAAAGCCATAACAAGGAGATACCATGATCCGCCTCTACCATAATCCGCGCTGCTCCAAATCCAGGGAGGCGCTCAGCCTGCTGGAAAACGCCGGCGCGGAAGTCGAAGTCGTCGAATACCTGAAACACCCGCCCAGCTATGAAGAGTTGGAGCGCCTGCTGGCGCTGCTGAACATGGAACCGCGCGACCTGATGCGCCAGAAAGAGGAGGAGTACGCCGAACTCTATCTGGACGACATCACACTGGAACCCAGACACCTGATTACCGCGATGGTGGACAATCCCAAGCTGATTGAGCGCCCCATCGCCGTCCGCGGCGAGCGCGCCGTGGTGGGACGGCCGCCGGAACGCGTGCTGCAGTTGCTGGACTAGCCGGCATTCCCACCCGCGCCCAGCCCCTCCGGCTGGGCATATTTATTTCCGCCACATCGGCTTTCAACGCAACCGTCCCATCTCCTTCTAAATTATCACTTGCGGAATAGTAACCTAAGTTACTAAAATGGCGTTCATGAATCCAACCAAGTCTTTTCAAACGCTAGAGCAGGCGGTCAATCGGATCGAAGCGCGTTTTCCAGGAGTGCCGCGCCAGGAGGTGATTCTGGCGCGCTTGCTGTACCACATCCTGCCGCGCCTGTCCGCTCACCTGTGCGACAAGCTCAAGCAGCACGGCCTCAACGAAACGGTATGGATGGCCCTGCTGGCGCTGTACGCCTGTCCGCAGCAGGCGCTCTACCCGTCTGAAATCAGCGATACGCTGGATTCATCACGCACCAACGCCACGCGCATTGCCGACGAACTCGTCAAAAACGGCTGGGCCGCGCGTTCGCCCAGCGCGGAAGATCGGCGCAAGATTCTGCTGGAGCTGACGCCGGGCGGCGTTCAACTCGTGGAATCACTGCTCCCCATCTCCCGAGAATGCCACCGCGAGCTGTGGGCCGATTTCGACGCCGCGGAAAAACAAGAGTTCGAACGCCTATTGCGCAAGCTGCTCTGCAGCCTGGGCGGTTAAGGCCGCATACGCGGTTTTTTTCGTCCTAATAATAACTTAAGTGACTATCACATCATCAATCACTTCATCAATTGCTAATAAAGCAAGTGAACACGGGGAGACCCTCAAGGTGAAAAAGACTCAATGGCAGCACGGCGTCAGCGCCCTGCTGCTCAGCGCCCTATTGGGCGGCTGCGCGAGCTTCGGCCCCGACAGCGTCCCGGCCAGTCAGCTCAATGCCGAGCAACTGCGCCTGGCCAACAAGCAGGGCGGACAGCTCGCCAGCGACTGGTGGACCCAGTTGAATGACGCCGCTTTGAACCAGTTGGTGGCCAGCGCCTTACAAGACGCGCCGTCGCTGAAGCTGGCCGAGGCCAGGCTGCGCCAGGCGCGCGCCGCCGTCGGTATTGTCGAAGGCAATAGCGGCCCCAAACTCGACTTCAGCGCCAATATGACCCAGCTGAATTACGAGTTCCCGGCGCCGATCTCGCGCGACTACGTCAACGCCTATACCGCGATGCTGATGGGCAGTTGGGAGTTCGACTTCTGGGGCAAGCACCGTGGCCAGATCGACGAGGCCGTCGGCCAGCAGACCGCGATCGCCTTCGAGGGCGCGCAAACCCGGTTGACGCTGACCCAGGCCGTCATCGCCCAATACACCCAATTGCAGCGGCTGCAGGCGCAAAGCGCGGTGCTGGCCAAGCGCATCCAGCTGGCGGAAAGCCGCCAGACGCTGACCCAGGCCCGCATCAACGCCGGCTTGCTGCCGGGCGACAATCAGCGCGGCAATGAAGTCTCGCTGCACCGCCTGCGTCAGCAGCAAAGCGCGCTGGCGCAAGACAGCGACCGCGCCCGCCACGCGCTGGCGGCGCTGACCGGCCAAGGCCCGGACGCCTTGCGCGATCTGCAACCGGGCAAGGCGCTGACGGTGCCTGCCATGGATGCCGACGGCCTGAACGCCGATCTGTTGGGCAAGCGCCCGGACATCGCCGCCCAGCGCGCGCGAGTGGAAGCCATGGCCGGCGCGGTCAAGGCCGCGCGCGCCGAGTTCTATCCCAATATCAAGCTGACCGCCTTCGCCGGCCAGACTTCGCTGGAATTCAACAAGCTGATGAACGGTGATTCCTCGTTCTGGGGCTTCATGCCAGCGATCAGCCTGCCGATTTTCCACTCCGGCGCGATCCAGGCCAATCTGGGCAAGCAACGGGCCAGCTATGACATGGCTGTGCTCAGCTACAACCAGACCGTGCTGGACACGCTGCGCGACGCCGCCGACGCCGTCAGCGGCTGGCAGCAAAGCGGCAAGCAACTGGAACAGGTGCGTCAAGCACAGGACAGCAGCCTGCGCGCGGCGGACTCCGCCGGCGCCCGCTTCAAGGCCGGCATCATCAACAAGCTGAACCTGCTGGACGCTCAGGACAGCGCGCTGGCGCAACAATCCGCGCGCATCGACGCCGAAGCCGGCCGCAAACTGGCCTGGACCTCGCTGAACACCGCACTGGGTGGCGGCTTCACCGCTGCCCCCGCCACCCACTAGGACACCATCGTCATGGATAAGAAAACCAAAACCGCGCAAGGCCGCAAGCGCAATCTGATTGTCGCCACCACCTTGTTCGCCGCCATCGCCATCGCTTACGGCGCTTACTGGGCGCTGGTGCTCAGCCACGAGGAAAGCACCGACGACGCCTATGTCAGCGGCCACCTGGTGCAAGTCACCCCGGAAGTGGGCGGCACCGTCGCCAAAGTGCTGGTGGACGACACCCAGCACGTCAAGGCCGGCCAACTGCTGGTCAGCCTGGACAAGAACGACGCGCAGCTGAACTTCGACCGCGCCCGCAATGAGTTCGCTCAAGCCGTGCGTCAAACGCGCCAATTGATGAGCAATACCCAGCAACTGGCGGCCCAGGTCACCCTGCGCGAAACCGAGCTGGCCCGCGCCGATGCCGACCTGAAGCGCCGCAAGCAGCTAGCCGGCACCGATGCGCTGTCGGCGGAAGAGCTGGGCCACGCCAATGACGCCGTCGCCGCAGCCAAGGCCGCGCTGGAGGCCGCGCGCGAACAGCAGAAAGCCAGCGCCGCGCTGCTGGGCAAGGACGCGCTGGCGCAGCAGCCGGCGGTCAAATCCGCCGCCAGCCGGCTGAAGGAAGCCTGGCTCGCGTTGCAGCGCACCGAGATCAAGGCGCCGCTGGACGGCGCCGTCGCCCGCCGCAATGTACAGGTTGGCCAGCGCCTGGCCGCCGGCACCCCGCTGATGTCGGTGATTCCGCTGCAGAACCTGTGGGTGGACGCCAACTTCAAGGAAGGCCAACTGGCCAAGATCCGCATCGGCCAGCCGGTGGAACTGAAGTCCGACCTCTACGGCGGCAAGATCGTCTACCACGGCAAAGTGGTCGGCCTGTCCGCCGGCACCGGCAGCGCTTTCTCGCTGCTGCCGGCGCAGAACGCCACCGGCAACTGGATCAAGGTGGTGCAACGCGTGCCGGTGCGCATCCAGCTGGACCCGAAAGACCTGCAATCGCATCCGCTGCGTGTCGGCCTGTCCATGGACGTGGTGGTGGACACCTCCAGCAAGGATGGCAAGGCGGTGGCGGAAGCCCAGCCCTTCGTCGCCCATCAGGATGTCTCCGGCCAGTTGCCGGACCTGAAACAGGCCGATGAACTGGTGCGGACGCTGCTGGCGGCCAACGCGGGTGAAGGCAAGGCCGAATAAGGAGGCCGGACCATGAATCATCCACCATTGACCGGCTCCAAGCTGGTCTGGATCACGCTGGCGCTGTCGATGTCGGTGTTCATGCAAGTGCTGGACACCACCATCGCCAACGTGGCCTTGCCCACCATCTCGGGCAACCTCGGCGCCGCCACCAGCCAGGGCACCTGGGTGATCACCTCCTTCGGGGTGGCCAACGCCATCGCGGTGCCGCTGACCGGCTGGCTGGCCAAGCGCCTGGGCGAGGTGAAGCTGTTCACCGCCTCCACCCTGCTGTTCGTGCTCACCTCCTGGCTGTGCGGCATGTCCAACAGCCTGGAAATGCTGATTTTCTTCCGCGTGCTGCAAGGCGCGGTGGCCGGCCCGATGATTCCGCTGTCGCAAAGCCTGCTGTTGTCCTGCTACCCGCCGGAGAAGAAAGGCATGGCGCTGGCGCTATGGGCGATGACGGTGATCGTCGCGCCGGTGTTCGGCCCGATTCTGGGCGGCGTGATCAGCGACAACTGGCACTGGGGCTGGATTTTCTTCATCAACGTGCCGGTGGGACTGGCGGCGGCCTTCATTTCCTGGCGCATCCTCAAGCCGCGCGAAACCGACACCGTGGACCTGCCCATCGACCGCATCGGCCTCGCCTTGCTGGTGATCGGCGTCGGCGCGCTGCAAATGGTGCTGGACCGCGGCAAGGAACTGGATTGGTTCAACTCCACCGAGGTGGTCACCCTGGCGGTGATCGCGGTGCTGGCGCTGGTCTATCTGGTGATCTGGGAGCTGGGCGAGAAACATCCCATCGTCGACCTGAGCCTGTTCAAGCAGCGCAACTTCACCGTCGGCACCGTCGCCATCAGCCTGGGCTTCATGCTCTACTTCGGCACCGTGGTACTGCTGCCCCTGATGCTGCAGACCCAGATGGGCTATACCGCCACCTGGGCCGGCCTGGCCGCGGCCCCCATCGGGCTGATCCCGGTGGTGCTGTCACCCATCATCGGCAAGTACGCGCAGCGGCTGGACATGCGTTGGGTGGTGACGGTGAGCTTCAGCGTGTACGCGATCTGCTTCTTCTGGCGCAGCACCTTCAACCCGCAGATGGACTTCGCCTACGTGGTGTGGCCGCAGGTGGTGCAAGGCATAGGCGTGGCCTGCTTCTTCATGCCGCTGACCACCATTACCCTGTCCGGCCTGCATCCCAGCCAGATCGCCAGCGCGTCCAGCCTGTCCAACTTCCTGCGGATTCTGGCCGGCAGCATAGGCACCTCGATCACCACCACGATGTGGGACCGTCGCGAGGCGATGCACCACGCGCGCCTGACCGAGCATGTCAGCCTCTACGATCAGGCGTCCAACGCCTGGTTCCGGCTGCTGGACATGGCCGGCCTGTCCTCGGGACAGCAGGCGGCGCTGACCTCGCTGCAAATCACCAAGCAGGGCTACATCATGGCGGCCAATGAGATTTTCTGGCTGTCCGGCGTGTTGTTCGTGCTGCTGATCGGCCTGGTGTGGTTCGCCAAGCCCCCGTTCACCGCTGCTGGCGGCGATAGCGGCGCGCATTGAACACAATAGCCTGAATAGAACGGGCAACGCTTTACTGCGTTGCCCGTTTAACTATTCAACAAATACACTTCCCTGCAAATCCTGTGGCGTAATGTGATAAACACCTTGTGCGGGGAATTGGCGTGGCCGCTCTTTGTCGACCACTGCATATAGGACTTCTCGGTTACTCTGTTTTTGTAGAATTACCCGACACTCATCATCCGTTCTTCCAGTAAAAACTGGGCTCACTCTACGTAAAGTTTTTAACTCAACCTTAGCCTGTGGTTTTGTACCCAATAGCAATAAAACATATTCTCCATCAAGGCGAACAACAAGGTTATCAACCTCCATACCACCCTCCATCACGGTAATAAAGCCCCCTGATTGTAGTAGACCAGCATCTAAAACATGCTATGAAGATATCCATACCCCCTGAATTGAAATCAACTCTCCAGAGTCATAACAAGAACTTCCTATTCCCCTAGGAACACCGCGGCTCTCTTTTCGAGAAATGCCCGCATGCCCTCCTTCTGATCCCGCGACGCGAACAAGAGCTGGTATGCCTTGCGCTCCAGCATCAGCGCCGTCGCCAACGGCGCGTCGGCGCCGGCCAGCACCACCTCCTTGATCTGCGCCACCGCCAGCGGCGGCAAGGCCGCGATCTGCATCGCCAGTTCCAGCGCCCGCGTCTCCAGAGCCTCGTCCGCCGCCACCTCGCTGACCAGGCCCATCGCCAGCGCCTCCGCCGCGCCGATGCGCTCGCCGGTCAGCAGCAGCTTCAGCGCGCGGAACTTTCCCACCGCGCGCAGCAAGCGCTGGGTGCCGCCAGCGCCCGGCATCACACCCACTTTGACTTCCGGCTGCCCAAACTGCGCCGATTCCGCGGCGACGATGATGTCGGCGTGCATCGCCAATTCGCAGCCGCCACCCAGCGCATAGCCCGTCACCGCCGCGATCACCGGCTGGGGGCAATCGGCTATCGCCTGCCACAGCTTATGCACTTGGCGTTGCATCAGTTCGATGCTGCCACAATCGGCCAGCTCCGCCAGGTCGGCTCCGGCGGCGAACGCGCGCCCAGCGCCGCACAGCACCACCACCCGTATGTCGCGCTGTTCCGCCACCGCGTGGAAATGGCGCGCCAATTGCCGTCGCATCTCCAGGTTCAGGGCATTCAATGCCTGCGGACGATTCAAACGCAGCCGCGCCACACCGGGGGCCGGGTATTCCAACAACACCAGCTCGTCCATCAGCCCTCTCCCTCCACCCGTTCCAATATCAGCGCCACCCCCTGGCCGACGCCGACGCACATCGCGCACAAGGCCAGCCTATCGCCGCTGGCCTCCAATTGACGCAAGGCGGTCAACACCAGCCGCGCGCCGGAAGCGCCGAGCGGATGGCCGAGCGCGATGGCGCCGCCGTTGGGATTGACCCTGGCGTCATCGTCGGCCAGGCCCAATTGCCGCAATACCGCCAGCGATTGCGAGGCGAAGGCCTCGTTCAACTCGATCACATCCAGTTCCGCCACGCTCAGGCCCAAGCGCCGCAGCAGCTTTTCCGCCGCCGGCGCCGGCCCCATGCCCATGATGCGCGGCTCCAGCCCCACCGAGCACTGACCCAGAATCTGCGCCCTGGGGCGCAGGCCGTGGCGCTTGATGCCAGCGCCGCTGGCCAACAGCAAGGCCGCCGCGCCGTCGTTGACGCCGGAGGCGTTGCCGGCGGTGACCGAGCCGTCCGCCACCACGCCCTTGAGCCGCGCCAGCTCCGCCAGCGTGGTGGTCGGCCGCGGGTGTTCGTCCTGGGCCACCCGTAGAGGCTCGCCCTTGCGCTGCGGCAGCTCCAGCGCCAGGATTTCCGCGTCGAAGAAACCGCGCTCGCGCGCCGCGGCGTAACGCTGCTGGCTGCGCAGCGCGAACGCGTCCTGATCGGCGCGGGAGATATTGAACTGGCGCGCGACGTTTTCCGCGGTTTCCGGCATCGAGTCGATGCCGAACTGGCGCTGGAAGGCCGGGTTGACGAAGCGCCAGCCTATGGTGCTGTCTTCCAGCCGCGCATTGCGCGCGAACGGGCCGTCCGCCTTGCCCAGCACAAAGGGCGCGCGCGACATGCTCTCCACGCCGCCGGCCAGCGCCAGGTCGGCCTCGCCTGCGGCGATCGCGCGCGCGGCGATGCCCACCGCGTCCAGGCCGGACGCGCACAAGCGGTTGACGGTGAGCGCCGGCACCGATTGCGGCAGACCGGCCAGCAAGGCCGCCATCCGCGCCACATTGCGGTTGTCCTCGCCAGCCTGATTGGCGCAGCCCAGAATCACTTCGTCCAGGCAAGACCAGTCCAGCAGCGGATGACGCCGCATCAGATCGGCGAGCGGCAAGGCCGCCAGATCGTCGGCGCGCACGCCGGAAAGCGCTCCGCCGTAGCGACCGAATGGGGTGCGGATGCCATCGCAGATATAGGCATGGGACATGGTGTGACTCCTTATTGAATAAATTAAGAAGTGATTCAGCGCCTGCCGCGTTTCATCAGGCGTCACACGCCAGAGGCGTTCCGCATGCTCGGCCATCGCGGCTTTCCCAGCCATGACGCCTTGCCTCGCGCGTGCTCGCTAAGCATTGGGCAGGTTCTTAAACAACGACGAGCGAAGCATCCGGGCCTCAAACCTTCACCTCGCTCCTGGCGCGCCTAGCGGTGCTGGAAGCGAGGCGGCCGCTTGTCGAGAAAGGCCTGCATTCCTTCCCGCCGATCATCCAGCGCGAAACTGGCGTGGAAGGCGCGCCGCTCGAACAGCAGGCCCTCGGTCAGGCTGGATTCGAAAGCGCGGTTCAAGGACTCCTTTATCAGCAGCAGCGCCGGCAGTGAATAGCCGGCCATCCGCGCGGCCAGCGTCTGCGCCGTCGCCAGCACTTCGGCGTCGGCCACCACCCGCGACACCAGGCCGGCCTGCTCCGCCTCACGGGCGCTGTACAGCTCGCCGCTCAGACACCACTCCATCGCCTTGGCCTTGCCGATCGCGCGCGGCAGCCGCTGGGTGCCGCCCATGCCGGGCAAGGTGCCCAGCTTGATTTCCGGTTGGCCGAAGCGGGCGGACTCGCCGGCGATGATCACATCGCACATCATCGCCAGCTCGCAACCGCCGCCTATCGCCAGGCCGCGCACCGCCGCGATCAATGGCTTGCGCACGCTACGCGCGCGCTCCCAGTGCCGGCTCACATAGTCGTCGAGAAAGACCTGCTGATAGTCCCATTCGGCCATGCGGCCGATGTCGGCGCCGGCGGCGAAGGCCTGCTCGGTGCCGGACAGCAGAATGACGCTGATGGCGGGGTCGCCGTCCGCCGCGTCCAGCGCGGCCTCCAGCTCCCGCATCAGTTCGGCGCTCAGCGCGTTGTGCCGCGCCGGCCGGTGAATTTCCAGATGGCAGATCCGCTCAGCGCGGTACTCCCTCAGATACTTGCTCATAGTCAGTTCCCTCTCCACATCCATACACGCCGTGAAGAAACAACTGGCTGACAATGCGCGCCATGCCCGCCCTATCTATCGCGCCATCGGCGCGGAACCAGGTAAACGTCCAGTTCATCATGCCGAACAAGGTCATCGTCACCGGCTTGACCTGCGCCGCCGGCAGCTCCGGCCGCAGGCGGGCGATCAGTTCGGCGAACGCCGCCACCACCCCGGCCTGCTTGGCCTTCACCTGCTTCCGCTCCGTCTCGCCCAGGAATTTGACATCCTGTACCAACACCATGTGGTAATGGCGCGAGGACGCGTACTCTTCCATGAAACGCTCGATCAGCAGCCGCAAATGCGCGTCCGCCGGCAGGCCTTGCCGCGCCGCCGCGTCGACGATGCCGACCAGCTTATCCACATAGGTGTCGGCGATATCGAACAGCAGATGCGATTTGTCGCGATAGTAGTGATACAACAGCGGCTTGGACATGCCGCACAACTCAGCCAGCTGGGCTATCGAAGCACTGGGAAAACTCTGCTCGGCAAACAGCCTGGCCGCGTTTTCCAATATGTTTTGCTGCTGCGCCTCGTAATTGGGAGATTTTGTTCTGGCCATATCCGCATATCAGATTGAGTGAAAAGGCCAGACGCGGCAGCAACGAACCTCCCCGATGACTACGAACCACCGGGCAAAACCGGGGTTAACCGGGTTTTGCCGGCGGCTCTAGGCAAGCAACCGTCAACGCTCATCAAAACTGAGCACCACTTGCTGGGTTCGTGGCCGCGCCTGACAGGCGAGCACGAAGCCTTGTTCCACCTCGGCGGGTTCCAGGGCGAAATTCTTGTCCATGGACACCGCGCCGGACAGCACCTTGGCTCGGCAGGTGCAGCATACCCCACCTTGGCAAGAGTAAGGTAGGTCGACCCCGGCCGCGACCGCGGCCGCGAGTATGCGCTCACCGGCACGCAGCGCCAGCTGCCGCTGCTGGCCGTCGATGATCACCGTGACGCTGGCCGCCGGGTTCTCCTCCTCCCGCGCCGGCGGCGGCGCCGCGCCGCGCACGGGTTCGCCGAAGCGCTCGCAATGGATACGGGACGCGGCCAGGCCGGCGCTCTCCAGACAGGCGCAGGCCTGATCTATCATATCGTTGGGCCCGCAGACGAAGGCTTCATCGACCAGGCCTCGCGGCAGCAGCGCCGCCAACGCCCGCTGCAGCCGCGTCCGGTCCAGCCGGCCATGAAACAGCTCGGGCTGTTGCGCCTCGCGGCTCAGGAAATGATGCACCGCCAGCCGCGCCGGATAGCTGGACTTCAGCGCCGCCAGTTCCTCGGCGAACAGAATGTCCTGCCGCCGCCGATTGCCGTAAAACAAAGTAAAGCGGCTGCGCGGTTCGCGCCGCAACGTGGTCTTGATCAGGGACAACAAGGGCGTGATGCCGCTGCCGGCGGCGATGCCCAGATAATGCTTGCGCTGCGCCTCCGCCAGCGGCGTGAAAAAACGCCCCGTCGGCGGCATCGCCTCCACCCAGCGCCCCGGCTGCCAGCATTGGTGGACATGGCTGGAAAACACGCCGCCGTCCACTTTCTTCACCGCCACCCGCAGCCCATCCTCGTCGGCGTCGCCGCACAGCGAATAGGAGCGGCGCACCTCGGCGCCGTCGATATGCTCCCGAAACACCAGGTGCTGGCCCTGGGTAAAGTGGAATTGCGACTGCAGTTCGGCTGGCGGCTCCAGAGTCAGCACCACGGCGTCGGCGGTTTCCCTGCGCACATCGACAATGCGCAGGCGATGAAAAGCGAGTCTCATCCGGCCTCCTTGTTCAGATCGGTTTGAAATACTCGAACGGCTCCAGACACGCTTCGCAGCGATACAGCGCCTTGCAGGCGGTGGCCCCGAACTGGCTCAGCCGCCGGCTGCGGCGGCTGCCGCACCGTGGACACGCCGGCGATGCCGGCTGAAAGCGCAGGGGCTGCCAGTCCTTGCCGCCGACCTCCGCCGCACCACCCGGTTCCGGCGGCGCGATGCCGTAGCGACGTAACTTGTCGCGGCCGGCGGCACTGATCCAGTCCGTGGTCCAGGGCGGGCTAAGCTGCGTGCGCAAAACCACCCGCGTTTCTCCGGCCCGGCCCAGCGCCTGGCGCACCGAGGCTGCGATCGCCTCGGTGGCCGGGCAGCCGGAATAAGTCGGCGTCAGCGTCACCTCCAGATCGCCGTCCACCCTGCGCACCCGGCGCACGATGCCCAGTTCGCACAGCGACACCACCGGCACTTCCGGATCCGGCACCCGCTCCAGCGCCCGCCAGGCCTGCGCCACCGTCAGCTCGCGCCTGGCCATCACCAGTTTCCGCCGGGATAGGCGCGCTGCAGAAACTGCATTTCCGCCAGCACATGACCAAGGAATTCGCTATGCTCGCCGCGCTTGCCACCGGAGCGGTACGCGCTGGCCTCGGGCCGCTGCAGCGTGGCTTGCGCCAGCACCGGCAGGATCAGCGCCTCCCACGCCGCCCGCAGCTGCCGCGCTGGCGGCGCGATGCCGTCAAGACGCCGCTCCAGCGCGTCGTCGTCGAACATCTCGGCCAGATATGGCCACCAATGCGCCAACGCCTGCTGCATGCGCCGACGCGATTCGTCGGTGCCGTCCCCCAGCCGCACCACCCATTCCGCCGCGTAACGCAGGTGGTAGCGGCTTTCCGCCAGCGCCTTGTCGGCGATCGCCGCCAGCCGCGCGTCACCGCCGCTGCGCAGCGCCTGCCACAGCGCCACTTGATAGCCGCTGAACAAGGCGATGCGCAGCACGGTCTGGCCGAAGTCGCCGTTAGGCAGCTCCGCCAGGGTCAGGTTGCGGTATTCGGGCACATCGCGCAGAAAAGCCAGCGCGTCCTCGTCGCGGCCGCGCCCCTCCCATTCGCCGGCCAGGCCCAGCAACAGCCGCGCCTGGCCTATCAGGTCCAGCGCGATATTGCTCAGCGCGATATCGTCCTCCAGTTCCGGCGCGTGGCCGCACCATTCACCCAGACGTTGGCCCAGCAGCAATGCGCTGTCGCCCAGCCGCAATGCGTACTCGATCAAATCCTGGCTCACCTCCGCCGTTGCCGGCGTCTCCGCTTGCACGCGCATGCGCGTTCTCCTCACATATGGTTCACGGCTTCCGGCAGTTGGAAGAAAGTCGGCAAGCGATAAGGCTTGCTGGCCATCGGCTCGATAAACAGCCGGCGCTGCTCCGGCTCGCTGCAGCTCAACGCAGTGCTGGGCAGCGCCCAGACCGCGCCGGGCGGGAAGGCGCCGAAAGCGCTCTCGGCCTGCGCCAAGGCCTGCGGCGCCGACTCGGCCAGCAGGCTGGCGACGTGCAGGTGGTCCAGTCCCGGCTTGAATTGGATGAACAGCTCGAACTGCTGCGGTTCCGCCGCTTCCCGGACCACGACCGCCGGCATGCCGTTTTCCTGCAAGCTGTTGCTGAGCGCCACCCACAGGCTCACGCCTTCCTGGCGGCGGAAATAGACGTCGCGGGCCAGCAGCAGCGCATGCCGCGCATCGCTGGCGTGCAAGCTGCTGGAATGCTTGTATTGCAAGGCGTGCCGGCCGAGGACGAAGACCTCGAAGCGGGGCCAGCCGGCGCTGGAACGATCAGACATGCGAGCTCCTGGTCAGGCGGCGGCGCGCGCCGCCTGCTTATCGGCGTGGGCGCGGGCGGCGGCGCGCACCCAGCCGCCCTCTTCATGCGCGCGCTGACGCGCGGCCATGCGTTCGCGGTTGCAGGGACCGTCGCCGGCCAGCACTCGCTTGAACTCCTCCCAGTCCGGCTCGCCGAAATCGTAATGCCCGCGCTCCGCGTTCCAGGCCAGCGCCGGGTCCGGCAGGCTGACGCCCAACACTTCGGCCTGCTGCACAATGGCGTCGACGAACTTCTGCCGCAGATCGTCATTGGAAATGCGCTTGATGCCCCATTGCATGCTGCTGGCGCTATGCACCGAATCCCGGTCCGGCGGGCCGAACATCATCAGCACCGGCCACCACCAGCGATTCACCGAACGCTGCACCATGGCACGCTGCGCCTGGCTGCCGTCCATCATCGCCAGCAGCAGGTCGTAACCCTGGCGCTGGTGAAAGCTTTCTTCCTTGCAGATGCGCACCATCGCGCGGGCATACGGACCATAGGAGCAGCGGCACAGCGGGATCTGGTTCATGATCGCGGCGCCGTCCACCAGCCAGCCTATGGTGCCGATATCGGCCCAGCACAGCGTCGGATAGTTGAAGATGCTGGAATACTTGGCCTGGCCGGACAGCAACGCCGCCACCATCTCGTCGCGCGAAGCGCCCAGCGTTTCCGCCGCCGCGTACAGATAAAGGCCGTGGCCGCCCTCGTCCTGCACCTTGGCCAGCAGGATGGCCTTGCGCTTGAGCGTGGGCGCGCGCGTGATCCAGTTGCCCTCCGGCAGCATGCCGACGATTTCGGAATGCGCGTGCTGCGAAATCTGCCGCAGCAAGGTCTTGCGGTAAGTCTCCGGCATCCAGTCGCGCGCCTCGATCTTTTCATCCGCTTCCAGCTTGGCGTCGAACGCCTGCTGTCGCGGCGATGACGCCGCCGCCGGCGCGCTGATGTCCGGCTGATCCAATGCTTGGGTATACATCGCCCATCCTCCTTGATGAACGCCGCCAGGCCTCGCCGCCCGGCATGCGGTGACAACTCCCAATTAATTTACCGATCGTTCGATAAAATAACAAGCGAAAATGCGAACCATGCGGCGAAGTTGTCAGCGCGGGCGCTTGTCCACCACCCGCCGCGCCTTGCCCACCGAACGCTCTATCGCCATCGGCTCCACCACCTGCACTGTGGTCGTCACGCCGACATGGCTCTTGATCCCGTGCTGCAACTGTCGCGCCGCCAGCTGTTTGGCATCGTCTCGCGCCGGCCCGCTGGGTTCGCGCTCGACATAGACCACCAGCTGATCCAGATGGCCATCCTTGCTCACCTCCAGATAGAAGTGCGGCGCCAAGCCTGGCTGCTGCAGGATCAACTCTTCGATCTGGGTGGGAAACACATTGACGCCACGGATGATCAACATATCGTCGGAACGGCCGACGATCTTGCCGATGCGCCGCATCGAGCGGCTGCTGGGCGGCAGCAGCCGGGTCAGGTCGCGAGTGCGGTAGCGGATCACCGGCATCGCTTCCTTGGTCAGCGAGGTCAGCACCAATTCGCCCTCCTCGCCATCCGGCAGCACTTCGCCGCTGTGCGGATCGATGATTTCCGGGTAGAAGAAATCCTCCCAGATCACCGGGCCGTCCTTGCTTTCCACGCACTCGCTGGCCACGCCCGGCCCCATCACCTCGGACAGGCCGTAGATGTCCACCGCGTCGATGCCGGCGCGGCGCTCGATCTCCTGCCGCATCAGTCCGGTCCACGGCTCGGCGCCGAAGATGCCGACCTGCAGCGAGGAAAGCGCGGCGTCCATGCCCCGCCGTTCCATTTCATCGAGAATATTCAGCATATAGGACGGCGTGACCATGATGATGTCAGGGCGGAAATCCTGGATCAGCTGCACCTGGCGCTCGGTCTGGCCGCCGGACATCGGCACCACGGTGCAGCCCAGGCGTTCGGCGCCGTAATGCGCGCCCAGGCCGCCGGTGAACAGCCCATAGCCGTAAGCGATGTGCACCATGCTGCCGCGACGGCCGCCAGCGGCGCGGATGGAACGCGCCACCACCGTGGCCCAGGCATCGATATCGCCGCGGGTATAGCCCACCACCGTGGGCTGGCCGGTGGTGCCGCTGCTGGCGTGAATCCGCGCCACCTGCTCGCGCGGCACCGCGAACAGACCGAACGGGTAGTTGTCGCGCAAATCCGCCTTGCTGGTGAAGGGAAAGCGGGACAAATCCTCCAGCCGCCGCAACTGCTCGGGATGGACCTCGCGCTGTTCGCACTTGGCGCGGAAGTGGCCGACATTGTCGTAGGTATGCTGCAAAGACCAGCGCAAGCGCCGCAGTTGCAAGGCGGACAACTCATCGCGGCTGGCGGTTTCCATCGCGTCCAGTTCGCTGGACGACGGGCGGGGGGCGGGCATGGTGCTTCTCCTGTGTGATAGGGGGCTGGCTCTGCGGCCATTTCCTGTTTAGAGCGGCTGACAACGCTCCTGATACGGCGTTGCGCCGACCTGCCTTGGCCGCAAAACCGGCTCTTGCTAGCCACTCTTGCCGGCTGATCCAATAAAACCTCCTCTTGCTTAATCATCCGAGGCGGCGCACGCGCCAATCCGGTGTGAGCGGCCACGCAGCAAGGCCAGGATTTCGTCGCGCTGATTGCTCAGCCTCACCTCGTAAAGGCCTTGCCGCCCGCCTTGATGCAGGCATTCGGCCGTAGCGGTCACGCAGTCGCCTCCGCGGGCCGGCCGCAGATAATCCATGCTGATGGCGGCGCCGACGGCCTGCGGCCCCCAGGAATTGCAGGCGATGGCGAAGGCGGTGTCCGCCAGCGCGCACAGCAGCCCGCCGTGACACAGCAGAAAGCCGTTCAGCATATCGTCGCGCACCCGCATGCGCAGCCGCGCGCGGCCGGGCCCCACGTCCAACAGCTCCATGCCCAGGCTGGCCGATGCGCGGTCGCGGCTCAGCAGCGCCAACGCGCTTTGCTCGGCCTGGCGGCAGGCAAGCTCGTACTCAGTCATGGAAGCACCCTCCGGACAAGGCCCGCCGCCGCAGCAAGGGCGACACCCGGTAGCGTTCGTCGCCGTAATGCGCGCACAGGGCATCCAGCGTCTGCGCGACGAAATCGTTGCCGAGACGATCAGCCCAGGCCAGCGGCCCGCAGGGATAAGCAGTGCCCAAACGCATGGCCAGGTCCACGCTGTCCGCCGTGGCCACGCCCTGCCCCACCGCGTCGGCCGCCTCGTTCGCCAGCATCGCCACGGTGCGCAGCACCGCCATGCCGGCGGCGTCATCCATCCGCGACACCAGCAGGCCGGCCGCCTGCAACACGCCCTCCGCCCGCGCAGCCACTTCCGGCGCGGCCTGGTCCGCCACCGCCAGAGCCAACCGCCACACGCTGGCGTAATCCAAAGCCAGATCGAATACCGCCCAGCCGGCGTGGCCGCTGTCGGCCGCGCGGCGAGTCGCGCTGCGGCCATCCGACAGCGCCAGCCGCAAACTCTCCCATTCCAGCCAGCCTTGCGCCGGCCCCGGATCGCGCTCCACGCGCACGCCGCCGGCCTGCAGCCGCGCCAGCAGCGGTTCGGCCA
>NZ_JAJOHW010000034.1 GCF_021129195.1 Chromobacterium aquaticum | reverse complement strand
AGTCGTCTTCTGAAAATGACAAAGGACGAACTACGTCAACTCGATGCCGGAAACAACGGAGAGGCGGCCAAACACTTCACAGTAATGCGTAGCGCCAGCGTGATCTCCCTGTAGGCTCCAAAGCTGCATGACTCGTATACTAACGATTCAGTCGGCGGACAAATATAAGATTATTCTTAAAATTCCATAGATTTCAGCCAAGATCGGCACGCTACCCCGCCTTGCGCCGGCGCGGCCTTTCTTGACAAGCGCCGCCAACGCTTTTCTAATCGCAAACTTCCCGCCATGCCACAAGCGGCGGCGGCCCTCACAGATCACCACAGGAAACCTCCATGACCATTCGAGTCAACGGCATTGAAATCACCGAAGACATGGTGCAGGCAGAACAAGCCCACTACGCCGACGCGCCCAAACCGCGCGATGCCGCCGCTCAGGAATTGATCCTGCGCGAACTGCTGCTGCAAAAAGCCCAGTCCCTCGGCATCGACACCGCTGACCAAGGCGCAGCCATCGGCGCGCTGCTGGAGCGGGAGCTGCATGTCGACGCGGTGGACGAGGCCGCCTGCCTGGCCTTCTATAATCAGTATCCCGAGCGCTTCAGCAGCGGCGAATCCGCCGTTGCCAGCCACATTCTGTTCCCGCTGGGCGAAGGCCTGGCCGGCAGCTTGGCCAAGGCCAAGGCCGAAGGCGTGCTGGACGAAGTCAAGGCCAACCCGGCCCGCTTCGCCGACCTGGCGCGCGAGCATTCCACCTGCCCGTCCGGCCAGCAAGGCGGCAGCCTGGGGCAGTTTGGCCGCGGCCAGATGGTGGCGGAATTCGAACAAGCAGTGTTCAGCACCGCCGCCGGTGAAATCGCGCCGCAGCTGGTGCAGACCCAGTTCGGCTACCACATCATCCAGGTGCAGGAACGCCACGAAGGCGGCAAGGTGAGCTTTGAAGAGATCAAGGACCGCCTGCAGCAGTACCTGAACGATATGGCCGGCAACAAGGCGATGCAGGCCTATCTGGGTCAGCTGGTCGCCGCCGCTCAGATCGAAGGCTATGAGATGCCGGCGCTCTAAGCCACGATTCAAGCTCATCGAAAAACCGAGGCGCAGACGCGCCTCGGTTTTTTTTTGCGCGCTTCAGTTGCGGCCGCGAAGTGACGCGCCCACCGGCCGCGAGAGCGGGAAGCCATCCTTGCGGTCCCAGTTGATGGACCAGCTCATCACGCCGCGAAAGTTGGGGTAGGCCTGATTGGGCTTGACGCCGCCGCAGTTTTTCATTGCCATCAGGCAATCCAGCGACTTGATCACGGTATCGGCGCTGACAAAGCCGGAATTGGCGGAACTGCGGCCGGAAGGCACGCCGAAGGCCACCTGGTCCGGCCGCAAGCCCTTGAAGCTGCCGGAAGCGCCATAAGCCAGCGGGAAGCCCTCGATCAGCATCTTGCTGCCGCCCACCAGCATGTCCACGCTGCCTTCCGCCAGCGCGGCGGTGGAATACGGCGTGTTCAAGCCGCCATTGTTGTAGTACTGCACATGGATCACGCTCAAATCCTCGCGCAGCGCGTCGATGATGGGCAGATAGGCGCCCCAGATGCTGCCGTAGGCGACATAGCCGCCCTGGACATAGGGATGCTCCGGCGCCATCGACAAGTAAAAGCCGGCCCCCAGCTTGGCCTTGAGCTGCCGCACCCCGCTGATCAGGTTGCCGATGATGGGCGCGCCCTGCGAGACTCCGCTTTCCAGGTCCAGATCTATGCCGTCGAAACCGTACTTGGCAATGATGGCGTAGAGGCTGTTGACGAAATTCTGCGTCTGTGCCGGCGAATTCAGGGTGACCGAGCCATTCTGCCCGCCCAGCGACAGCACCACTTTCTTGCCCTTGGCCTGCTTGGCGCGGATGTCTTGAATGAATTGCGCCTCGGAACCGGCCTTGGGGTCCAAGGTGAAGCTGAGATTGCCATTGCCGGCGTCGTCGGCGAATGCGACGACGATCACATCCCAGTCATCGCTGACCTGGCTGAGCGGATACGTATCGCCGCTGGGATTGGTGAAGTTATGCCAGTAGCCCACCAAGGCGTGCTTGGCGAACGGAGCGGACGGGCCCGGCTGCGGCGGCGTAGGATCCGGCCCCGGCGTCGGAGGCGCGCCGCAGCTCCCTCCGGCCTGCCACAGCGTGGGCGTGGCCGGCGGGTTCCAATTGGCGCCGACATAGGCGGTATGGGCGGCGCGCGCGGTGTAATTGGCCGCGGCATAGGCCACCACATCGCCCATCTGATAAGTTGCGCCTTCCCGCCAGTCCGGGCACGCCGCGGCGCTGGCCGGTCCAGCACCCAGGGCCAGCGCGCACACGGGCGCCAACAGCATGGTTTTCCAATTCAAGAGCATGCAGCATCCTCCTTTGGATTCGCGGCGGCGCATCGTCGCGCGCTGGCTGCGCGCCTCTTGTTGAGCCACCGGACCAGATCACAGCTGGTATTTGATTGGTATTACACCAAACCGACAATGTCAAAGGCATTTTTGAGCCGCCAAGCAGCAGGTCAATTTTCTACAATACGCCCTCGCTCCATCTGGCTACTGTGTCCGCATTGCCCACCCACCAGGAAACATCATGAATCAGACTCTCGCCATGGCCGGTTTCGCGCTGGCGGCCTCCATCACGCCGGGGCCGGTCAACCTCATCGCCCTCAGCGGCGGCGCCCAATATGGCGCGCGCGCCGCCATGCGCCACGTCGGCGGCGCCACCGCCGGCTTCACCTTATTGCTGCTGCTGACCGGATTGGGATTGGAACAGACCTTGCGGCAATGGCCGGCGCTGACGCATGGGCTGCAGTGGGCGGGCGTGGCTTTCCTGCTTTATATGGCTTATCAATTGGCGCGCAGCGACGGCAGGCTGGAGTGGGAACAGAATGGCGCCCGGCCCAGCTGGTGGCGCGGCGCGGCGGTTCAATGGCTGAACCCCAAGGCCTGGATCGCCGCGCTGGCCGGCTGCGCGGCGTTCACCTCGGGTCAGGACACCATGGCCTTATGGCGTTTCGCCGCGATCTACTTTCTGATCTGCTACGCCTCGGTGGCTTGCTGGGCGCTGGCCGGCGCCTGGCTGGGCCGGCAATTGAACTCGCCCAATCGGCTACGCCGCTTCAACCAGTTGATGGCCGCCCTATTGGGACTCAGCGCGCTGGGGCTGTTGACGCCGGTCTAGCCCGCGCGGTATTGGCCCGGCGTGGCGGCGACATACTGCTTGAACACTTTTTGCAGATGCGCCTGATCGGAAAAGCCGGCATCCTGCGCCACTTGCGCCAGCGGCAAGCCGCCGCGCACCAGCCGGCGCGCCAGCGACACGCGCTGGCTCAGCAGGAAGCCGTGCGGCGTCACGCCGTAGCGCTGTTTGAACGCGCGGATCAAGTATGAAGCCGACAAGCCAGCCTCCCGGCTGATGTCTTCCAGGCGCAAGGACTGCGCGCAATGGGCGGCGATATATTCCGCCGCCCGCTCCAGGCGCAGATTGGACTCCGCCGCCGCCGGCGCCAGGCCCAGCAAGGGATGCAGCTCGCCGAAGAAAGCCGCCGCCGCAATGTCTTTTTCCAGGGGCTCGCGCCCGGCATCGCACAGCAGCGTGAACATGGCGTTGAAGCCGGAGAACAAACCATGGTGGCGGCTCATCGCCGCGCCCAGCGGGCGGAAGCCGCCGACCTGGTCTACGCCTAATGCCTGCTGCATCCGCCCCAGCCAGCCCACATCCACGTATAGCATGCGGTAGGACCAGGCCTGGTCGGCCACCGGATTGCAGGCATGGGTATCGCCCGGGTTCATCAGTACCAGGGCGCCCTGTTCGCTGCGGCGGATCTTGCCGTTGAAGTAATCGCAAGCGCCAGCGGTGATCGCGCCTATCGAGAAGGTTTCATGCGCATGCTTGGCGTAACAGACTTTGCGGCCATCGGCCACCGAGCGCGCCTCGAATTGCGGCAAGGCGGCTTCGCGCCAGAAGCGATGCGTCACGGCAGGTTCCGACATCGGCTTACTCCCCTTTCAAACGGTAGAACAATATGCCCAGCCACTCGCGCAAGGCGGAATGGCTCTCCTGCATCGCCCGTCCACTGGGCAGATACCACGCGATGCCGCCGCCGTCGTAGCGGATGAAACCGGTGGGCGCGGCGCTCACTTCCAGCCCTTGCCGCTGGAACATCGGCAATGCGCGCCGCAAATGCCAGCCCTGGCTGACCAGCGCAATCCGCTCTACTCCGTCAGCGCGCAACATCGCCGCCGCATAGCGGGCATTTTCCAGCGTGGTGTCGGAGCGCGTTTCCACCCAGCGCGGCGACAGCCCGTAATCCTGGCGCAACACCCGCGCCATCACCGCGGCCTCGGCCTCCCCACCCTGCGGCGCGCCGCCGCTCAGCAATAAGGGCTTGCCGCTTTGGCGCGCCAGCCGCGCGCCATAGCGCAGCCGCGCCAGCGAGTCCGCTCCCGGTTCCATGCCTCCATATTCCGGCGCCGGCTTCTTGCCGCCGGACAGCACCACGATGGCGTCCACGCGCGCCAATTGCCCGGCGTCCAGCGCCGGGTAGACTTCCAGGCCCCGGTTCAGCCACATCGCCAGCATCGGTGTGCTCAAGGCATACAGGCCCGCCATGCCCAGGGCCAACAGGAGGCCGCCCAAGCGCGGCCAACGGCGGCGCAGGCCCAGCCCAAACAGCATCATCAGCAGCAGATTGAGCGGCGGCAACAACAGGGAACCCAGCAGCAAATGGCTCAGAACTTGCGGGGACATCGTGACGGTCATGAAATCGGCATCAAATTGGGTGAGCGCCAGTTAAACACGCGCGGACGGGCAAATCAATGGCGGGGAAACCAGATGGCGGCATAGGCGTTGCGATAGCCATTGGCCGGATCGTAGCCGATGCTCAAATAGACCTCGCGTATCGTCTGCCTGGTCAGCAGATGCGGCTGGGTGACATAGAGGCTGGGCGGCCGGCCGGCAAACGCGCGGTTCAGTTCGTCGGCCAGTTGCCAGCCATGCAGATGCAAGGGCTCGGCGATGGTCGCGACCTGCATCAGACCCGCGCGGATGCGCCGCATCGCGGTGAAGGAGCCGTCGCCCAGCGACACATTGGCCACCTCCGCGTGCAGCCGTCCCAGTGGATAGCCTATGGAGTCGTAATACAGATCATTGATGCCTATGCTATGGGTCCAGCTGGCGCCATAACGCTGGTACAGCACGCTCACCCGCGCCGGCAACAGTTGCTGCACCCGCGCTAGGGAAATATCCTCCACCGCCAGCACCTTGCAGCGTCGGCATGCCTGCAATTGGCGCTGCGCTTGCCTGGTCTTGGCGCTGGCGATGGCGAAGCGGCTGTCGGTGAACAGCACCACGCCTATCGGGCCGCTGCGGCTGGCGATGACATAATCGGCCGCCGCCTGGGCGGCGGCCAGCGGATCGGTGGAGATATTGGTGAACAATAGGCCCGGTGCCGGCCCCGGCTTGTCGCCGGCATGCCAGCCCACCACCACCACGCCGGCGGCGAGCAGGCGCTGGATCTGCGGTTTGAATTCCTTGGCGTCGAAACCACCCAACGCCACCGCGGCGGGGTGTTCGCGCGCGGCGCGTTCTAGAAAGCCGCGCAGCGAGTCCTGCCGCCCCTGCCCGTCCAACAGCGTCAGCCGCCAGTCTAGCAAGCGGCCGGCCTCTTCCAACCCGCGGTAAACGCCGACCACGCCGCCATTGCGCAGGTCCGATGCCAGAAACCACACCTCGCGGCCGGTTTGCGCCGCCGGCCCGTGCAGCGGGCCGTCCCACTCGGTCCATTCCCGCGCGGGATCGGCCGGCCTGGCCGGCGCAGGCTTGCCTGCGGCCAGAACCAAGCCGGTCAGGCACAGTAGCAGCGCGAACAGTCGAATCATGCAGACACTATAGACCACCGCTGCCACAGGCCGGAGCGGCCGCGCCGCCCGGTTCAGCCAGCAGTTGGCCGGCCACTTCCGCCGCCACCGCGAACAACAGCGGCGACAAGCGCTGCGCCTGCAGACCGGTGGCGCCATGGCGGCTGATGGCCAGGCCGCGCCACGGCATCCGTTCGCCAATCAGGCAGCCGCACAGCTTGCCGCCGCCGCGCGCAACCGCTTCGACAATCTCGGGCAACCGCTGGCGCAAGGCCACGCACGCCTCGGCCGGCGCCGCAAACGCCAGCGCCACCCCATCCGCCACGCTCCGAACACGCAGGCAAAACGCGCCTATGCCCGGCGCGGTCAGCCACAACACAAGGTCAAGATCATCCTGCTCCGATTCCGGCTCCCGCTCCAGCGCATCCTCCACGCTCAGCGTCAGCGCCGGGCCGCCCCACAGCCAGAACGGCAGCGTCAACGGCAAGGGCGGCTCGCCGGCGGCATTGCGCACCCCCGCCAAGGCCAGTTCCGGCAATTGTTGCAGCAAGGCTCCAGGCAGATGGCTGCCGCCAGCCTGCTGGAATTGCGCCGCCGCCTGCGTCAACCGCCCCAGCAAGGCCTGCCGCCAGGCCTGGGCCAATTCAGCGGCGGCCGGCAGCGGCTTCGCCAGCCTGGGCATGGCTGCCTGCTCCAGCTGCCATGCGCGCGCCAGCGTTTCGCCCTCAGGCTCCGCCCCCTGACGCTCCAACTGCAGTGACAACTGCAGCCGCGGCTGGGTGGCCAGCACCAGCACTTTCAGCACCGTGCCGGGGCTCAGCTCGGCCGCGCCAGGCGGCCAGGCCGGCAACGCCAACTGGATGCCGTCGCCGCTCAACAGTGGCCGGCCGTCGGCCGCTCGGCTCAGCACCGCCTGCCATTGCCGGCCCGGCGTCAGTTCCGCGCCCGGCTGCGCGCCCGACGAGAGAGGCGCGCTCGGCGTGACCGGCGTCGCCGCGGTAATCGCTCGAATTGAAATGGCCCTACTCCTTCAAAAAAATCCAGACTCACGACGCAAAAAAGCCAGCCGCATACGCAGCTGGCTTCGGATTCGCACCGGATCGACGCTAAATCGTGGATTACTGCAGCAGGGACATGGCCAGGCTGCTCATGCTGCCGCTTTGCTTCAGCATGGAGGTGCCGGCTTGCATCAGCATTTGCTTGGAGGTCATGCTGGCGCTTTCGTTGGCGTAGTCGGTATCCATGATACGACCCTTGGCGGCCAGGGTGTTGTTGTTGACGTTGGCCAGGTTGTTGTTCACGTGGTCCAGACGGTTGGCGTTGGCGCCCAGGGAGGAACGAACCGAGCCTACCGAATCCAGAGCGGCCTGGATGGTGTTGATGGTGTCGGCTTTGCCGATTTCATCGCCCTTGGCTACCTTGTCCAGAGCGGCTTGGCCGTCTTGCTGAGCCTTCAGCGCGGTCTCGTAAGCGGCTTTCTTGGTGTCATCGGGGGCTGCGTCGTAAGCGGTTTTGGCATCATCGGTCGCCTTGACCAGAGCCGGCATCGCATCGGTAGCGGTCTTGACTGCAGCTGTGTAGTCAGTGCCGGCCTTGTCATCCTTGAAGAAGGTCTTGGAAACGCTGCCCAGCGCATTGTTCAGCGCGGTCATGCCATCCTTCATGTTCACCGTCATGGATTCGTCGGCCGACGCGCCGATCTGGAACTTCATCTCTTCGGTCAGCTTGCCGCCTTGCAGCAGTTTTTCACCGCCGAAGGAAGTGTTCTTCATGATGTTGGTCAGTTCCTTGCCCAGTTCGGCGAATTCGGACTGCATCGCGCTCTTGTCGGCCTTGGTGGAGGTGGCGTTGGCGCCTTCGGTGGACAGGTCCTTCATGCGCTGCAGGATGTTGGACACTTCGTTCAGCGCGCCTTCGGCGGTTTGCAGCATGGAGATGCCGTTCTGGGCATTCTTCATCGCAACTTGCATGCCGCGGCTTTGCGCGTCCAGACGGGTGGCGATCTGCAGGCCAGCGGCGTCGTCCATTGCGGAGTTGATGCGGAAGCCGGTGCCCAGACGGGTCATCGAGGTGGACAGCGCGGTTTGGGTGCCGGTCAGGTTGGACTTGGTGTTCAGTGCGGCGATATTGGTGTGCAGGCTCAGCATAGCTTTTGCTCCAGAAGTCAGGTTGGTTGGTCCGGCATCGCTGCCGTTACCCTCACAAGGCGGCCGTCGCGCGGCAAACTTAAATCCGCCGCCATTGTGAAAAATCACATTGCTTGACGCATGGGCGCTGGCTGTTGAAAGATCAACGTCATAAACACTGCCGCCACACCGCCATGACCACACTGAACGGCCAACAAGCCCTGACCCAGCTCTGGGCCGCCGCCGCCCTCGACCCCTCCGCGCTGGAGCGTGCCCAGCTGCCGGCGGGCGAGGCGCCGCTGCCCTCCTCTTTTGCCATCGGTGCCTTGGCCCAGGCCAGCATTGCCGCCAGCGCGCTGATGGCGGCCGAATTCTGGCGCCTGCGCGGCGGCGCGGCGCAGACGGTCTCGGTCGAGCTCGCCCACGCCGCCGCCGAATTCCGCAGCGAACGCTATCTGCGCGTCGACGGCGCGCCGGCTCCCGAATTGTGGGATGCCATCGCCGGCCCCTATCCTTGCGGCGACGGTCGCTGGGTACGCATCCACACCAATTTCCCCCACCATCGCGACGGCATTCTACGGCTGCTGGACTGCCGCCACGACAAGGACAGCGTGGCCGCCGCCTTGCAAGACTGGCAGGCTTTCGAGTTCGAACAGGCTGCCGCCGAACGTGGCCTGGTCGCCACGGCGATGCGCAGCTTCGACGAGTGGGACCGCCACCCGCAGGGACAGGCCGTCGCCGCGCTGCCCTTGCTCAACATAGAGCGCATCGGCGACGCGCCGCCGCTGGCCCGGCCCTTCGCGCCGCGCCCCTTACAGGGCATACGCGCGCTGGACCTGACCCGCATCATCGCCGGCCCGGTGGGTGGCCGGGTGCTGGCCGCTCACGGCGCCGATGTGTTGCGCGTCACTTCGCCGCTGCTGCCCTCCATCCTGCCGCTGGACATCGACACCGGCCGCGGCAAGCGCAATGCCGAGCTGGACTTGCGTCAGGCTGTCGATGGCGAGCAGCTGCGGCGCTTGCTGAGCGAAGCCGATGTCTTCATCCAGGGCTACCGGCCCGGCGGCCTCGCCGCGCTCGGTTTCGGCCCGGAGCAGGCCGCGCGTCTGCGCCCGGGCATCGTCTACGCCTCGCTGTCCGCTTATGGTCACGCCGGCCCCTGGGCCGAACGGCGCGGCTTCGATTCCCTGGTGCAGACCACCAGCGGCTTCAATCACGCGGAGACGGCGGCTTTCGGCGGCGTGCAGCCGCGCGCGCTGCCGGCCCAGGCGCTGGACCATGCCGCCGGCTATCTGCTGGCTTTTGGCGTCATCGCCGCGCTCTCTCGCCAAGCGCAAGAAGGCGGCAGCTGGCAGGTGCGGGTTTCGCTGGCGCAAACGGGACACTGGCTGCGCCAGCTCGGCACGGACCACGCCGGCTGCGCCGTGGCGGACCCCGGCCTGGAACAGATCGCGCCCTGGCTGGGCGATTATGCGTCCGACTTCGGCGCCTTGCGCGCCGTGCGCCACGCGGCCCAGCTGTCCTTGACGCCGGCGCATTGGACGCTGCCTTCTATGCCGCTGGGCAGCCACGCCGCCGAATGGCTGCCGCGCTGAAGCGGCGGTGGCGCGCGCCAAAGCAACTTGCTATCGTCGGCACACCGGCCCTAGCGCCTATGGAGCATTCATGGATATTTCGTTCACCGATCTGATTGGCCAGTACTGGTCCACCCCCAAGTGGGAAGTCAATCTGTTGATCACGCTGAACCTGCTGGGCGGCCTGCTGCTGGGCTGCGTGGTGGGCTACGAGCGCTGGTACAACGGCCGCGCCGCCGGCATGCGCACCTACGGCCTGGTGGCCATGGCCTCCGCCGCCGCGATCAGCATCATCGGCTATTCCGGCTACTGGTATGGCGGCCAGCATCCCGACATCACGCATGGCGACATGACCCGGGTCGCCCAGGGCGTGCTGACCGGCGTCGGCTTTCTGGGTGCCGGCATGATCATGAAGGAAGGCCTGTCGATCAGCGGCCTCACCTCGGCCGCGTCGATCTGGATGTCCTCGGTCATCGGCATCCTGGTCGGGGTCGGCTTTTACGCCGCCGCCATCGCCATCACCCTGCTGTGCGTGCTGTGCATGCTGTCGGTCAATCAGGTGGAAAGCCGGCTGCCGCGCCATTTCAGCCTGTTCATCGTCATCCGCTTCAAACCGGAGCAGCAATGGACGGTGCAGGCCTTGAGCGCCGGCCTGCTGGAACTTGGCGTGCGCCTGCATGAGGATAGCATCGCGCTGAACGCCGGGCCGGACGCCACCGAGTGGAGCTTTCTGGTGTCGGCGCAAAACCGGCGCGACCTGATCAATGTCGTCGATCTGTCGCGCGAGATCATGAAGATAGACCGCCTGGAAACGCTGAGCATCCAGCCGGCGCGCAACTGAGCCGGCGCCAAACCGGCTAGGTGTTTTCACACCATCAAGTTTGCGCTCCCATTGCCGATATCGGTTTACCGATACTTCCAAATCCTGGAGCCTGCAATGCGAGTCGCGTCCATGGCGCTGTCGATGAGCAGCCAGTACAGTTTCAGCCAAAGCATCAGCGTTCAGCAAAAAATCAGTTCCTGGAGCCAGCAGCCGGCCGCTTCCGCGCCGGCCTCACCCTCCTCCGATGTCAGCCTCAGCCCCGGCGGTGTCAACGCCAGCGCCAAGGATCAACAGCTGGCCGACGGCATGACGCCGATGCTGGGCTTGATCAAGGACATCCTGGAGAAAGTGCTGGGCGTCAAATTCAAGGTAGTCGACGGCACCTTGCAAAAAGACGACGGCAAGAGCGGCGATTCTAACGCCAGCGCCCCCACGCCACAGAATGCGCCAACCGCCAGCGCGCTGCCGCGCTTCGGCGGCTCGATCCAGCAAAGCTACGATTACAAGGAAAGCGAAAGCATGGGTTTCTCGGCCAAGGGTTCGATCAAGACCCAGGACGGCCGCGAATTCAATTTCTCGCTGGACGTGCAGATGAGCCGCAGCTTCGAATACCACAGCAGCAGCAGCTTGCAGTACGGTAGCGGCGGCAGTCCCACCGACCCGCTGATGCTGACGCTGGGCGATGAAGCCGGCAGCTTCAGCGGTGCCAGCGTCAGCTTCGACCTGCAAAGCAATGGCCAGAAAACACAGCTGCCGTTTATCGATCATGGCGGCTGGCTGGCGCTGGACCGCAACGGCGACGGCAAGATCAACGACGGCAGCGAGTTGTTCGGCACTCAGTCCGGCAATGGCTTCGCCGACCTGGCCAAGCTGGACAGCAATGGCGACGGAGTGCTGGATGACGGCGACCCGGCTTTCGCCCAATTGAAGCTGTGGTCCGGCCGCGATGGCGACAAGGATCAACTGATGGGGCTGAAGGAGCTGGGCATTGGCGCCATCCTGCTGCCCAGCGTGGACACGCCGTTCAGCATCAAGGACGCCAACAACCAATCCCAGGCCGATGTCCGCCGCTCCGGCGTTTATCTGACCGAGGACGGCAAGGCCGGCCGGGTCAGCCAGGTGGATGTCTACGGCTGAATCCGCCAAGCGCAAATAGCAAAGGCCGCTGACGCGGCCTTTGTCGTTTCCGGCGAATGCCGGCTCAAGAGATGTAGTTGAACAGCGATAGCTGAGTCACCTTGTTGTAAGTCAGCTGGCTGTACTTCAGCGAGGTCTGCGCCAAGGTGAAATCCGAAATCGCCTGCGGCATGTCCAGATCCTGCAAATCACCGATGCTGCTGGCGTACTGCAATTTCAGGCTGCCGCCGACATTCTGCATATTGTCGTTCTGCTGGCCGCGGGCGCCGATGGATGCCAGCGACAGGGAGAACTGCTGTTGCGCCGAGTCGATGGCGTTGATCGCGCTGTTCAGCTGGGTGCCGAAGTTGGCCGGCTTCGGATTCTGGCCCAGCAGGGTATTCAGTTGCAGCAAGGCGTCGAAGGCGGCGGTGGCGCTGCCGCCCGGCGTGCCGAACACGGTGCTGCCGGGATCCGAGATCGTCATCTGCTGCGAGGCGCTGATCTGCACGCTGCGCTGGCCGGTATCGCCCTGATACGTGGCCGGCGGCACCGCTGACAAGCTCACCACATAGGGCACCGTGTCGGTCTTGTTGCCGCTGAACAGGTAGTTGCCGCGACCATCGGTGGAGTTGGCGTATGTCGTCAGCTCGGTGATGCCTTCCTGCAACTGCTTCTGGATCGCCTGCAACTCGGTCGGGCTCAGCGCGCCGCTGCCGGCGGAGATCGCCAAGCTTTTCATGCTGGCCATCAGGTCCGAGGAGCTCTTGACCGCGGTTTCCGACAGCGACAGCCAGGAACTCACCGCCTGGGTATTAGTGATGTACTGGCTGTTCTGGCCCTGCGACTGGCTGAGCAGCAGGATGCGCGCCGCGGCCACTGGATCGTCGGCCGGCGTCACCACCCGCTGCTGGTTGTCGATCTGCATGGTGAGCTTGTAAATGCTCGCCTGCAGATCCTGCATATTATTCAAGCCGGACTGGTAAATGGTGTTGGAGCTGATTCGCATCACTCTCTCCTTAACCCATCAGATTCAGAATGCTGGAGAAGGTGGTTTGCGCCACTTGAATCACCTTGCTGCATGCCTGATAGGACTGTTGGTACTTGATCAGATTGGCCGCTTCCTGGTCCAGGCTGACGCCGGAAGTATTGGACAGGCTTTCGCTGGCTTGCTTCAGATTGGTCTTCATCGCCGCCGACTGCAATTGAGCGGTATTGGTCTGGTTGCCCACCGAGGCCACCAGCGTCGAGTAATAAGAACCATAGGACTGATTGCCCATCAGCTTGAGGTTCTGCTGCGCCAACAATTCGCGCAGATTGGAGTTGTCGCCCGGCGGCGGCTTGGTGCCGGCCGGCGCCGGCCCCACGGTGAAGGTCTGGCCATTGGCCGGCGCGCCGGACAATTGGAAACTGATGCCGACATCCACCGGCGGCACCGCCGTGGTCTGCAATTTGAAACCGTTGCTGACGCTGCCGCCCAATGGCACCACATTGTAAGGGCCGCCGCCATTGGGGCCGGTGATGGTGGCCGTCATCGTCGCCGGGGTGCCGGTGGCGGTGATGGTCATGCCGGTCATGCCGACCGATGGGTGCGTCGTGCTGCTGGGAAACACCGGCGGCACCGAGTTGATGCTGCCGCTATAACCGCCAGGCAAAGAGGCCCAAACGCCGCTCATGGTCACGCCGCTGCCGCCGGCGCCGCCGGTGGACACCATATTCGACGCGGTGGCCAACTTATTCGGATCGGTCATCAGCACTTGCAGGTTGCTGGCCGCGTTTTGCGGATTGGAAGCATAACTGGACAGATCATTGAAAATGGGCTGCCCCGCCACACCGCCGTTGTCCACGCCCAGCTGGTTCTGGTAATTGACCGCGGCGGCGAAATTGATCGCCAGCGTGCCCAGTTGCTGGCGCGCCTGCAGCAGCGGACCATCGCGGAAATTCAGCAGGCCGCCCAATTGGCCGCCGGTGATCAGGCTGTTCGGGATCGCCGTCACCGTGCCATTGGGATTGTTGAACACCAGTTGCAAGGTGTTCGGATCGGTGGGCAGCGGCTGGGTGGCCAGGGTATTGGTCTGGGCATTGGTGACCAGGGTCTGGCCATTGCCGATGTAGACCGTGTAAGTGCCGTCGGACTGCGGCACCGCCTTGGCGCTGACCAGCTTGTTCAATTCCAGCATCGCCTGGTCGCGCTGATCCATCAGCGTGTTCGGCTGCGAACCCAATTGGTTGCCGCCGGTCAGCGCGGCGATCTGGGTGTTGAGGCTGGCGATCTGCGAGGCCAGCGAATTGATGCTGTCCACCGTGCTCTTGATCTGGCCGTTGGCGCCGGTCTGCATCTGCTGCAGCTGCCCGTCCACGGTGGCGAACTTGGTGCTCAGCGCCTGAGCCATGTTCAACACCGTCTGCCGGCTGGGAATCGAGTCCGGCTGCTGCGACAAGGTCTGCATCGCGCCGTAGAAATCCTGCAAGGCAGGGATGATGGAAACATCGGTGGACGCCATCAGATTATTGATCTGATTGAGCTGCTTGACCTGGGTATCGTAATAGCTGCTATTGGTCTGCGCGGTTTGCACCTGGCCGGACAGGAATTTGTCGTAGGTCCGCAGCACATTGGTGACGTCCACGCCCTGCCCCAGGAAGCCGAAGCCCTGGTATTGCGGCGTGCGGCCGGCCTGGGTGACGTACTGGACGTTGTAACCGGGCGTGGAGACGTTGGCGATATTGTTGCCGGTTACCGCCAAAGCCGTCTGCGCCGCGTTCAGCCCGCTCACGCCGATCGAGAAAATATTGGAACCCATGATTCACCTCTGTTTGCTTTATCGGCCCGGCGCGTCAAAACTTGATGCCGGATTCGACGCTCGCTGCCGGCGTCCGCTCAACTGCGCACCGTCTGTTGCGCCAAGCTCGCCGCCACGTCCACCAGCTTGCGCGCGTAGCGCGGGTCGGTGGCATAGCCGCCCGACTGCAACGCATGCGCGAAGCCATACATATTCTGCCCCTGGTTCAAGGCGCCCTTGTAGCGCGGAGAATCCTTCAACAGGCGCGCGTAATCGCCGAAGGCCTCGGCATAAGAGCCGTAGGCGCGGAATTTCTCCACCCGCTTCTGAGCGACGCCGCCTTCATATTCGGTGGTCATCACGCTGACCGTGCGACCCTGCCAATCGCCGCTGGCCTTGATGCCGAACAGATTATGGCTGTCGCTGCCGTCCGGATGGCGGATCGCGCGCTTGCCCCAGCCGCTTTCCAGCGCGGCATGGGCAACCACCGCCTCCGGCGCCACGCCCAGTTGCGCGGCGGCGCTGCGCGCGTGCGGCAGCATGGCCGCGGCGAAATCGCGGCTGCCGCCCTTGCCCGTTGCTGCCGTCTCGGCCTTGGCCGGGCTGGTCGGCGCCGTCAGCACCAGCGCCGCGCCGGCGGCTTGTTGCGCCTCTTGGTAAGCCAGCAAGGCCTTGCCGCCGCCGTGGGCGCGAACGGCCAGTTGCGGGCCGGGCGCCGAGTGAACCGTGTGCATGCTCTTGTCGTCCGGAGCGAAATTCGACTGTTTGGCGATTTGCCGATACAGCATGTCGCCCAGGCCAAAGCCGCCGCTGGAGCTCAGCGCCTGGGTCAGCTGCTGGTCGTACAGGCCTTGATAAGTGCTCAGGCTATTGGACTCGCCTTCCGGGTCGAACTTGGTTTCGCGCATGCTTTTCAGCAGCGTGTTCATCATCAAGGCCTCGAATTGCGATGCCACCTGCCGGGCCGCGCCTTTCGGGTCCTTGATCGCCTGCGCGCGCAGATCGTTCAACTGGTTGGGATCCACGGCCAGTTGCCGGTTTAGCAAATCGTTGGCGCTCACGGCGCCGGCACTGAGGGACTGAATCGTCATTTCTCGCTCCTGGAATCCCGTTAAAAGCAAGATTCGGGCCAGAATAAAAAAGACGGCCACGCGGCCGTCTTTTGGTCCTGCCGCCAAGCCGGCGTCAGATGATTTGCAAATCCGCTTTCAACGCGCCGGCGGACTTCATCGCCTGCAGGATGGAAATCAGGTCCTGGGCATTCGCCCCCAGCGCGTTCAAGGCCGCCACCACCCGCGACAGATTGGCGCCGTTGGGCAGGCTGATCAGCTTGCTGCCTGGGGTGTTGATGCTGATATCGGCCTGGTTGGTCACCGTGGTCTTGCCGCCGGACAACGGATTGGGCTGACTCACCTGCGGCGTATTGCTGACGGTGACGGTCAGATTGCCATGCGACACCGCGCACGGCGCCAGCGTCACCGCCTGGTTCATCACGATGGAGCCGGTGCGCGCATTGATGATGACGGTGGGGGAAACATCTGCCGGATCGACGGCAATATTTTCCATCTTAGCCAAAAACTGCACGCGCTGATCAGGATCGAACGGCGCGCGCACCTCGATCAACCGGCCGTCCACCGCGCGCGCGGTACCCTGGCCAAAGGATTTGTTGATCGCCTGCACCACGCGGTTGGCGGTGGTGAAGTCGGACTCACGCAATTCCAGATTGACGAACTCGCCAGAGCCCAGCGCGGTCGGCACTTCGCGTTCCACCGTGGCTCCGGAGGGGATTCTGCCGACACTGAGTTGATTGATCTGGGCCGAACTGCCGCCCGCCGACGCGCCGGCGCCGCCGACCACCACATTGCCTTGCGCCATTGCGTAGATCTGCCCGTCCGCACCTTTCAGCGGCGACAGCAACAATGTACCGCCACGCAGGCTTTTGGCATCGCCTATCGACGAAGCGGTCACGTCTATCGCCTGCCCCTGCCGCGCGAACGGCGGCAGCGTCGCGGTCAGCGTAACCGCGGCGACATTCTTGGGGTCGAGCTTGGTGCCGGGCGGCACTTGCACCCCCAGCTGATTCAACATATTCGACAGCGCCTGGCCGGTGAACGGCGACGAAGTCACTTTGTCGCCGCTGCCGTCCAGGCCCACCACCAAGCCATAGCCTATCAACTGGTTGGGACGCACGCCGCCGACATTGGTCAAGTCCTTCAAACGCTGCGCCGCCATGGCCGGAGACACCGCCAAGGCCAACAGCACCACAAACATCCATCGCTTCATATTCTCGCCCGCTTTCAGCCTACCACGCCCGCCAGATGGCGGCGCCCAGGCCGGTAATCCGTTATATCGGCAATATACTCATGAAGAACTTGGCAAGCCAGCCCGGTTCGTTATACAGCCGGTGAGTGCCCTTGGTCTGTTGCTCGACGCGGGCATCCGCCACCTTGAGCGAGGACACGCTACGGTCGGCGGCGATGTCGCGCGGATTGATCACGCCGGACAGGCGAATGGATTCGGTGTCGCTGTTCACCCGCACCACTTTCTCGCCGCTGACCACCAGATTGCCATTGGCCAGCACTTCCAGCACGGTGACGGTGATGGAACTGACAAAGGAGGTCGCCACCTTGTTGTCGCCCTTGCCCGTATTATTGGCCGAACCCGTGGCGCCGAAGCTGGCACCGTCGAGACCCGCGGCCGCGCCGCTGGGCAGGAAAGGCACTTTCATACCGGCGTTAATGCTGCTGTTCAGGCCCGAGGTGCGGGTATTGGTGGTCTGCTCCGACGCCGAGGTCGACGAGTTTTCCTGGATGTTCACCGTCAGGGTGTCGCCGACATAGCCCGGCATGCGGTCCTGGAACAAGGGCCGGTAGCTGGCGGTCTGGAAAATGGAGCCGTTGCTGGGCATGCTGACCGGCTGCGGTTGCGGCCGCGCGCTGGTGGGCTGCTGCACCAGCGGCGGCTCCTGGGTCACGCAAGCGCTCAAGAATGCGGCCAGCAAGGCCGCCATCGCCATCGCTTTCATGATACACCTCGTCTTTTCATCGCTATCGGCCGCCAGACAGCGGCCGTTCTTGCATTACAACTGGCTCAGCTTCTGCAGCATCTGATCCGCGGTGGTCACCGCGCGCGAGTTCATCTCGAACGCGCGCTGCGCGGTGATCATATTCACCAGTTCCTCGGTGACATTGACGTTGGACGCCTCCAGAAAACCGGATTGGATCGAGCCGCGGATATCGGTCTGCGGATCGCCGTCCTGCGGGTCGCCCGACGCGGCCGATTGCAGATACAGGTTGTTGCCCACGCTCTCCAGACCCTGCGGGTTGATGAAGGTGGTCAGCTGGATGGTCCCCGCGGTTTGCGGCGCCGGATTGTTGGGCAGGTAGTACTGCACCACGCCGCCGGTGGACACCGTGATCTGGTTGGCGGTACCGGGGATGTTGATATTGGGGTTCAGCGGATAACCGTCCGGGTTCACCACGTCGCCATTGGCGTTGCGCTTGAACTCGCCGTTGCGGGTATAGGCGGTGGTGCCGTCCGGCAACTGGATGCGGAAGAAACCCTCACCGGAAATCTGCATATCCAGCGGCTGGCCGGTCTGGTTTGGATTGCCCTGGGAGTGGATGCGGGCGGTGGCCACCGCAGCCGAACCGGTGCCTACCTGCAGGCCAGTGGGCGTGGTGTTGCCATTGGCCAATTGCGCACCGGGCTGGCGCAGGGTCTGGTAGTACAGATCCTCGAAAATGCCGCGGCTGCGCTTGAAGCCCACGGTGTTGACGTTGGCCAGGTTGTTGGATACCACATCCAGTTGAAACTGGCTGGAATCCATGCCGGTCTTGGCAATATAAAGTGCGCGCATCATAGCTTGTTTACCCCGTCTCCAGAGCCGCCTTGCCTTAATCCAGGTGGCGGCTCGCATATTATTTTCAGCCGTTGGTGGACAGTAATTGCGCTGCCTGTTGGTCACCCTGCTGCGCGGTCTGCATCAGCCGGACATTGAGATCGTACTGGCGCGCATGGGAAATCATCTGCACCAGGCTCTCCACCGAGTTGACATTGCTCGCTTCCAGCGTTTCCGGCACTAGCTTGACATTGGCGTCCGCGGCAGCATTGCCGCCGCCGTTGATGCGAAACAACCCATCCTCGCCCTTGTACACTTCCTTGGGACCCGGATTGACCATCTTGATCTGGCCGACCAATTGCGGCGTGCGCACCGTGCCGGACTGTGGAGTCGCCACCACCGAGCCATCGGCGCCCAACTGGATGCGGGAACCAGTGGGCACCACGATGGGACCGCCGTCGCCCATGATGGGCAGGCCGGAGCGGGTGCGCATCATGCCGGTGGCGTCCAGCACATAACCGCCGTCGCGGGTGTAAGCTTCGCCGCCGTCCGGCGCTTGCACCGCGAAAAAGCCCTTGGAGCCGATGGCGAAATCGCTGGTATTGCCGGTGTGCATCAAGCTGCCCTGGCTGAGGTCGTGACCCACGGTGTTGTCCACCACATAGGTCCGCGTCGGCGCGCCCTCGCCCACCACCGGCAAGGCGCGGAAGGCCACCACATCGGCCTTGAAACCGTTGGTGTGCACATTGGCGAGGTTGTTGGCAGTGGTGGCTTGCTGCCACATCACGTGTTTGGCGCCGTTCATCGCCAAGTAAAGCATTCTATCCATCGCGCGCGCTCAGCTCATCAGATGTTCAGCAAGGTCTGCACCAGGGTGTCCTGGGTCTTGATGGTCTGCGCATTGGCCTGGTAGTAGCGCTGCGCGGTGATCATATTGACCAGTTCCGAGGTCAGGTCGACGTTGGAATCCTCCACCGCGCCGGACTGTATGGTGCCGGTATTGCCGGTGCCCGGCACGTTATAGGACGCCGAGCCGGAGTCGAAAGTCTGCGACCACAGATTATTACCCTTGGACTGCAGACCCTGCGGATTGATGAAGTTGGCCAAGGCGATCTGGCCTATGGTCTTGGTCTGGCCATTGGTGAAAGTGGCCTGGACAATGCCCGACGCCGAGATATTCACGCTCTTCAGGCTGCCCGGCGCGAAGCCGTCGATGATGGGCGGCGTGGTCACGCCGAAGTCCTGGCCGGTCTGGGTGGAGCCGTTGAACTTGAAAGCCACCGTCTGCGGCACCGCCGAACCGTTTACCGGCACCGGGGTGAAGTTCACGTTGAACGGTCCGGGCGTGGTCAGCACGCCAGAGGTGTCGAACACCATGGAGAAGGTATTGCTGTTGGGCGGCGTGTTATTGGCCGGATTGCCGTCCACATAGGCGGTCGCGGTCCAGGTCCGCCCGGCGGGGGTGGCCGCGCCGGCGATATAGTACATGGTCACCTGGTGCGGATTGCCCAGCGAGTCGTACACGGTATTGGTGTTCGACCAGTTGTAAGTCGCCGAATTGGTCGGGTCCAGCGGCGTAACTGTGGGCGAGGCCTTGCGCGAATCCAGGTTGAGACCGAGCGTGGCCTGGGTGGTGGGCTTGGGCGACACCAGATTGGTATTGAGCTGCAGCTTGCCCACCGGTCCCTGGGTGACGTTGCCGGAGGCATCCGCCTGCCAGCCCTGCAGGAAGTTGCCGTTGTTCACCACATAGCCCTGGTTGTTGACCTGGAACTGGCCGTTGCGGGTATAGGCCAGGGTGCCGTCCGGCTGGGCCACGGTGAAGAAGCCGCCATTGTTGATCGCCAGGTCCAGGCTGCGGCCGGTGGGGGTGATATTGCCATTGCTCATGTTCTGCGTCACCGCCGCCACCTTGACGCCGATACCCGGCGTGGTGGTGGAAATGCCGTACAGGGAGCTGCCATACATATCGGCGAATTCGGTACGCGAACCCTTGAAGCCGACGGTGTTGGCGTTGGCCACGTTGTTGCCTATGGTGTCCAGCTGGGTGGAGGCGGCGTTCAAGCCGCTCAAGCCTTGTTGAAAGCCCATGATGTCAGTCCTTGAAGTCGAATGAGGTCGGCGGGGTTCAGGCGGTCATTTGCGCCACATCGCCCAACTGGGCGCGCGTGCCATCCGGCAGCACCAGTTCCGGCACACCCTGATCCCAGGCCACGGCGGTCACCTTCTTGGTGTTGTAAGCCACTGCCTTGGTGCCGCCATTGGCACTGGCCTGGGTCACATCGGCGCTGAAGGTGTATTTGCCGACCGGAACCGCCTCGCCAGCGTCGTTCTTGCCATCCCAGGTGAAGGTGTTGACACCGGCCACCGGCTTGGCCACATTCATCACGCGCACCAGATTGCCATTGGCGTCCTTGATGCTGATCTTCACCGTTTGCGCCGGTCCGTTCAGCAATACACCAGCCGTGCTGCCGCCGCCCGCCTCGTTCACGGGCAGATCGTTGCCGGCCACCAGGACTTTCTTGCCTATCATGCTGGACGCCATCAACGACTGCGATGCCGCTTGCGCGCCGACCAGGGCCTGCATCGACTGGTTCAGTTGCTGGATGCCACCCACCTGGCTGATTTGCGCCATCTGGCTGGTCATCTGGCTGTTATCCATCGGGTTCATCGGGTCCTGCGAGCGCAGCTGGGCGACGAATAGTTTCAGGAAAGTATTCTGGATATCCGTCGCGCTGCTGCCGACCACGCCCGAGTTGTTGCCGCCATTGACGCTGCTGTTCGGGTTCGCCTGGGTCTGGGTGTTCAGTACGTCATACGGGTTTGAGCTAGCCATCGCTTAGTCCTCTCCACTCACTGGCCCAGCTGCAGCACTTTCTGCTGCAGGGTCTTGGCCGTATTCATGATTTCGACATTGTTCTGATAGGCGCGGGAGGCGGCGATCAAGTCCGCCATCTCCTCCACCGGATTCACGTTAGGCAGCGTGACGTAGCCGCGCTGGTCGGCCAGCGGATTGCCCGGATCGTACTTGAGCCGCGGCGGGGTCTGGTCCTCGACCACCGCGGTCACGCGCACGCCGGCCACTTGCGGTTGCGCCGCCGTCACCGGAGTCGCAGTGAACACCGCATGGCGGCCCTTGTAGGGCTCGCCGGTGGAACTGGTCGAACTTTCGGCGTTGGCGATATTGCTGGCCACCAGGCTCAGGCGCATGGACTGCGCCGACATCGCCGAACCGGCTATGGAAAACACATTGGACAAGGACATCAGCTATTGCCTCCCTGGCCCTGGATCGCCGAACTCAATCCGCTGATCCGCTTGCTCAAAAAAGTCAGCGTGGATTGGAAACGGACCGCGTTGTCGGCGAAGGCCGCGCGCTCCACGTCCATGTCCACGGTGTTGCCGTCGACGCTGGGCTGCACCGCCGCGCGGTATTGCAAGGCCGCGCCATTGCCGTTGCCGCCGCTGGCGCCAGCCAGGTGATGGGCATCGGTGAGGTTCATTGCCAAACGACCCTGAGCGTCGGTCTGCGCCTGCAGCGCCTTGCCGAAATCGAAATCCACCGCCTTGTAGTTGGGGGTTTCGTCGTTGGCGATATTGCTGGCCAGCACCTCGGTGCGATAAGCCCGCAAATTCAGCGCCCGCTGCTGAAAGTCGAAATGTTTGGCAATCTTGTCTAGCATGCTAGCCTCCTTGGGACAGCACTAAAGCAGAAACCGTGCCAGGACGAAAACCACAGCCAAACCATTGATTTGTATCTACGCGAATCAAAACCCGCCGCATAGAAGCGCCCAGCGGCAAACCTGGCCGGCAAGATTTGCCGCCGCGGCGGACACAGGACAGATTTCACTTGCCGCACTACGTAATTCGTGCCAAACCATCATAAGAACCATTGAAGACGCGCCGAGAATCACCGACACTCGTGCAAGAAGCCGGCACAGGCGGCCGGCTTTATAAAAGAGAATGGACAGGCGGGGGAACAAGCATGCTGGAAGTACAACATTTGATCATCGCGCTGGCCGAGCCATCGCATGTACAGGCTCAGATCATCAGCAGGGCGCTGGGCGAAATGGGCATTACCCGGGTGGAAACCCATGCCGACGGCGAATCACTGCTGTCGCATGCGCGCCAGTCGCGCCCCGACTTGGTGATCAGCGCCTACTATCTGCCGGACATGACTGGACAGCAGCTGTTGCAGCAAATGCGCGAGAGCACTGACCTGAGCGGCATGCCCTTCATTCTGGTTTCCAGCGAAACCAATCCGGAGCGGCTGGAACCTATCCGCCAGGCCGGCAGCCTGGGCATCCTGCCCAAGCCGTTCACCAGCGCCCAGTTGGATGAGGCGCTGGCCAATGCGCTGGACTTCATCAACACCGAAAGCCTGGCGATGGAGGTGGACACCGATCTGGCCAATGTCAGCATTTTGATCGTCGACGACAGCCTGACCTCGCGCCGCCATGTGCGCGCCGTGCTGGAACGCCTTGGCTTCGAGCACTTCACCGAGGCGTCCAGCGGCGCCGAGGCGCTGCCCATGCTGGCCAACGACAGCTTCCAGCTGATCATCATCGACTACCACATGCCGGGCATGGACGGCTGCGAGCTGGCGCGCCACATCCGCCAGGACGGCGCGCAGGGACGCACCCCCATCCTGATGATCACCAGCGAGACCGACCGCGACCGCCTGGCCGAGGTGGAAGCGGCGGGCGTGTCCGCCTGCTGCGACAAGCCCTTCTCCACCAATAAGCTCAGGGACACCATCCGCGAGCTGCTACAGGAATACTGAGCGCAGGCTCGTTCCTATTTGGGCGCCACCCACACCAGGCGCGAATTGGCCTTGGCCTCGCCAAAGGCTTGGCGGCGCCAATAGCCCTGGGTCGCGTAAGCCTCAGCCGCGCCAAGCTCGGTGATGCGGCAATAGCTCACCTCGCTGAAACCGGCCTTCAACAGCTGACTGCGGCCGCGCTGCCGGGTCTTGACGCAGCTCGGCGCTGCGGCCTGTTCTACCCATTGCTGCGGCGCGCCGGCCTGCCAGGCCAGCTCCAGTTCCAGCTTGGGCTGGGTCATCATCGCCAGCCCGTTCAACACCGAGGCCAGCAAGGGCTGCCAGCGCTCCGCCACCGCCGCGATCTGCGGCGCCAACTCGCCCGGGTAGCTGACCGCCAACGCCTCGACGCCATCCGAGCCTTGCAGCCACTGCGCGGCCTCCAGGGAAAAGTCCGCGCCCACCAGGGTCAGCAACAAGACCTTGCGCTCCGGCTGATGCACGACAAAGGCGCCGCCACCGGCCGGCACATGCAGGAAGAAGGCGTCCGCGGGCAGGATCAAGGTATCCGGCAAATGGGAAGGCAGGCGGGTATGGGCCAGAGCCTGAGCCAAGGCGTCGTCCAGGTGGGAGATCACGCGGCCATGGCGCGCAAAGCAGCCCCAGGATTCCGCCAGCGCCAACTCGGCGACTATGGTCTGCTGCCGCACTTCAAACACTTGGGCGGCGCGCTCCAGCTCACGCTTGATCACTTCCTTCATTTCCTTGCGCGCCGCGGACGGCTGCGCGGCCTGCGCATACAGTTGACCGATCCGCTTGGCCCAAGGACGGGAGGCCGCATAACGCTGCACGGCATACACCATTCCTACCCCTTTCCTGAAACAAAAAAGGGCGCATTGTAGCAAAGCGGGCCCCGGCGCCCAAGCGAACGGCGGCGATCAGCCCTCGCCGCCGGTTTTGCCGGGAGGCCGGCCGCGGCTTTCGGCGATGCCGGAATACAGCCATTGCCGGAAATGATTCAAGGTCATCGGCTTGCCGAAATAAAAGCCTTGCAGATATTCAAACCCCTTGACGTTGAGATAGCTCTGCTGCCCCTGGGTCTCCACCCCCTTGACGATGACCTGCACCCCCATCTCATTGGATGACAGCAGCAGGCCGTCCAGGATATTGCCCTTCAGGCTGTCCTGCCCCAGCGCCGACACATAGCCTTTTTCCACTTTCAGATAATCAAAGCCCCAGCGGCTCAAATACGCCTTGTCGGCATAGCCGGCGCCAAAATCGTCCAGCGCCAGCCTCACTCCCATCTGCCGCAGCCCATTGATCACCTTCTGCGCGCCAGAGGCCTCCTGCAGCGGCGCGCGCTCGGAAATCTCCAGCACCAGCTGCGCCTGCTTGTCGCGCAGCAGATTGACCAGCGCGCGGCAATCGTCCAGCAATTCGGGCAAGGCCAGGTGCTCGGTGGAAATATTGATGCCCACCATAAAGCCCGGCGGCAACACGATCTGCTGCAGCTCCTCGGCCACGCGCCGCAGCAGATAACGCGTCAGCGCCACGATCAGGCCGGCGTCGATCGCGGTCTGGATGAACACCTCGGAACGTACATTGCCCTGCACCGGATGTCGCCAGCGCGCCAGCACTTCCACGCCGACGCACTCGCCATTGCTCGCGGTGACGATGGGCTGGTAATGCGCGAAGAATTCCTTCTGCCGAATCCCCTCGGCAATCTCCCAGCCGGTCGCCTTGCGGCCGCCGCCGCCTCGGCGCACGCCCCAAGCGATGCCGCAGCCTAGCGCCGCCGCCAGCAGCAAGGCCAGCCACTGCGTCCGCAAGGCCTGCCAGACCAGCGCCGACCACTGTGGCGCGGCCAGCACGCCGATGCGCTCGGGCGCCGACGGCAGCCAGCTCGCCTCGCCAACCGGCTCCGCGCCCAAGGGCCTCACCTCGCCGCTGGCGACCAATACCTCGCCGCCCACCTGTAAACTCATCTTCAAGCTTTCACGCTCGGCCAGCGCCAGCTGCGCCACCAAGGGGCCCGCGTCCAGCTCCAGCATTCCTGCCGCATTCGCCAGCCGCAGGCCCGGCACCATCCGGCCATTGCCGGTCGGCAGCAGCCGCGCGCCGCTCTCGAACGGCTCGGCCACCACGCCCCGCCGCGATGCGCACACCACGCCGCCCGCGCCTCGCGCCGCCGCGAAGCGCACCAGCGAGGTGCGCTGCACCAGTTCCGCCAACTCCTGCGCCTGTGCGCCGCAATCCGTCCCTGGCGGCAAGGCATCCAGCCGCGCCAGCGCGGCGAAGGCCGGCGATAGCTGCCAGTTCAACTGTCCGGCGACGAATTCCGCCCTCTCCCCCGCCAGCCACTGTGCCCGCAAACCCGTCGCAAGCAGGGCCAAGCCCAGCGTCAGCGACAGCAGCAAGCCGGCGCAGACGGCATACGCCGCGCCGGCGGAACTGGACAACAGCCAGGCGCGGCCGCGCCCGGCACTTGCAAATCGGTTCTTTCCACCCATTATCAGCCCTCAACGGCGGCATTCCGCCCAAGCCCAGGTCCAAGCTCAAGTCTGTATTGAAGTGTAGTTAGAACCGCGCAAATCTCCACAAGCCGCCGCCGCGAAACTGCTCAGCGACCACCGCCAGCACCGCCGTTGCATGGCGTTTTTTTACAAATCCGCCGCCGCAAGCGGCAAACAATCAAATACTTAGCCGGCATGTTTTTAAAAAACAGTTGTAAACCCGTCTGATTTACCGTATAGTCCGGCCTCTTGTGTTTCCACCGGGCATTCCAAACCACGCCTCGGCCCGTGTGAGATTGTTTCATCGTCCCTGACCATTTCCAGGCTTCGTCCACGCTTATAATGTCGCATCAGACTGGACCGCTGTTCGCCGCTTGTCAGGTTAGTGCCGATGATTTACGGCTTAAAGGCGCCGTATAACCGACCGCCACCAACCTGGCTACAAGTGACGCCGGCAGTATCCGGCTTGAAAGGACATCATGCATTTTTCCGATCTGGGCATCGCCCCGACCATCCTGCGCGCGCTGGAAGCCGCCGGCTACTCTTCCCCTACCGAAGTACAAGCCCAGGCAGTTCCCGCCGCCATCGCCGGCCGCGACCTGCTGGTATCGGCCCAAACCGGTAGCGGCAAGACCGCAGCCTTCCTGCTGCCGGCGCTGACCAAGCTGTCCGAGCGCTCCACCGGCAAGGGCCAGGGCCCTCGCGTGCTGGTGCTGTGCCCCACCCGCGAACTGGCTCAGCAAGTGGAAAAGAACGCGCTGGAATACGGCAAGGACCTGCGCTGGATGAAAACCGTCTGCCTGGTGGGCGGCTCTTCCTTCGGCTACCAGACCCGCGCGCTGTCGCGCCCGGTAGACCTGATCGTCGCCACCCCCGGCCGTCTGATGGACCACATGCGCTCCGGCCGCATCGACTTCTCCCGCCTGGAAATGCTGGTGCTGGACGAAGCCGACCGCATGCTGGACATGGGCTTCATCGAAGATATCGAGACCATCGTCAAGGCGACTCCGGAAACCCGCCAGACCGTGCTGTTCTCCGCCACGCTGGACGGCACCGTCGGCCGCATGGCCGAGAAGATGACTCGCGATCCGCAGCGCATCGAGATCGCCCGCACCGAGACCTCGGGCGGCACCATCGAAGAACATCTGCTGTACGCGGACGACCTGAACCACAAGCATCGCTTGCTGGATCACATCCTGAAAGAGTCCGGCTTTGACCAGTGCGTGATTTTCTCCGCCACCAAGGCCTACTCCGAAGAACTGGCCGACAAGCTGTCCGACCAGGGCTACTCCGCCGCCTGCCTGCACGGCGACATGCCGCAAAGCTGGCGCAACCGCACGCTGAACGATCTGCGTCGCGGCCGCATCAAGATCCTGGTGGCCACCGACGTGGCGGCGCGCGGCATCGACGTGCCCACCATCACCCACGTGGTGAACTTCGACCTGCCGAAACAGGCTGAAGACTACGTGCACCGTATCGGCCGTACCGGCCGCGCCGGTCGCGACGGCACCGCCATCACCCTGGCGGAGTCCAAGGAATTCCACAAGGTGCGCCGCATCGAGCAATACCTGAAGCGCCAGATCACCGAAGGCGTGATCGAAGGCATGGAACCCACCCGTCGCCCGCCGAAAGGCCCGCGTCGCAATAGCAACGGCAAAGGCGGCTACGGCGATCGTCGTCCGGGCAGCGGCGGCCGCGGCAGCTACGGCAATCGTCGCGAAGGCGGTTACCAGGGCCAGCGTCGCGAGGGCGGCTACCAAGGCAACCGCGGTCCGCGCAGCACCCAGCAGCAATAAGCGCTTGCGGCCCCAAGGGGCCGTTCAGCTCAAACGCCATCGGCTCGCCGATGGCGTTTCGCATTTCACGCCGTCCCGCGGCGCAGCGACAGCGCCAGGAACAGCCAGGCGCCATGCGGCAGCCATTGCTCGGTCCAACGCCAGGATTGGCTGATATCGGTCTGCTCCGGACTCAGGAAGGCGATGCCCTCGTCCGCGCCCGGCGCGGCGGTGATGCCATTGCACACCCCGCCGCAGGCATTGTAATAGCCCGGCTCATAGCGCGGATTATTACGGCCCCAGCCCTGCAGCATGCAGACATCGAAGGGATTGCGCCCCAGAATCCAGTCCAAGGCGCCCTGGGCGTAAGCCGACAGCTCCCCGCCTTCCGGCCCCTCAAGCGCCGCCAGCCCGCCGGCCGCGGCCGCCAACGAAGCCAGCCGCGCATTCTCGCCCTGCCACCAATAGCCGCTGCCATTGCGCTGCGGCATGAAAAAACGCGCCGCGCCCGCCGCGCCGTCCACCGCCACCCACTGCCGCGGATAGGCGAAGGGATTGCCCGGCGCCGCCGTCAATGCCATCTCGGCCTGCAAGCCGCGCCGCACCGACTGGCGCGCGGCGCTCGCCAGCGGCGATGCCGGCAATACCGCGGCGAAGCGCAACAAGGCCAGATAAGGCAAGCCGGCCTCGACCGCGTGAAAATAACTCTGCCGCCGCTGCCCGTCCATCCAGAAACGGCCAGCCTCGTCCTGCTGCGCCAACATGCGCCGCGCGCGGCGGTCGGCGGCATCGGCGAACACCGGCTCGCCACTGGCCGAGTACAATTCGCAGGCGGCCAGCAAGGCGCAATAATCATCGATGAAATTCTCGCAGCCATCGTCCAGATAGCGCGTATTGTGCTGCTGTAGATGAGCGAAGCCGCGCCGCGCCGCCGCCAGATAATCGCCGCGGCTGAACTCGCCGTCGCGCGGCAGTTCCGCCGCGCGCGCCAGCGCGGCGATCGCCAGGCCGCCACCCTGGCGGAAGCCAGCCTGGAAGGCCCCCGACCTGACGCCGCGCTGCGTGGTGAAGGCGCACAGCTCACGCTGCTCCGGCGCCTTGCTCCAGCCGTCGAACAGCGTCATATAGAAAAAGCCGGACGAGTGCTGCATGCGCAGCAGAAAATCAGCGCCATGCAAGGCCTCGTCCACCATGCGCTCGTCGAACCAGCGCGGCTGCGCCGGCAGGGCGGCGCGGCCGGCCATCAAGGCCCAAGCCAGCAGCGGCGTCTGCTGGGGATTCATGAAATTGGCGTAGGACAGATGGGACAGGTATTTGGAGCAATCGCCGGAGGCGTCGAACCAGCCGCCGCTGACATCGCGGCGCGCGCCGCCTCCCCACTCCGGCGCCGCGCGGTCGGCGCGGTCATACAAGCCAGTACAACGCTGCGACTTGAAGTGATTCAGCAGATCGGACAGCATCTGAGCGCCCAGACAGTCCGATGCCACCGTGAATTCATGGCTGAGCACCGGCGGCGCGCTGTCCTGCAGCCATAGCCGATACTGGCCCGGCTGCGTCCAGGCGCTGAAATCGGCTTGCCAGTAATGCCACTCCGGCCAGCCTTCGGCCATGCCCAGCGCTTGCAAGGCGATCTCCTGCACCGGGCGGGACTCGCGGTCCAGCAGGATCAGCGCCTGCGGCCGGTCGGCCGCCGAGGCTTGCAGCAAGGCCAACTTGGGTGCTTGCGGCTCGAAACCGACGTGATTCAACAGGATCTTCATGGCGCGGCTCCCGGTAAATAAATAAAGCGTTTTGCTTTAATGTCGGGCAATATTTACGCGTCGCGGCGGCCAGGTCAAGCCATTGACATAAAAAGACGCCGAATCAGGCCTTGAGCAGCACTTCGTACTGCGGGTTGAATTCGTCGAAGATGGGCAACGCCGCCGCGCCCAGCGCCACGGTATCGCGGCCGGCGCCACCCAGCAGCACCCGCGGGCCGCTGCTATGGCGTATCGATACCGGCAGCGGATGCAAGCGCTGTTCCAGCTGCTCCAGCAGATCCGCCGGCAAGAAGCCACCTATCACCACCGCCTCGATATCCAGCAGGCTTTCCAGGATGTTGATCGCCTGCCGCAGCGGCGCCGCCGCGATCGCCAGCCAGCGCTCGATGCCGTAGCAGATTTCCGGCGTCGGCTGCCGCAGGCTGCGGGCGGCCTGCTCGGCGACGTCGGCAAGGCCCAGCGTTTCGTACAGCGCGCGCAGCGACACATAGCGCTCCAGGCAACCGTGATTGCCGCAATCGCAGGGCCTGCCGTCCGGTATCACGATCATATGGCCGATTTCGCCGGCATTATGCTTGACCCCGGCATACAGCCGCCCGTCCAGAAACAGGCCGGCGCCCAAGCCGGCGCCGATGAACAGATAGACGAAATTACGCAGCGCGGCGGCGCGGCCATACAGACGCTCGCCGATGGCGGCGGCGGTGGCGTCCTTCTCCAGCCGCACCGGCAAGCCCAGCCGGCGCTCCAGTTCCGCCGCGGCATCCACCTCCTCCCAGCCGGGCAAGGTGGTGGGGCCCACCGAACTCATGCCCTCCACCCCGAACGGACCCGGCATCACCAGGCCCAGGCCAAGCACCCGCGTCCAGTCTATGCCTGAATCGGCGCGCAGCCGCGCCACCACGTCCTCGATCAGCGGCAGCGCCTGCTGCGGACCCGGCCGCCGCACCGGCGCCTCCACTCGCGCGCGGCATTGACCGGCCAGGTCCACCGCCACCGCGATCAAGGACTGGGTGTCCAGCTGTATGCCCAGAGAATAAGCACCGTCCGGATTGATGCTCAGGGGAATCGCCGGCTGGCCGCGCGCGCCTTCCCGTATCGGCTCGCCGGCCAGCAGCATGCCACCGTCCAGCAGCTCCGCCGCGATATTGGACACCGTTTGCGGCGTCAGCGCGGTCAGGCGCGCGATTTCGGCGCGAGTCAGCTGCCCGTTCAGGCGTATGGTTTCGATCACCGCGCGGCGGTTGTGCGCGCGGGCATGCTCCAGATTGGTTCCCGCCACCGTGCGCGGATCCTGGCCTGCCGAAGTGGATTTCATGCCGGCAGTATGGCGAGCCGGACCCGGCCGGACAAGAGCGCCGACCGGGCCTGTTGCGCCGGCGACGACAGCGCGGCGGCGACGACAGCGCGGCGGCATTGTCACCACAATTAAATAAATCAACTTGACGAAATACCAATGTAATGATTGAATGCCAAAAAATTCTAATGGCATCGCTGGATTCTCGCGCAAGTCGATGATGTAGCACGGATTTGCGCCGAGCATCGCATTTGACCAAGGACTGCACCGTGACTGAAGCTTTTGAGTACCGCTTGGGTGTCGATGGCGGCGGCAGCGGCACCCGCGTCTGCCTGAGCGACGCGCGCTCCCGCCCGCTGGCCCATGCCGAGGGCGGGCCTTCCGCCTTGTCGCGCGGCGTGCCGCAGGCCTGGGCCGCGGTGGGCGAAGTCATCGTCCGCGCCTTCGAACAAGCCGGGCTGCCCCCGGCGCCGCCGGCGCGATGCGCGATAGGCCTGGGCCTGTCCGGCGTACACAACAGCGCCTGGGCCGAGTCCTTCCGCACCGCCGACCCAGGCTACGCCCGCCTGCGCCTGGCCACCGACGGCTACACCACCTTGCTGGGCGCCCACGGCGGCCGGCCCGGCGTGATCGTGGCGCTGGGTACCGGCAGCATAGGCGAGGCCCTGTATCCGGACGGCTGCCACCGCGAGGTCGGCGGCTGGGGCTATCCCAGCGGCGACGAGGCCAGCGGCGCCTGGCTGGGCCAGCGCGCCGCGCAATACGCGCAGATGGCGCTGGACGGCCGTCTCGACGCGACGCCGCTGACGCGGGCGGTGCTGGAACATGTCGGCGGCGACTGGCAGGCGATGATGGCCTGGAACGGCCGCGCCACGCCGACCCTGTTCGCGCAACTGGCGCCGCTGGTGGTGGCCAATGGCCACCGCGATTCGCTGGCCGCGGAGCTGCTGCGCCAGGCCGGCCGCGACGCCTGGGCCATCGCCAAGGCGCTGGACCCGGAACAGCAGTTGCCGGTGGCGCTGTGCGGCGGCCTGGGCCGGGCGCTGCGCGACTGGCTGCCGCCGGAATTCGCCGCCCGCCTCAGCCGGCCGCAAGGCGACGCCTGCGCCGGCGCCCTGCTCTTGTTGGCCGACTGATCACCCTCCTCACCGCAAAGGATTTTCCATGCGCCTCTCCCCGCTGCTGCTCGCCGGCTTGCTGGCCCTGGCCGGCCCCGCTCGCGCCGACAAAATCGTGGTCGAATACTGGACCGACTCGCTCAAACCGCAGTTCGACGCCTACTTCGCCGCCGCGAAAAAGCAGTACGAGGCGCAAAACCCCAATGTCGAGCTACGCTGGGTGGATGTGTTCAACGAGGGCTTCGAAACCAAGCTCAATGCCGCCATCGCCGCCAGCCGGCCTCCGGCGCTGATCAACCACGACGTGCCGCGGCTGTACAAATACGCGCAGAAAGGCGCGCTGTTGCCGCTGGACCCGACCTTGCCGGCCGACAAGGCCGGCTATCTGCCCAATGCGCTGAGCGATCTGAGCGTGGGCGGCAAACTCTACGCCTATCCCTGGTACAACAACGTCAATGTGCTGGTGCTCAACGGCGAGCTGTTCCGCAAGGCCGGCCTGGACCCGGCGCGCAAGCTGGACAGCCTGGAACAGCAGTTGGCCGCGGCCAAGGCCATTCGCGCCAAGACCGGCGTGCCCGGCCTGCTGCCGCAGCTGGGCCAGATCGACGGCATCATGCTGGGCCGCGGCCTGCCCTTGCTGCAAAACGGCAAGGCGGTCTTCAACAGCCCGGCGCACGCGGCGCTGCTGCGCCAATACGCCGACGCCTACAAAGCTGGCGCGCTGGCCAAGGAAAACCTGTTCGCCGACGACAACTACCAGGCCAGCGTCAAGCTCTATAACAGCGGCCGGCTGGCGATGATGGAAACCGCGCCCACCGCGGTGCGCCGCACCCAGAGCGACGCCCGCGCCATTTTCGCGGTCAGCCGGGTGCAGCCGGCGCCGCTGGGTCCCACCGGCATGGTCCAGGGCGGCTACCAGTTTGGCTGGGCGGTGTCCAAGGGCCTGCCCGCGGCCACCCAGGCCGAGGCGATCAAGTTCGCGCGCTTCCTCACCAGCGACGCGCAACAGCTGGCGTTTTCCAAGGTGACCGGCGCCACCTTCCCCTCCACCCGCGCCGCGCTGCGCGATCCCTACTTCACCCAGGCCGGCGGCAGCCTGGTCGACGCCGCCCGCGTCCAGGGCGCCAAGGTGGCGCCGGACATCCGCACTTTCAGCCTGAGCGGCGTGCCGCGGCTGGCGGACTTGAAGAAAAAGCTGGTGGACAGCGCGGAAGCCGCGGTCACCGGCCGCAAGGACGCCCAGCTGGCGCTGGACGAGGCCGCAGCGTTCTGGAACCGGCAGTTGCGCTAAGCGCGTTTCCACGATGCGATCCAGCGCCCGCAACGCCTGGCTGTTCCTGACTCCGGCCCTGCTGCTGATGGCGGTGTTCACGTTCTGGCCGCTGCTGTTCGGCAGCTATCTGGCCTTCACTCGCTATGATCTGCTATCGCCGCCGCAATGGGCGGGGCTGGAGAACTTCGATTATCTGTTGCAGGACGAGGTGTTCTGGCGCGCGCTGCGCAATTCCCTGCTCTATCTGCTGGTGGTGCCGGCCATCCAGCTGGCCGCCATCGCGCTGGCGCTGTTGGCCAACCGGCCGCTGCGCGGCATCAAGCTGTTCCGTGCCGCCATCTATCTGCCGGTGATCACCACCGTGGCCGTGGTCGGCATCATGTGGAACTGGATGTATGCCGATTACGGCGTGCTCAACAGCGCGCTGCGCTGGCTGGGCCTGCTGGCGGCGCAGCAGGAGATCGGCTTTCTCAGCGACGAGGACATCGCGCTGTTTTCAGTGATGTTCGTCACTTTCTGGCGCGGCATCGGCTATTACATGGTGCTCTACCTCGCCGGCCTGCAGGCGATCCCAGCGGAGATGCAGGAAGCGGCGCGGCTGGACGGCGCCAATGCCTGGCAGCGTTTCTGGCGCATTACCCTGCCGATGCTGAAGCCCACCATTCTGTTTTGCAGCCTGATCTCGACGCTGGACGCGCTCAAGGCCTTCGAGGAGGTGCTGGTGATGACGCGCGGCGGGCCGCTGAACTCGACCTACACCGTGCTCTACTACATGTTCCACCAGGGCTTCGATCAACTGGACTTTGGCCGCGGCGCCGCCGCCGGCCTACTCTTGACCGTGGTCTGCCTGCTGCTGGCCGGCCTCAATTTCCGCCTGCTGCGCCCAGACCACCGTTAGGCCCGCCCATGTCAGCCAAGACTTCCGCCGTCATGCCCCCCCTTCGTTCCAGCGCCGTCGCGCGATCGCTGCGGCGGCTGCCGGACTATCTGCTGTTGCTGGCGCTGGCCGGCGCCGCCTGCTATCCCTTTGTGTGGACGCTGGCGATTGCGCTGGGCGACGGCGAGCAGGTATTCGATTTCCCGCCGCGGCTGCCGGACGCTTGGTCCCTCGCCCACTTCGCCGAAGTCTGGCAGCAGATCCCGATGGGGCGGTTTTTGTGGAACTCGGCGCTGATTTCCGGGCTGACCACCGCCGGCACGCTGCTGGTTTCCAGCTGCGCCGGCTTCGCTCTGTCGCAGCTGCGCTTCCGCGGCCGGCAATGGGTGTTCTACGCCATCATCGCCACCTTGCTGCTGCCCAGCGAGACCAATGTGCTCAGCAACTACGTGACCCTGTCCTGGCTGGGCCTGGACGACAGCCGCGTCGGCGTGGCGCTGCCGGCGCTGGCCGGCGCTTTCGGCATCTTCCTGATGAAGCACGCCTTCGAGGAGATTCCCGAGGAAATCGTCGCCGCCGCGCGCATGGACGGCGCCGACGACTGGCAGCTGTTCTGGCGCATCTGCCTGCCGCTGAGCCGGCCCTATCTGGCCACGCTGACCATCTTCACCCTGGTGTGGTCTTGGAACAGCTATGTCTGGCCCAGCGTGGTGCTGAAAAGCCCGGAGCTGTATCCGCTGTCCGTCGGAGTGCAATACCTGAAAGGCGCGTTCGCCACTTCCACCCGCATGGTGGCCGCCGGCGCGGTGCTGACCATCGCGCCGGTGCTGCTGGTCTTCCTCTTCTGCCAGCGCTATTTCATGCGCGGCATGGACGGCGCGGTCAAATAGCGCCGCACAGCTCGGCCAGCCGCTGCGGCTGCGCCACCAGGAAATTGCCCTCGCCCTGCAACTGCACGATGCGCGCGTCGCGGCGGCGCTCCCAGGCATCCACCGGATACTGGCGCGCCCAGGCGCACATCAGTTGCTGGTCCTGCCGGCTCATGCGCAGTTGGTAGCGGGCATGCATGTACAAAGTGATGCGCGCCGCCGCGCCGCGCACTTCCTCGCGCGGCTGGAAACGTTTGTTGCCGAAATCCGTCACCGATTGGCATTGGCCGTACATAGGCGTCGGCTTGCGGCTCCACGCGCCGTAGGCGAAGTTGGCGCGGTCGCCGTTGACCTCGCCCACCGCCGGCACCAGATTGTTCAGATCGCCTTCGGCCATGCGGAACACCGGGTCGCTTGACGCGCAGTTCTTGCGGCCGCCCTGCTGCCAGCATTGCCGCTGGTGGCCCAGGTTCCAGGCCGGCACCACGTGCTCCCACTCGATGCGGCTGGCGCGGGTTTCCGATTTGCGCGGCGAATAGCCGCAAGACTTCCAGTTCACCGCCTTGTCGCGGTAATCGCAGCCGCAGTAGAAATCCTGCTCCATGCCGGCGAACACGCGTGGCAGCACTTTCTTGGCATTGGAAAAATCGCGGTGCCCCACTTGCTTGCTGCCGCTGACCAAGGTTGCGGCCTGTACCCGGCCCGGCGCGGCGGCGTCGGCCGGCCGCGTCGCCTGCTCCAGCTGGCGCAGTGCGGCTTCACCGGCCTTGGCCAGCGCCTTCACTTCCGCGGATTGACTGATTTTGGACAGCTCGGCCGCGTCACAACCGGCCAGCAACAGAATGATAGGGATTAGGATCGAATAAGGCATGGCGGGCAGTGTAAGTACCCATCCAATTCACGACAAGGTGATGTAAAAAATATTACAAATGAGAAAATGTCTTTAAGCAAATAAAAACAACAACGTCATTACTTGGCGCCAGGCGCCAGGCGATGCAGCCGGATGATGGCCTCACCGGTGGGCGCGGCGATGATGTCACGCAGCGTGTATTGGTCCAGCGTCTGGAAAAACGCCGCCAGCGCCAGATCCAACGCGCCTTTGAGCCGGCAGCCCGGCCGCAGCGCGCACGGCGGCTCGGCGCAGTCTATCAACTGCGACAAGCCTTCCAGCGCGCGCACCACCTCGCCGACGCGGTACTGCTCCGGCGCTCGCGCCAGCGCCAATCCGCCGCCCTTGCCGCGGCTGGTTTGCAGCCAGCCCTGCTGCGCCATGAAGTGGACGACCTTGACCAAGTGATTGCGAGACACTTCGAAGCGCTCGGCGATTTCCGGGATGGTGGCCAGCTGGCCATCCTCCTGCCAGGTCAGATACATCAGCACGCGCAGGCCAAGATCGGTGAAACGGGTCAGTTGCATGGTCCGGGACCTAGAGGGAAACCGCGGCAGCATACGCCGCCTGCGCCGCCGACTCAATGGGGACGCGGGCGGCGCGCCGCTCAACCGGCGACGGCGTTGGAGCCGAACACTTCGAAATGCACCCGTTCCGCCGCCACGCCCAGGTCCAGCAGGCTGGCGCGCTGCGCCAGCATGAAGCCCACCGGGCCGCACAGGTAGTAGTCGGCGTCGTTCAGCAGCGCCAGTTCGCGCAGTTGGCTCAGTTGCAGCCGGCCCTGCTGCTGAAAGTCGCGGCCCAACTGGTCTTGCGCGCGCGGCGCTTCATAACACACATGGGCGCGCAACTGCGGGTGGTTCTCCGTCATTTGCCGCACACCCTCGCGCATCGCGTGCGCGCCGCCATGACGCGCCGCGTGCAAGTAGCGGATTTCGCGGCGGCTGCCGGTTTTCAACAAATGGCGCAGCATGGACAGCATCGGCGTCTGGCCGACGCCAGCGCTGATCAACACCACCGGGCCGCTGCGCTCCTCATGCAAGAAGAAATCACCCTGCGGTGCGCTCAGTTCCAGGACATCGCCCTCTCGCTTCTCCGCGTGCAGCAGGTTGGATACCCTCCCCGCCGGTTTGTCCTCGCCGCCGGCCTCGCGCTTGACCGAGATCCGCAGATACTCGCCGTTGGGCGCGTCAGACAAGCTGTACTGGCGCGGCTGAGCCAGGCCCCATTCCTCAATGAAGCATTTGACCGACACATATTGGCCAGGCCGGAAACCAGGCACCGCGCCGCCATCGGCCGGCACCAGATAGAAGGAGGTGATTTCCTCGCTCTCCGCCACCTTGCGTTCGATACGGAACGGCCTCCAGCCGGCCCAGCCACCCTCGGCATTGGCGGCGGCGCGGTACAACTCGCGCTCCTCGGCGATCAAGATATCCGCCAACTGTCCGTAAGCGGCGGCCCAGGCCTCGACCAGCTCCGGCGTGGCCGCCTCCCCCATCACCTCCTGGATCGATGCCAGCAGATGCTTGCCGACGATGGGATAGTGCTCGGCGCGAATGCCCAGGCTCACATGCTTGTGCGCCACCCGGGTCAGCACCGGCGCCAGCGGCGAGGGGTCATCGATATGCTGGGCATAGGCCAGCACCGCCATGGCCAACGCCTGCTGTTGCTGGCCGGAATGCTGATGCCCCTGGTTGAAAAGGTTCTTCAACTCCGGATTGTGGCTGAACATGCGGCGATAGAAATGACTGGTCAGCGCCACCCCATGCTGTTGCAACACGGGAACGGTGGCCTTGACCAACTGGCGGGTGGTGGGACTCAACATGATGGCTCCTTGAAGATGTGTGTGAAATACATATTATTCGCGCCAAAAAATGCCCTTCCGGGCCGCTGCGCTTTTAAAGATGTAAAAATAATACATCTTTAATGCCGCGCTGTCATGTCGGTATCGAAATATTCGTTCCGGGTCGGCTTGACCCAGGTCAAGACCCCAACCATACCAGCTGCATAATATTGCGCCATTCTTACGGCATACGCGGCGACACCGCGCCCGCCACGCTCGCGGGCGCGTTCGAGCAGACAAGGCAGCTCATGGCATTGGTGCTTTACGACGACGGCAATCACAAATGCGTGGCCTTCACCGAACTGGTGCAAGGCGAAGGCATTCAGTCCAATCAATTCGCCATCATCGATCAGGGCGAAGGCATCCTGCTCGATCCCGGCGGCAATCTGACCTACAAGCATTTGATCGCCGAGCTGGCCGATTACTTCCTGCCCTCGCACACCCGCTACATCTTCGCCTCGCACCAGGATCCGGACATCATCGCCTCGGTCGGCGGCTGGCTGCTGATCACCGACGCCCAGGTAATCATCGCCGAGGAATGGACCCGCTTCCTGCCCCATTTCTGCATGCGCGGCGCCACCGCCGGGCGCCTGGTGGCGATTCCGCCGCGCGGCATGTGGCTGCGCCTGGGCGGCGCCGATCTGCAAATCGTCCCCGCCCACTATCTGCACACCGTGGGCTTCTTCCAGATCTACGATCCGATCAGCAAGATCCTGTTCTCCGGCGACATCGGCGCCTCGCTGATGGACGGCCACGCCGCCGGCCTGCCGGTCAGCGATTTCGACTCCCATCTGCACGATAGCCACATGCTCGCCTTCCACCGCCGCTATATGACCAATAACAAGGCCTGCCGGCTATGGGTGGACATGGTCCGCCAATTGGACGTGGAATGGATAGTGCCGCAGCACGGCGGCTCCTTCCAGGGCAAGGCGATGGTGAAGCGCTTCCTGGACTGGTTCGAAACCCTGGAGTGCGGCACCGACCTGATCGGTCCCGCTGATTTCACTCCGCCGCCGCGGGAGGCCATCCCCCATGGCTGACTGGCTGCCGCAGGGCATGGAGCTGATTCCCGGCCTGGCGCTGGCCATGGGCCTGCTGACGCTGCTGGCCGCCTTGCGCTGGCGCTCCGGCCGCGCCGGCTCCGGTCGCGAGGATGTCGCTGACACTAGGGAAATAGAGTTGGACGGCCCGACAGATGCCGCCGGCCAGCCCTACCAGGTGGACGAAGTCGACTTGCTGACCGAAGTCGACATCTTCATCGAGTTCGGCTACCTGGGACAGGCGGCGCAGGCCTTGCGCCATTATGTGGACCGCCTGGCGCCGCATTCGGCCAAGCATTTGCAACGCCTGACCGGGCTGTACCTGCAAACCGGCGCGCTGGACGACTACGGCGCGATGCTGGAACGCCAGCATGATCTGGCGCTGATCGGGCGCGAGCAACTGGAACAGGCGCTGGAAGCCGGGCTGCGCATCGAGCGCAACCATCTGGCGCTGCGCGTGCTGGCCGAGCAAAGATTGGGCTGGGACCCCGAGGCGATTCGCCTGCGCCTGGGCGACGATGCGCCGGCGCTTGAAGCATCGGCCGCGCCGACTGCGCCGGCACAAGCCGCGGACGTCGGCGATCTGGAGCCCTGTCCATTGCGCCCGCAAACACTGCTGCAAGGCTGCGCGCCCTTGTTTCCGCTGAACGAGGCGGAAAAGGACGCCGTCGCAGCCTTGCTGCCGGCAGAACGCCAGGCCCGAGTCTGGCTGCGCTGGCAGGAATACACCGCGGCCGCGGTCGCCTTGGAGCAGGCGCTGGCGCTGCGCCCGGATTCGCTTTCCCACCTGCTGGACCTGCTGCATGTGCATTACCGGCAGCGGCAGTTGCCGCGCTATGTGCGGGTATTGTGGCAATTCCATCTCTTGCTGGACGGCCACGGCGCCGATCTAAAGGAACAGCTGATACACGCCGGCTGGCTGCTCGGCGTCCATCCGGCGCTGGATCTGCTGGCGCTGCGCCCAGACCGGTCGGAACTGGAGCGCATCGGCCGCAGCCTGGGCCTCAATATCGCCTCGGTCGGCTCCGCGCCGCAGCGTCTGCCGCTGGTGACCCGCCATGCAGCCACGGCCGAACTGGCGGCGACAGATCCCCGCGCCGAAGCCGACGCCTATCTGAGCGAAGGCCAGGTGGACATGGCGATTCATATCCTGGAACAAGCGGTCTTGGCGCAACCGGACGACGCCGCCAACTATCCGCCATTGCTGCAACTCTATCGCTGCCAGGACGACTCGGCCCGCTTCCAGTGGCTGCTGCGCCAGCTGCGCGGCCATGCGCCGCGGCTACCGCTGGAGGTCAGCGCCCATCTGGCCGGTTTCGACACCGAGGCCGGCCCCAGCCACCGGCGCATGTTGGCAGCCTGATCCGCCATGCCGCGCCAAGACTCCGCCGCCATCGATATAGCCGTGCTCGCCGTCGGCATGGACGAGCGCAAGCTGGCGCTGCTGCGCATGGCTTTCCGCCTGCATCGCAGCCTGTGCTACCGCCTGCTGGAAACGGGCGCGCCCGACTCGCCGCCGGACCTGGCCATCGTCGACATCGACAGCGCCATCGGCTGGCGAGCCTGGGAGGACTTCCGCCAGCGTCATCCGGACTTGCCGGCGCTGATAGTCGCCTCCAGCGCGCCGACGCAAGCGCCGGCGCCGGTGCTGGGCAAGCCTCTGCGAGTGGAAACTCTGTTTCCGCAACTGCAGGCGCTGCTGGCCAAGCCGCCGCGGACAACACCATCCCAGGGCGGCAGCGCGCCCCAAACCACCGCCGCTGCGCGGCCCACGGCCGATAGCGCGCCTCCGATCGCAGCGCCGGCCGCGCTCGCCGAACCCCGCGCGGTTCCGGATATCGCGCCCAGCACCGCTCCCGCCGCGCCGCGCTCGGTCACCGTGCGGC
>NZ_JAJOHW010000033.1 GCF_021129195.1 Chromobacterium aquaticum | reverse complement strand
GCCGGGCAAGGCGCGCGCGCGCGCCGCCAGCGCGGCGGTGGCCGGCAGCTTGGGCAGCTCGGCATTGGGGTTGACGAAGTCGAAGCAGGACAGCAGATCGCCACACACCGCGCGCCGCCAGGCGGTGATGTTGGGTTCCTTGACGCCGAAGCGCTGCTCGATGAAGCGGATCACCGAGGTGTGGTCGAACACCTGGGAATTGACCCAGCCGCCGCGGCTCCATGGCGAGATCACGTACATCGGCACCCGCGGTCCCGGGCCGTAAGGCACGTGGATCAGGTCGGCGCGCTCATTGCCGGTCTCGCTGCTGCGCAGATGATGGTATTCGCCGTCGGTGGCCACGGTGGACGCGCCGGCCAGCACCGCCTTGGCCGGATCCGCGTCCCAGCTCAGATAGCTGGGCGCGGCCGGCGGCGGCACGTGATCGAAGAAACCGTCGTTCTCGTCGAAATTGACCAGGAACACCGTCTTGCTCCACACCTCCGGATTGGATGTCAGCGCATCCAGCACCCGGGCGGTGTAATCGGCGCCCTGCGCCGGGCTGGACGGGCCGGGATGCTCCGAGCCCTCGGCGGTGGCGACGATATAGCTGACCTGGGGCAGGCGGTTGGCCTGCACATCCCGGCGCAGATCGTCCAGCGTCCAGGTGGACAAGCCCTTGTCCTTGAGCGCAGGCTTGGCGCCGGGCTCGTCAAAGTAGGCGGCGCGGAAGCTGCGGAAGCCGGCCACCGGATTGTCGGTGAAGTTGTCCGCCATGTTCTGGTAAATCTTCCAGCTCACCCCGGCCGCTTCCAGCCGCTCGGCGTAAGTGCTGAAGGTGTAGCCGCCCTTGGGGTTGTAATCGACCGAGTCGTAGGCGTTGGCGATCACCGGGCCCTTGCCCTGTTGCTGTGGATCGTTGCCGCCGCACCACAGGAACACGCGGTTGGGATTGGTGCCGCCCTGAAACGCGCAGTGATAGGCGTCGCACAGGGTGAAGGCATTGGCCAGCGCGTACTGGAACGGCAGGTCCGTCTCCTTGAAGTACCCCATGGCGTGGTTCTGCTTATAGGTGGGCCAGGCGTTCATCACGCCCTTGCCCCAGGCGTATTGCGCGTCCGACCACACATGCGGCGTGCCCTCCACCCGCATATAGGCGAAAGTCTGCGCGGTGTTGAGGTGGAACGGCGCCACCACGCGCGGCGGCGTCAGGCTATTGCCCTGGTTGGTCTGGAACCATACGCTTTTGCGCTTGAGCAAGGCGCTGTCCGCCAGCGGCAGCGGGAAGCGATCGCCAAAGCCGCGCACCCCGGCCAGGCTGCCGAAGTAATGGTCGAAAGCGCGGTTTTCCTGGGTCAGGATCACGATGTGCTCGACATCCTGAAGCGTGCCGGTGCGGTTATTGGCGGGAATCGCCAGCGCGCGCTGAATGGAGGCCGGCAGCAGGGACAGCGTCAGGGAACTGGCGGCCAGCGCGCCGCCGCGCTTGATGAACTGGCGGCGGGACGAGGAAACGGGGGTATCGGTCATGGCGGAGGGTCCGGTCAGGGCGCGCAGCTGAGCTTGGCCGGCGGTTTGGTTTGATTGGAATTGCCATTGCCCGGCTGGCCGGACGGGTCTTGATTGCTGTCGCCGATACAGCCGGCGAGCAAGGCCGCCAGCAGGCAGGCGGCCAGCCAGCGCGCCCAGCGGGCCGGCGTGAGAGTGGTATGCGTCATCGGAAGCTAGTCGTTTTATGGCGGCGCCAGCGCGGAGCCGCAATGGAAAACCGCCGGCCCGGGACGTATCCGGGCCGGCGCCCCGCCCGGAAGATGGCCGGGCGGGAAAACGATAGCGAGAGCGCATTACTCGATGATGGCGGTTTTGTGAATCCGTAAAATCATGCCGATGTCAATGCCGCGGTATTCAAGACTGCTCCGGGGGCGAAGGCAGCGGCGCTTCCGCCGCCGTGTCTTCGCTGCGCACCGAGAAGCGATACCAGTCCAGCCGCCGCGTCAGCGTCATGATCGCGGTCAGGGCGGCGAACAGCAGCAAGCTGCCCAGCAACAGCGCGTTGTCCTCGGACTGCAGCAGGCCGTACAGCACCGCGTACAGCAGGCTGAGCAGTCCGGCGAAACCCAGGCCGCGCTTCCAGCCGCCCAGGATATGGCTGACGTAGAAGCCGATCTGGCCGACGCAGGCCGCCGCCGCCAGCAGATAGGCCGGTCCGAAGCCCAGGTGCTCGGACAAGGCCAGCAGGACCAGGAAGAACATCACCAGCGCCATGCCCACCAGCACGTACTGGATAGGGTGCACGCGCAGGCTGCGCAGCGTTTCCAGCAGGAAGAAGGACAAGAAGGTCAGTCCGATGAACAGCACCGCGTATTTGACCGAGCGCTCATTCTGTTGATACTGATCCACCGGCTGCACCAGGCCGGTGCTGAAGGCCGGCAAGGCGCTCAGGCCGGATTTGCCGTCGCTGAAGGCGGCTTGCTGGAAACGGTCGTTCAGATTATTGGCGAACCAGCTGCTCTCCCACTGCGCCTTGAAGCCCTTGGCGTCCACGCTGCGCTGCAGCGGCAGGAAGTTGCCGATGAAGCTGGGGTGCGGCCAGTTGGACGTCAGGCTCAACGTGCTGCTTTCGCCCACCGGCACATAGCTGATGCTGCGGGTGCCCTGCAGATTGAGCTGAAAGGCGAACGGCAGCGTCTGCGGCTTGGCGAGGTCCAGCAACTGCGGCAGCGGCGCGTGTATGCCCTCGCTCATATGCGGCAGGCCGGCGCCGGCGGAGAATGGATGCGCTTTGCCGCCGGCGTTCAACTGTGGCACCTTGCCGATGCCGCGCGGATCGCTGATGCCCACCGCCAGATAGGGGGTCTTCAACTGAATCGACGGCTTGAACAGATCCGGCTGCGGCGGAATCTCGAAATGGCCACTGAAGCCGGCTTCGCTGCCGAAGATCAGCGCCTGGTAGATGCCCAGCGCGCGCGGGCTGACCTTGAGCTTGCTGTCCACCGCCAGCTGGCGCGGCAGCACATAGCGCTCCAGTTCGTGCTTGACGCTCTGGGTCTTGCCGTTCTGCTTCTCCTCCACGGTTTCCACATAGGGAATCACCAGCACCGGGCCGATCACGGTTTGCTCGCCGCTGGTGCTGGCCACCACTTTTTCCACCGCTTCTTCCTGGTAGTGCTTGCGTTCTGAAATCAGATTGCTGATCGCGCTCACCGGCACCAGCAGCGCCAAGGACAGCGCCAGCAGGATCAGTATTTTGGTCAATAAGGGGTTTTTCTTCATCGCTTGTCTCCTGGATCTATGACGGGAGACAGCCTAAATCCAGGCGATGAAGCGGGAATGAGCCCGTGTGAAGTCTCGGTGAAGTGGGCCGAAGCCGCTCGCTATCGAAGCGGGCTCAGCCCGGCGGCAGCCACAGCCGCGCCTCGGCGCCGCCATCGGCATGGTTAAGCAGTTCGGCGCGGCCGCCGTGCAGCTGCGCCACTTCGCGCACCAGGCTCAGGCCCAGGCCGGTGCTCTTGCCGCTGTCCGGCCGCGGCAAGGAATAAAAGCGCTCGAACACCCGCTCCAGCGCATAATCCGGCACCCCCGGCCCATGGTCGCGCACGCGGAGCAGATAGCCGCCCTCTTCCGGCGCGCCGCTCAGCTCGATGACGCCGCCCGGCGGGCTGAACTCCAGCGCGTTGTCCAGCAGATTGGACAGCGCCTGCGCCAGCAGCAGGCGGTCGCCGTTCAAGGCCGCCGGCGCCAGCCGGCAATCAAACTCCACGTCGCGCCGCGCGGCGGCCAGCGCCTTGCCGTCCACGGTTTCCGCGATCAAGGCCGGCCAGTCCAGCGCCTGGGCGTCCGGCCGCAGCCGCGATTCCACCCGAGCCTGCCACAGCAGTCTTTCGATCAACTGCTGCATGCGCAGGCTTTGCGCCAGGATATTGTCGATGAAACGGCGTCGCGTTTCCGGCGGCGGATCTTCCCGCAGCAGCTCGCCGGCGCCGCGTATCGCCGCCAGCGGGCTTTTCAGTTCATGGCTCAGCGTGTGCACATACGCTTGCACATACTCCTTGCCTTCCAGCTTGCGCCGCATCGCCTCCACCGCCTGGCCCAGGCTGTCCAGCTCCGGACTGCCCAGCCGCGGCAAGCGCGCCGGCTCGCCGGCCGCCACCGCCTCGGCATAACCCACCAGCCGGCGGATGGAGCGGTTGATCCACCACACCATCACCGCGCCTATCAACAAAGCCGCGCCCAGCAGCGCGCCGCCGGCCAGCATGATCTTGCGCTCGCTGCGGCGTATCACCGGCTCCATCGCCACATTGGGCTTGGACACCGTCAGCACGCCGACGATGCGGCCATCCAGCCGCACCGGCGCGGCCACGTGCATCACGCTGCTGTTTTCGTCATCCGGCTTGCTGCGGGTGCTGCGCGCGCCGTACTCACCGCGCAGCGTGCGGTAAACGTCGTTCCAGCGCGAGTAGTCGCGGCCCAGGTCGCGGCCGCTGGAATCGAAGATCACCACGCCGCGCGCGTCGGTGACGTAGACGCGGAATTCCATATTGTTCTTGACGATGCCGGAGATATTGGCGCCTATCGGCGGCCGTGGCGGGCCGCGCAAGGCCCGCGCCAGCCGGCCGTTGCCGATGTCGCCGTCGGCGATGTCGGCGGCGGCGACCCCGGCCAGCGCATTGGCGCTGTCCACCAGCGTGCCCTCGGTGGCGCGGCGCACGCCCGGCTTCACCTCCTGGGTGAAAATGGCCAGCACGAACCAGCCGGCCACCGCCACGATCAGGAAATAGCCGAGGAACAGCCGCAGGCCGAAGCGCATGGGGTCAGAGGCTCAAGCTATAGCCCAGGCCGCGATGGGTCTGGATGGGCTGGGCGTCGGGATCGATGTCGCGCAGCTTGGCGCGCAGGGTCTTGATATGAGTGTCCACGGTGCGGTCGAAGCTGTCCTCGGCGTCGCGCCACACCCGCTCCATCAGTTGCTGGCGCGAAAACACCCGCCCCGGCTCCGCCAGCAGGGTTTTCAGCAACAGGTATTCATAGCGGGTCAGGTTCAGCTTGTGGCCGGCGAAATGCACGCAAGCACGCGCCTCGTCCAGCTCAAAACCGGCGGGCGCCGGCGCGGCGGCCGGCGTCTGGCCCTTGGTGTAACGACGCAGAATGGTGCGCACCCGGGCGCTGACCTCGCGCGGCGAAAACGGCTTGGCCACATAGTCGTCGGCGCCGATTTCCAGGCCGATGATGCGGTCCATCTCCTCGCTGCGCGCGGTCAGGAACATCAGCGGCACATCGGTGCGCTCGCGCAGGCGGCGGCACAGCTCGAAGCCGTTGATGTCCGGCAGGCCCACGTCCAGGATGCACAGCGCCGGCCGCTCGGCGGCCAGGCGCTCCAGCAGCGGCAGGCCGCGCTCGAACCACTCCACCGCGAAGCCGTCGGTTTCCAGCGTGTAGACCAGGGTGTCGGCGATGCCGGCCTCGTCCTCGGCCAGCCAGATCAGCGGCTTCACGCCTGCGTCGCCGCGGCCAGTTTTTGCGGCAGCAAGCGCAGCGCCTCGGCGTTGGACGGCGAAAACACCTTGGCGGCGGCCTCGTCCCACGGCAGCCACAGCTGGGCCAGATGCTCGCGCGGCGCCAGCGTCACCGCCAGCGGCCGCTCCAGGCACAGGCCGAACACATGCTCGTCGTTGTGGGTGACGCCATCCGGGTAGCGGTGACGCCAATGCGGGTAGATTTCATAGCGGTTGACGATGCCCCAATCGCTGAGCCGGACATCGTCGCGTTCCAGGATCAGGCCGGTTTCCTCGGCCAGCTCGCGCAGCGCGGTGTCGCGCAAGGACTCATCTCCTTCGCGGCTGCCGGTCACGGATTGCCAATAGCCGGGCTTGTCGGCGCGCTCGATCAGCAGCGCCTGGCCGTCCATGGCATGGATCACCACCAGCACCGATACCGGTTGCTTGCTGCCCATCAGCGCTTGCCTCCATTGGCCGGGCTCTGGCTGGCCAACAGGCCGGCCAGCTCCACCGCGGATTTGACGCCCATCTTGTCGAACACGCGGGCGCGGTGCACTTCCACCGTCTTCATGCTGATGGCCAGCTCCTCGGCGATCTGCTTGTTCAGCTTGCCGGTGAGGATCAACTGCATCACCTCGCGCTCACGGTCCGTCAGCAAGGACAGCGCGGCGGACACCTTGCTGCGGCGGCCATGCAGCAAGCGGTTCTGCTCGTCGCGCAACACCGCCGCCTCGGCGCGTTCCAGCAGCCGTTCGTCGTCGAAGGGTTTTTCCATGAAGTCCAGCGCGCCCAGCTTCAGCGCCGCCACCGCGTGCGGCACGTCGCCATGGGCGGTGAGCATGATCACCGGCGGGCAATAAGGCCAGCCGGCCAGCTTCTCCAGCAGCATGATGCCGCTCATGCCGGACAGCCGCAGGTCCAGGATGATGCCGTTGAAATCGCCGCCGTCCGGGCAGGCCAGGAATTCCTCGCCGCTGTCGAAGCCGGCGGCCTGATAACCCTGGCCATCCAATAGCCAGACCAGCGACTGCCGCACCGCGGCGTCGTCGTCTATGATTGCCAAGCGTTTGCCTGCCATGGCGGCGTCTCCCCTGCCTTATTCTTGCGGCTTGTCGTTGAGTATGCGGATTTCCCGCTGCGGGAACGGCATTTGAATGCCGTGCTGCTGGAACAGCCGCCAGATTGCCATATTCAAATCGGATTTCAAGCCCATGAAGCCGTTTTCCGGGTCCGCCACCCAGAAACCCAGCTCCAGATTGATGCTGCTATCACCAAACAGCGTGACGAAGCCGCGCGGCGCCGGCTCCTGCTGCACCCGCGGATGATTGGCCGCCTGCTTGAGCAATTCCAGCGCCTTGTCCAGATCGGTGCCGTAAGCCACCGACACCGGCAAGCTGGTCCACATGCTCTTGTCGGAGTACGACTGGTTGACCACGGTGTTGGACATCAGCGAGTCATTGGGAATCAGCGCCTCGGTGCCGTCCGCGCCCTTGAGCACCACATAGCGCGAGGTCATCTTGGTCACGTAGCCGACGCGATTCTCCACCATCAGCCGGTCGCCGATGCGGATGGAGTGGTCCAGCAGGATGATGAAGCCGGACACGAAGTTGCTGGCGATCTTCTGCAAGCCGAAACCCAGACCGATACCCACCGCGCCGCCGAACACCGACAGCACGGTCAGGTCTATGCCCACCACCGGCAGCGCGATCAGCACCGCGGCGATCAACAGCCCGGTGCGGGTCAGCTTGGCGAACACGATGCGCAGGCTCGGGTCCAGGTGCTTCAAATTCATCAAGCGCGATTCGATCAGGCGGCTGGCCCACAAGGCCACCACTACGATGATGGACACCCACAGCAGGCCATTCAGAATGGTCAGCATGTTCAGCCGGCTCTTGCCCACCGAGAACGACATCGACTCCAGCCAGTCGATCACCACCATGTCGAAGCCGATGGCCCAGCTGACGAAACCCAGCCACAGCGCCGTGGCCAGGAAGTGCTCGGTGTGGCGTTCGAAACGGCCCTTGGGCAAGGCCTGGCGCACCACCGCGCAGCACAGCCGGATCAGCGTCAGCCAGAACAGCATCGCGCTCAACAGATGCAGGATCATCGCCCGCTCATGCAGCAAATGCACCCAGGCCGAGCGCGACAGCAGCACCAGCGCCTGCGCCGCCACCGGCAGCACCAGGCGGAAGCCGACATAGGGCAGGAAGCGCTCATAGCGCTCCGGCGCATGGGCGAAGACATGCTTGAAGGTGAAGCGGGCCAGGTGGAAGGCGATGAAGATGCACAGGACGCCGATGACGGCCTCCATCATCCCGGATGAAGTCTGCAAAATATCCAGCAAGGCATCAAAATCGATTTCTTCACGCTTGAACAGCAATGTGGTCTCCTAAGTTTGAAACGGGTCCGAAAACAATCAAAGCGCCAGGCCCGCGCTGTCGGCGCGCTCCGGCGCCAGTTCGGCCAGCCGGCCCTCGTTCAGCCGCAGCGTGCGCTGAGTGCGCGCGGCCAGGTCCAGATCGTGGGTGACGATGATCAGGCTGGTGCCCAGCGTGCGATTCAGCTCCAGCATCAGGTCGAACACCTGGCGCGCGGTGTGCACGTCCAGATTGCCGGTGGGCTCGTCCGCCAGCAGGCAGGCCGGCTGCGTCACCAGCGCGCGCGCGATCGCCGCGCGTTGGCGCTCGCCGCCGGACAACTCGCCCGGCTTGTGCTGCAGGCGCTGGCCCAGGCCCACCCGTTCCAGCATCTCGCCCGCCATCCCTTCCGCCTGCTTGCGCGCCATGCGGCGGATCAACAGCGGCATCATCACGTTTTCCAACGCGCTGAATTCCGGCAGCAAGTGGTGGAACTGGTACACAAAGCCCATCGAGGCATTGCGCAAGCGGCCGCGCTCGGATTCGGACAAGGTCGCCAGATCGCGGCCCAACACCTCGACGCTGCCCTGGCTCGGCGTGTCCAGCCCGCCCAGCAAATGCAGCAGCGTGCTCTTGCCGGAGCCGGACGCGCCGACGATGGCCAGGCTGGCGCCCTTCTCCACCGACAGGCTGACATCGGACAACACCGTCAACTGCAGCTTGCCCTCGTTATAGGACTTGCCCAGCCCTTGGCACGACAACACATTACTCATAGCGCAAGGCCTCCGCCGGTTGCGTGCGCGCCGCGCGCCAGCTGGGGTACAGCGTGGCCAGCAAGGCCAGCGCCAGGGAAATCAGGGTGATGGAGGATACATCGCTCCACTGCACGTCGGACGGCAGATAGTCGATCACATACACCTCGCTGGACAGAATCTTGCTGCCGATGATGCGCTCGATCACCGGCACGATCACGCCCAGGTTCAAGGCCACCACCACGCCGAAGACCACCCCGGACAAAGTGCCCAGCACCCCGGCCACCGAGCCCTGGATCATGAAGATTTTCATGATGCTGCCAGGCGAGGCGCCCAGGGTGCGCAGAATGGCGATGTCCGCCTGCTTGTCGGTCACCACCATCACCAGCGTGGACACCAGATTGAACGCCGCCACCGCCACGATCAAGGTCAGGATGATGGTCATCATCCGCTTCTCGATCTGCACCGCGCGGAAATAATTGGAATTGCTGTCGGTCCAGTCCGTCACCAGGTTCTGCGGCAGCTTGGCGCGCAGTGACGTCTTCACCGCCGGCGCCAGCATCGGATCGTCCAGCTTGAAGCGCACGCCGCTGACATTATCGCCCAGCCGCGACAGCACCTGAGCATCGCGCAGATTCACCATCGCCATCGACGCGTCGAACTCGAACATGTCCACCTTGAAAATGCCCACCACGGTGAACTGCTTGGAACGCGGCAGCATGCCGGCCGGCGTGATCGTGCCCTGCGGCACGAACAGCATCACCTTGTCGCCCAGGCCCACGTTCAACTGACGCGCCAATTCCGCGCCCAGCGCCATGCCGAACTCGCCGGGACGCAAATCCTCCAGCTTGCCGGCCACCATGTGGCTGCCCACGTCCACCACCTTGTTCTCCAGCGCCGGCTCGATGCCGCGCAGCAGGCCGCCGCGGACATTGCCGTAGGCGGAAAACAGGCCCTGGCCGCTGACGAAGGGCGCCGCGGCCAGCACATGCGGCTGCTGGCGGCCCAGCTCGGCCGTCTGCTGCCAATGCTCCAGCCGGCCGTCGAAGCTGCTGATCTCCAGGTGCGAGGCCACGCCCAGGATGCGGCCGCGGATCTCCTTCTGGAAACCGTTCATCACCGACAGCACGATGATCAGCGTCGCCACCCCCAGCGCGATGCCGATGATGGAAATCAGGGAAATGAAGGAAATGAAACCGTTGCGGCGTTTGGCCCGCAAATAACGCAGGCCGATAAAGGCTTCAAAAGGCCAATGCATCAAAAAAGCCCCTTTCCGGAGCGAGTCGCGGGCCCGCCGCGCGCGGCGGCGGCCCGAGGGGGTGGATGAAAACGGCGCTCAGCGCCCTTGATAGGGGTTGTGCAGGCTTTGCATCACCTGCACCAGGAAATCCTTGACCTGATGCTCGTCGCAGCCCATCAGCACCGCGTCTTCCAGCGCGTCCTGCGCCAGCTGCGCCAGCTCCTCCAGGTTCTCCTGCATCACCTTCAGCTTCTCCACGCAGGCCACCACATTGCCTTGTGGGTCCTTCCACACCGGAATAGTCACGTTCAATGCCATCGTTTCACTCCAAAGCACATTGCCCGCAATGCGGGCAATGTCAATCCTGCTATCGTTACCAGCTTAAACCGCCAATCAACGCTTGGCTTTTTTCTTGCCGCCGGCAGCCGCCTTGCCGCCCTTCTTCGCGGCGCCGCCCTTGCCGGCCTTTTTGGATTCGGCCTTGCCGCCCTTCTTGGCCGCCGCCTCCACCTTGCACTTCTTGCCCTTGCGGCACTTGACCGCGGGCGCGCTGTCCGCCACCTTGCGCACCGGCGCCGCCACGTTCAGATCATCCGACGTGTCCGCCGCCTGCGCCGCCGTGCTGCGGTTCACCCGCCGCGCGCCGTTGAAACGGCCGGCCCAATAGCTTTGATTGATATTGGCCACCTCGATATTCTTGCCGGTGCGCGGCGCATGGATGAACTTGCCATTGCCCATATACATGCCGACATGCGAATACGTGAAGCCGCGGGTGTTGAAAAAGACCAGATCGCCGGGCACGAGTTCGCCGCGATTGATGGATTTGCCCACTCGCGCCATTTCGGCGGACGTGCGCGGCAGATTCACCTTCAGCGACTTTTGAAATACATAGCGGATAAAGCCGCTGCAATCCAGGCCGTTTTCCGGCGAGTTGCCGCCAAAACGATAGGCCACGCCCAACAGGCTCATGGCTTGCAACAGCAGATCCCCCACCGCGTCTTCCGCGGGGGAGGAGAATTTGGATATGGGATCGTCCTGGCCGGACTGCGCGCTAGCTTCCGCCGCGGGGCGCCCTTCCGGAGGGGCCTTTTCCGGCGCCGCTTCAGCGAATACCATAAAGCCCGCCAGCACCAGAGTCATTAAGCGGAGTTGCAATTTCATAGGCCGAACTCTATCGGACGGGGGCGGCAGTGTAAAGCCGCAGGCAGGCCGTTTCCGGCGCTTTGGGCCGCCCGGCTTGAGCCCTGGCTTGAACCTTGGCCGAGACAGCCGCCACTAATGGCGTACAATCCATCGCAATGGCATGACGGACGGCGAAAACCCCGCGGCAAGGCCGCGTCGGCGCGCCCGCCCGGCAAGCCCTTGTTTTTGAGCGACAACCCCATGCCCACAAGGCAGCATTCATGCTGAGAGAAACCCTGATCGCCATGCGCGACCTGCCGCGGCTGAAAGAAATCAGCGGCATCCTGATCCGCCACGGCCTGGGCGAATTCGCCCAAAGGCTAAAATTACCGCGCGCGGTGGAAAAAGCCGGCCAATGGCTGAACCTGGACCTGCCGGAATCCGCAAGCCGCCCGCCCACCCCGGTGCGCGTGCGCCTGGCCTTTGAAGAACTGGGCCCCACCTTCATCAAGCTCGGCCAAATCCTGTCCACCCGCGTGGACGTGTTCCCGCCGGAATGGATAGCCGAATTCGAAAAACTGCAGAGCAAGGTGCCGCCGGTCAGCCCGGAATCGGTGCGCAGCCTGGTCAAGGCCGCGCTGGGCGCGGAACCGGAAGCGCTGTTCGCCAGCTTCGACCTCGAACCCATAGGCTCCGCCTCCATCGCCCAGGTCCACCGCGCCACCCTGCGCGACGGCCGCGAAGTGGCGGTCAAGCTGCGCCGCCCCGGCATCGTGGACAAGGTGGACGCCGACCTGCGCATCCTCAATCACCTGGCCGGCCTGCTGGAACTGGAATTCCCCGACGTGCGCCGCTTCCAGCCGGTGGAAATCGTCGGCCAGTTCGCCCGCTCGCTGAAGCGCGAAATGGATCTCGCGGTGGAAGCGCGCAACTCCGAACGCTTCGCCCGCGACTTCGCCGACGATCCGGAAGTGCAAGTGCCCAAGGTGTACTGGGACTACACCAACGCCGCCGTCAACGTGCAGGACTACATCGCCGGCGTGCCCGCCACCCGGCTGGAACAACTGGCCGACAGCGGCCTGGACCCGGTGCTGCTGGCCCAGCGCGGCGCCGACGCCGTGCTCAAGATGATCCTGATCCACGGCTTCTTCCACGCCGACCCGCACCCCGGCAATGTGTTCTTCCTGCCGGAACACCGCATCGCCTTCATCGACTTCGGCATGGTGGGCCGCATCAGCCATGGCCGCCGCGATGAAATCGTCGACCTGCTCGCCGCCGTCGCCAACCGCGACGAAGCCGGCATCATCGACGTGCTGATCGAATGGACCGGCAGCACCCCGGTCAACGAGCGCCAGTTCGCCCACGACGTGGCCGAATTCCTGTTCCAGTACGAACACGTGCCGCTCAAGGGCATCAACATCAGCCAGCTGATCGGCGACATCATGGCGCTGATCCGCGACCACTCCATCCTGCTGCCGCCGGACATGGCCATGCTGTTCAAGGCGCTGATCACCCTGGAAGGCCTGGGCCGCCAGCTGGACCCCAACTTCCAGCTGATCGCCCACATCACCCCCTTCGTGCGCGAGCTTTCCATCGCCCGCTACCACCCCAGCGCCCTGTTCAAGCGCGGCCGCCACTCGCTGAGCGAAGCGCTGTCCATGCTCTCCAGCCTGCCGCGCGACCTGATGCGCATGGCCAAGGACATGCGCCACGGCAAGTTCCGCGTCAACCTGGACCTGCAACGGCTGGACAGCTTCGGCCGCCAGCTGGACCGCAGCGCCAACCGGCTGACCATGGGCATCGTCACCGGCTGCCTGATCATAGGCTCCTCCATCGTGATGACCGTCAACGCCGGACCCAAGCTGTTCGGCCTGCCCTTCTTCGGCTTCATCGGCTTCATGCTGGCCATGTTCAACAGCGTGTGGCTGGTCTGGGCCATCTGGCGCTCCGGCAAGGAATTGTGACATGAGATCGAAACGAAAAACCCTATTGGCGGCCGCGCTGCTGAGCCTGGCCGCCGCCGCGCAAGCCGCCGACGTGATCACCCTCAACTGGCGCGACGGCGACGAAGTGGCCGCCGCGCTGCGCCCGCAACTGCGCGACGGCGAAAAGCTGGGCGCGCTGGGCAACCAGCTGATCCTGGACGCCCCGCCCGGCCGCAGCGCCGAGCTGCGGCGACTGATCCGCCAGCTGGACGTCAAATCCTCGTCCCTGCTGGTGGAAGTGGCCCAGGACGGCGTCAGCCGCGAAAGCAAATCCGCGGTGCAACTGGGCGGCCAGGTGCAGGGCGGCGGCTACAGCATCAGCACCGGCAAGCCGATGACGCTGCGCCCCGGCAGCCAGGTGGTGATCGCCGGCGGCGCCAGCCAGTCCAACGCCCGGCTGCAAGCCAGCCAGGCGCTGCGCATGCTGGACGGCAAGACCGGCTTCATCGAGATAGGCAGCAGCCGGCCGCTGCCCTGGCTGATGTTCGGCGCCGACGGCCGCCCGGTGGTGGGCGTGCGCTACCAGGACGCCGTCACCGGCTTCTACGCCCGGCCGCGGCTGCGCGGCCAGCGCGTGACGCTGGAACTGGCCGCCAGCCAGCAAGCCTTCAACGGTCAGAACCTGGACAGCGCCAAACTGGCCACCACCGTGGAAGGCGCGCTGGGCGAATGGCTGACCGTGGGCGGCATCGGCCGCGACCAGAGCGGTCAGGAAACCGTGCTCATCGGCGTCAGCCGCAGCAATGTGCAGCTGGAGCGCAGCATCAAGGTGCGGGTGACGCCGGCGCAGTGAGCAACTACTCCGCCGGCGGCAGCCCGCGCTCATTGTCCGGCAACTCGCCGCGGCCGCCGCGCGGCCCGCGCGCGATGCGCCCACCGCTGCGGGAAATCGTCCGCGGCGAATCATAAGCCGAGGCCGGGCGCTCCAGCCTGGCCTCCAGCTCGCCGCCACGCCAAGTCCACACCATCGCGTTCAGGCGATTGCGCGGCTGACGCGCGCGCCAGCCGCCGTCATCCTCGTCCACCGCCATCGCCCCCTCCTGATTGCAACTGGCCACCAGCGTCCAGCTGCGCACCTGGTAATCGCGCAGCTGCAGCAGACGATAAGCCGGCGCGCACTCCGCATCGTCCGCGCGCAACAGCACCAGCGCGTCCTTGCCGACGACGCGCGCATCCACGATGCGCACCCGCTCCCATTGCGGGTCCAAAGGCGCCACAAACTGGCGATCATAGAACTTCAGCTCAAAGCGTCCGCCCAGCGACGAGCGCAGCACCAGGTGATTGCCGGCCAGCGGCACATCCTGATGCACGAAGGCCAGGGCCTCCTGCCAATCCAGCCGACGCTTGAGCGAGCCATCGGCGGCGCGCTGCTGCGAGCACGCGGACAAGGCCAGCGGCAACAACACGGCCCAGGCAAAGCGGCGCATTCTCGTCATGCCAGCCCTCCCGCGGCATGGTTGCTGATCGTTCCATACTACCACCAACCGTTTTCGCCCCACCCCCGCCGCCGTCAAGTTCCTGCCCCGAAAATCGCCGCCAGCGGCGCTTGCCGGGTGCGCCGTGAGCCCGCAAGAATGCATGAAGCGCCGGGATTGCAAGCCGGAATCGAAAAGACAACACTATGCTGATGCCTTCAACGGCGGGCCGTGACGGGGAGGCCTATGGCCTTGCCGGCCCTTTGCACCGGTCTCTCAACCCTGCCACGCGCCCGCCTTCCCAATTGAGGTCAGGATGATGAGCGAGAGCAATGGCATGACTCGCCTTCCAAAACCGCTTCGCCATCGCCACCTCCCAATCCAGAGCCGGGCCTCTCGCAAGCATAAGCCCTCGCCACGCCGTGATCGGAGCAGCCCAAGGCACTAAGCCCGGAGAGGCGTCGCCCGCCGCGCTTGCCTAGCGCGCCAGGAGCCGGCAATAATGCGACCGTGCTTCTATCTCGAAGTACCGGGATTGCAAACCCGGAATGGAAATGACAAAGCCATCGCTAATGCCTTCAACGGCGGGCCATGGCGGGGAGGCCTATGGCCTGCCGGTTGTCTTTTCCCGGTTTTGCAATCCCTGTCATGCGCCAGCCTTCCCGATTGCAAACGGGGGTGCAGGGTTTACCATGAAAGGAACCTGCACATGACACTACCTCCCAAGCCGCCTCGCCGCCGCTACCTCCCCAACCCCGAACCCCAGCCCTATCAGGCCCTGCCCTTCGCCGCGCTGCGGCCGGACCAGCCCAGGGTGCACTGCTGGCAAGTGCCGCCGACGAACGACCGTCAGCACGCCTATCTGCTGGGCCGGGAATACGCCGCGCACTTCCTCGTGTTCCTGCAAGACAACCCCGGCAGCCCGGACCACTTCCTGCTGGCCCGCATCGCCGGCGATGTCGACTTCGACGCGCCCGGAGCCGAACGCGGCTACTGGGCCGGTTTCTTCCACCTGCTCGAACTGGTGCTGGCGCAAAGCATCGCGCAGCTGGACGTGTTCGACTACATCGATCGGCTCAACACCTACGAAGCGGCGCTACGCCAAATGATGCGTAAACCGCCGCCTCATATTTAATATATGCACTAAGCCGCGACGCAACGGCGTCGCGGCCGGCAAGCACTGCGCCCGCTGGCAAATGCGCAACAAGCCAGCGCCTAAACCCGCTCGTTTTTCAAAGCGGTGCACGAATAAGAGACATTCCACTCGCTTTCCGGCTACTATAAGCGGCCGAATCAATATGCATAAGACATAGTCGTTGCTCATGCCTATCCGTTCATCAGATTGCAATATCGCCGTGCGCCACGGCGTAGCGACCACTGGAAGTCCATAGCACCCTCATCATCAAAGGATTGTGAACATGCGCAATATAAGCATTGGCCTCAGCGCCCTGCTGCTCGCGGGCCTGGCCGCCGCCGACCCCATCCCCACCGAAAGCGGCTTCAACGGCAGCGTCGGCCTGGGCGTGGGCGGCAACAAGGTCAAGTCCAACCTCTACAAGGGCGACAAGAACCAAAGAACCAACAGCCTCAACGACTCGCCGGAATCCCATAACGACACATTCGCGCTGCCGGTGCTGAGCCTCAGCTACACCTTCGCCGCCAGCCGCACCCAGATCGTGTTCGACAGCCAGATCCACGACCCGCTGGGCATGGACGACACCCTGGAACTGGGCGTGCGCCAGGAAGTGGGCAACAACGGCATCGTCTCCGCTGGCCTGCTCTACGGCGGCCTCAGCAAAAACACCTGGACCGACCCCTACGCCGTGGGCGTGGACCGCGACAGCACCAAGCGCAAGTCCACCGGCCTGCTGCTGGGCTGGGAAAACATCATGGGCACCGGCTTCAAGGCCCTGCTCACCCAGCGCAACATCAAGATCGACGACGAGCGCAGCGGCCAGAGCGTGGCCAGCCTGAGCGCGGCCGACCGCGCCACGCTGAACCGCAACGGCGACGCCACCTTGCTCAAAGTGGGCTATGAATGGGCATTCGCCCCCAACCAGACCCTGACTCCGGGCCTGGTATGGGGCAAGGACAAGCTGGACGGCGGCGCGATGAGCAATAAGAGCGCCGGCCTGAGCCTGGACTACGCCTACAGCAGCGACCTCAACACCTTCACCGCCGGCCTGCTCTACCGCCAGCAACGCTTCGACCAGGCCAACCCGCTGTTCAACAATAAAAAAGCCGACAGCAAGGCCTTCGCCATCGATGTCGGCTATCTGCGCCACCAGTTGTTCGGCTACAAGGCCTTGTCCGGCTTCGTCAGCGCCGCCTACGGCAAATCCAACTCCGACATCAGCTTCTACGATGCCGGCATCAGCTCCTTTGGCACGGGCTTGGTTTACTCGTTCTAAAGCCTCCGCGCGCCCCTGCTTGCTTCACCAGGGGCGCTGCGTCAAAGCCTCATTCCGTCATCAGGCGATAAAACGGCTCCTCGCGCAAGGCCTGGCTTTGCGCGAGGAGCCGTCTCTGCCGCTGCGGCAACTGGTTTCAATGCCTACGCTCACAGCTTGATCTTCAACCCTTGTAAACAGCCATCAAGACAAGCCAAAACCCGTGAATGCGGGTTGCTTTATTAGCGACCAAACAGAGCGCTATACCTTATAACTCACCACACAATTCAATAGATCATTTACAAAGCCATCACCAACCTGAGTGGAGTCTAAAGCTTGGATCGTAAACTCCCCAGGCCACTCATCAAAAAATAGCTCACACTCGACACCTTGCCATTCAAAATGGTAGACATGTGCATCAAACACCTCTCCACAGAACAAATACCGGACATTCCTGGCAAGCATTTTAGAAAGCAAGTCAGAGGCAAATCCCGGAAATGCATGCCAATTCAAACCAACATCCTCGACCAAGACATAACTACGATCTTCCGATGACCTTCTCAAGCTAATGTTCATTTCTTACCTGACCACTTTACTTTCCAACAACCTACTCCATCAAGTTATTTTTGAAACGAGAAACAACCTCGTAACCCGCGCCCAGCTCTTTTTGCAGCTTCTGCTGTAGCAAGCGCTCCCAATTTCTCACTTCATTTTTTAAGATAGGAAAACGCTCAGCCAGAAAATATTCAATTCGGTCATCATCAAAAAGTCGCCACAGGCAATGACAGAAATACTCAGGATAAAGTCGGATAACTTGCCTCATCTAACAAACCCATAAGTACAACCTAATGCTTGCCTCGCTTCAAACCAAGTAAACCAATGAGATCAACAAGGTAGCGGGCTCCATGGAGACCTAAAGCTCGCAAGACTCTGGTCCGACAACATCTGCGTCAACACAAACTCATGGTATAGTTGAAGTGCCACGAGGATGTCGCTGCAAACAGTACGTGCATCCCATTCATGCTCGGCAAAGAATTCTTTACCGTTGTAGGGCGCATCCTCACCCCCCCCACCACTCCAAAAGCTCACTCTTTGGGTCTTCCGAGTTTGTAAGCAAAACAATTCTAAATTTTCCACCTATAGCTTTAAGGTTTATCGAACTAACAAACAATGCTGTCGGCGGCTCTACCTCTATCTCTACAAACCCATCAAAATCATATGCTATTCTTAATAGCCTCCTCCACTACACCCCAATTTGGATTCACAACATGATTGGCAGGTGGCGGCATCGAATTATCAAGCGAGCGGATTTTCAAACTAGCCTCATGAAAAAACAATGCCATTACCGCGGCTCCCTTTCTCATTGACTTTTTCTTAAACAGTTAGACAAGTCGGAAAATTTTATTGTTTATTATGAAACTTGCTGCCAGTCACACTCAACCCAAAGCCACGACAACAAGATAGATCAAACATAGGCTTATCAAGAAGACACATTGTCATGACGCCATCTTCAAGCAACTCCAAGCAAATAAAAGACCATCCAGATGCAACCTAAAGTCACGCCGCCAGCATAGCTAGCACCAACAAGCCCACACGATTCACAGCAAAAAAACCCGCAGCCGCGGGTTTTTTTGCAATGCAGTTCCTTCTATACAACACCTAAAGGTCGAGATCCGTTCGTGGCCTTGATGAGCTTACTTCTCAATAAATAAAGTTGGTATAGGCCTTGCCATCAGCATCAATAGACAATACAAATTGCTTCCAAAAACCACCTGTATGATGAAGCATGATCTCATGTAGCTCATGCACTAACTCCGGCACTTGATTTTGTGGGTTTTTCAAAAGCTTAGACTTACTCACCCCTTGTGCAGTATAAGAAAAACTAAAACCGACAGCCCAGTCCTTTTCGCTACACTCATACTCAAAATCACAATGAGCCTCGCTATACGGTTCTTCTGCTGACTCATGTACAATTTGAGCCAACTCAGTCAATAGTGCCACCTGTCGTTCTATGCTCATCTTCCGGCCTCATTTTTAAAAGACTTACTAATTATTTTTCCATTTATCGAATAATCGATAAGTAAAGAATCCGGCCGAGGAGAAGCCGCATTACCTCTAAAGAACTTAACATTAACGGCATCAACCACGCCCCCCTCCTTCAACGTTCTCTTAATTTCATTTTCCCACTTCTTGTATGCCGAATTATTGAAGTTCTTATCCTGCGGAAACAAGTTATATCTATCACAAGTGCCGCCAAGCCTGCAAGCCTGAATGTGACCACCCACATCCGAGACAAGCCCCTCCTTGCCTACTGCAGTTTGCCTCGCATCTCTGATGCCTTTTTGCAAGGACGGAGTAAATGAAATTTCTTCAACATAACCATGGGCGTTAGTCTTAAATTCAGTACCATTGCTTAACTTAACATGCGTATTGGGCGGCGGATCGTTCAACAACTTATAACCAGAAGTACCTTTGATTGCAGTTCCAACATCAACTTCAACCACCGCCAGAACCTTGCCTCCAGTTTGCGCCCCCTTTTGAACGACCTCGGCGACATGTTCAGCAGCCTTACCACCTTTTGTGGCCAATTCTACCGCTTTGTCCACTTTTTTGATAGTACCAGCACCACCTCCGCCAATGGGAAGATTCGCAGCTTGCTCACCCATCATTCGCCCGATTTGCTTACTATCTCCTGAAGCATAAGCCTGAGCCAGCTTCTCCCTATCTGCAGGCGTCATCATCCCTAACAAATACGGCCAATTCTCAGGGTTCTTCACATACTCCCATGCAGCACCTGCAGTCTGCTTTATATGATAACTAGCTTGTTCATCGCCCAGCACGGCTTTGCCTAATGTACCCGCTGCACCAAATGCCTGTACGACCCCATCGAACACTGTTCCAACATAACCAGCCGCAACATCTTTCACATAAATACCACCCATGCTGTCGCGAGCCAGTTGCAAGGCTTCTTCCTTTTCAGTTCCATACCAGAGTGAAGGAAGGCTTTCATTAGCCCTAATATATTCCGCACCAGCTTGCCTTACCTCCTGTCTTAGCTGATTGCATTGATTGCTATTTACTCCCTCACACTTATCCAGCCCCTGATCTCTAATCTTGCTAATTGCCTCGAGCTGTTTAATTTCTTTTATACAGTTACTATCACAATTAGCTTTCGTTTTCAGATCCTCAAGGCGCTTCGCCTCTTTATGCTTAAGGTAGTTGTTCTCCACCTCATTCTTAGCCGTCTGCGCCCCAGTCAACGCCCCGGCACTATCCCCCCCAGCCAGCGAGCCCGCCAGGCTGCCCGCCATCGTGGTCAGCGCGGAGATGGTCTGTTTCTGGGACTCGTTGAGATCCTTGACTGCTTTCCCTGGGTATAGTTGGCTAAGCAGCAATTCTGCCACGACGGGAGCCGCTGCGCCGCCGGCCGCCCCCGCTGCCGCGCTTTCTCCCTTCATCTGCGCCAGCGTCGCGCCCAGCAAGGCGTGCGCCATCACATTGGCTTCCTTGTTGCCGTCGGTCATGTTCTTGACCACGCCGGCCAGGTAGGGTGCGGCGGCGCCGCTGATGGCCGCCTGCACATTGCCGCCGGCCAGGCCTTGCAGCGCGGCGGTGGCGGCTTGGGCGGCACGCTGGAAATCGCTGTCGGCCCCCCATTTAGCGTTCAGCTCCTTATATTCCTTGCTGTCCGCATATTTGGGATTGCGTCGCAACTCCTCGTTCGCCTTCATCATCATCTCAGTGGCGACGATCTGGGTGGCTTGCGCGCCGATCTGGCCTACCAGCTGTGCTTCCTGCAAGCGGTTGAGCTCCTTCTCCTTATCGAAGATAGGGCTCAGGCCGTTGGCGGCGTGTTCGGCGTCGCGGCTCAGGGCTTTCAGGTCTTGTTGCTGTTTGTCCTGGTCGCGGACCTTGATCGCCCCTTCGCTGACCGCGGCATAGGTGGTGGATTCGGCGTGGCCGCTGCTGTTGCCGCCGCCCAGCACGCTGCTGGCGCCCTGGCTCATCAGCGTGCCTTTCAGCGTGCCGGTGAGGCTGCCGCCGGTGCTGAAGCCGAAGCTTTGGCTTTCCACCTTGAAGTCCGCCTGGTTGTGCTGATTGCTGAAGCCCAGCGTGCCGGTATCCAGCGTGTTTTTGTCGGCCTTGGCGGTGCTGGCGATCACCGCGCCGTCCAGTTGGGTGTGGCGGCCCACCTGGATGTCGAAGCCGCCCTGGCCGGCGTAGAGGCCGGTTTGCTGCTGCACGCTGACAAAGTCGCTGTCCGCCTTCTGGCGGCTGCCGCTGATGGAGGCGCTGCCGTTCATGCTGCCGAAAGTGAAGCTGGCGCCGGCTGAGATATTGCTTTGCTGGCTGTGGTAGTAGTCGCGGTCTTGCTGGCTTTGCAGCGTCAGATTGCGGCCGATGTCCGCCACCACGGTCTTGCCGCTGGCTTGCGCGCCGATCAGGCTGGTATCGCGGCCGCTTTGCAGGTTCAGGGTGTCGCCGGCGCTGAGCACGGTTTCGTTCCAGCGGCTGCCATTGCCCTCCTCCTTGCCCTTGCCCTTGTTGGCGTTGGCGAACACGGAAATGCCCGCGCCCTGGCCTATGCCTATGCTGACGCCCACGTTCCAGCCGCTGCTGTTGTTGCCGCCGTGCTGGCTGTCCTGGTGATGGCCGGCCTGCAGCTGCAAGTCGCGCGCGGCGTCCAGCGTCAGGTCCTTGCCGGCCTTGAGATGGCCACCGGTGACGCTGATGTCCCCATCCTGCGCCTTGCCCTGGGCATCCTTCGCGCCGCTGCCGGTGGCGGTGAGGCTGAGATTGCCGCCGGCGGTGAGCTGGCTGCCCTGGCTCTGGCTTTGCTGGCGCTGGCTGTGGGATTCGCTCTTCTGGCTGCCCACCGACAGGCTGACGCCGACAAAGCTTTGCTCTTCCGCCGGCTTCAGCATTTCCTGCTGATAGGCCTGGTAGGCTTGATAGCCGGACAGGCCGGCCTGTATGCCTTGCAGCGCGGCCAGGCGGCCGCTGGGCGCCTTGCTCAGTTCCTGCGCCTGTTGCACCGCGGTATTGGCGGCGGAGCCCACCGCTCCGGACAAGGCCACGGTCAGGCCGCTCTTGCTGGCTTCGTGCTTCTCGTCGCGCTGATAGCGGTTGGCCACGTCTTCGACACGGATGTTCTGCGCCAACACGTCGATATCGCCGCCGGCGACCAAGTCGGAGCCCTTGATCAAGGCATTGCGGCCAGCATCGACATTGACATGGCCCAGCACGCTGCCAACGGTGCTGCTGGTATGGCTGACGCTGGTTTCGCCTACTTGGTCTCGCTGTTTCTGGCTGCCGATGCTGAAGCCGATGCCGCCGCTACTCAGCAAGCCGGATTTCTTGACGCTTTCGTCCCTATGGCTGTATTGGGTGCTTTCCGCGGTGGTGATGCTGACATCGCGACCTGCGATCAGGTCGGCGTCATGGGTAGCGGCAACACTGCTGCCAGCCACACTCAGGTCACGCCCAGCTTGCAGCACAATGCTGTCGCCGGACAAGCTGCTGCCCTTGGCGGTGGTGCTGTCCATTTCAGCGCGAGTCTGCTTTTGGGTGCTGCTAAGAAAGCCCTTGCGCGTGCCGCTGCTCTGCAGCAATTCGGTTTCGTGCTCGCTTGCAGCGCCGATATCGATATCACGCCGCGCGCTCAGCTTCAGCGTGCCTTGTTCGCTATCTATGGTGCTGGCGCGCACGGTCAGGTCGCTGCCGCGCGCCTGGACGGTGACGCCCTGCTGGCCGCTGATCTGGCTACCCATCGCTAGGTCGCTGCTGCTTTGGATGCGCTGACTGCTGCGTTTCTTGCTTTCTCTATCGTCATCCTGGGCGTGGCGCATGGTCTCGAGGATGTCCACCTTTTCGCCGGACAGCAGCACTTGTCCCTGCTTGCTATCGATGGCGCTGCCCTGAATGCTCAGGTCTTGTCCCGCCACAACCGTAACGCCGGCACCGCCGCTCAACTGGCTGGCATGCAGGGTGTCCGCGCTATGGCTGGCGTTGACGTTGGAACTGGCGCTATTGGCGCTGAGCTGGCCGTTATTGGTGGTTTTGTCCGCCCGCACCGTCAGTTGGCCACCGGCACTGGCCAGCAACTGATCGCGCGCCTGGGCGCTGGAGCCGGTCACGCTGAGATCCTTGCCAGCGCTGAGCTTGATCTTGCCGTCGGATTGGAGGCTGGAGCCCTGCGCCTGCTCCCAATGGCCGCTGTAATGCGCAACGCCACTGCCGCCCACCTCGCCGCCAAGACTGCTGTCGCGATTGCCCATGCGGCCGGCGAGCAGATCCAGACTGCCATCGCGGCTGCTGCGGGCGGTGCTGATGCTCAGGGTGTTGCTAGCGGACAGGCTGGCCAGCTCCGAGGCCTTGACCTTGGCGCCCAGCAGGGTGATGTCCTGGCCGCTCAAGCTGATGTCGCGCCCGCTGACGGCGGCCTGGCGGCCGGCGTTCTGCAGATCGGTGTCCAGCGTCAGGCTGTCCGCCAGCAGCTTGACGGTGTCGGCCTGGATCAGGCCGCCGGTGTTGCGGATGACATCGGCCTTGGCCACCAGGCTTTGATCGGCTTGCAGCTTGCCGCTATTGCTCAGGCTGGCGGCGGACAGGCTGAGGTCCTTGCCGGCGATCACCGCGCCGTCGCCGGTGAGCCCCACGGTGTTGTGCGCCAGATAGACGGTGGGCACCAGCACGGTTTGCGGCCCGTTGGCGGTGTGGACGGTTTCGCTGACCATCCAGACGATATCTTGCTGCAAGGCGGCGATTTGCGCCGGCGTCAGCGCCACCCCGGTGGTGAGCCGGAAGTCCTTGGCCACGTTGACGCCCTGGTTCATCAGCGCCTTGAATTGCTTGGTGGCGTCTTCGCCGCGCAGCGATGGGCGGCCGGTCAGCGCCAGGATCTGGTCGCGCACCAGCTTTTGCTCGTAATAGCCGTCGCCCAAGCGCTTGTGCACGCCGGCCGGGTCGTAGTTCAACTGTTTCAGCATGTAGTCGCTGCTGACGAAGTTGTTGTACTCGGTGAAGCGGCTGTCGGTCTCTATCAAGTAGGGCGCCGTGGGGCTGGGGTTTTGCTGGAACAGCTGGTTGTTGGGCAGACGGTCCAGCAAGCCGGGCTGGGCGGCGCTGCCCTTGAGCGGATGCGTTTGCGCGCGCGGCTGGGCCGTGGCCACTTGCGCGGCGGCGGGGCCGCCGCCGGCCTGGGCGTGCTCCAGCTTGGCGCCTTCAAGCGCCGGGCCGACTGTGGACGGGTTTTGCTCCAGCTTGACCTGCTGTGCCGCCGTGCCGGCTTGCACCGCGGCCACCGCGTTATGCCCGGCGCTAGGGGCGATGCGTTCGCCCGCGCCCAAACTCAAGGGCAAGGCCTCCGCGCCGGATTGCACCTGGCCCAGGCGGCCGGCCTGCGGCCCCTGGCCGCCACGGGCCTGGCCGGCGCTGGCGGCGGTCTGCGCGCCGTCCCAAGCCGCCTGTTCCGCCTGCGCGGCGGCCTTGGCCGCTTCGGCCACGCTGACCTGGGCCGGATTGACGGTGATGTTTTCTATGCTGGGCGCGCGCACGCTGACGCCCTGGTGACCGGCGATGGTGGCGTCCAGGGTTTCCAGCGCCGTGGTCTTGTCCAAGGTGTAAGAGCGATACCAATGGTGGCCGACGTGACGATCATAGTGATCCACGCCGGTTTCCTGCCGGCGCTCATTGATGGAGTAAGCGCGGTTGACCACGCGCGCGTCGCCGCCGCCATTGTCCTGACCGTTGATGGTCAGATTGCCATTGGCCGCGATGCTGCTGGCATCGTTCAACAGCTGTCCGCTGATGGAAATACTCATCTGGCCGCCAGCGCTGAGCGTGGCCACCGCGCCAGCGGAAATCAGCTTGTCCACGGTGCGGGTACCGTTGGCCGAACGCTCGCGGAAGTTGTACTGGTCCTCGATATTGTTCAGTTCCAGCGGGTTGACGTGCTGGTTGGGGTCCCATTGTTCGATATTGGAGGAGCCGAACTCACGTTGGACGATTTGCTGATACGGGCAGGCCTCCCCCTTGCCGTAGCAGGCGCGGCCTTCGTAGAAGGTCATGTCGTAGCTGCCGTTGGCGTTTTGCTTGATCGCGTTGTAATTGACCCAGAGCTGCTTGTCGCCCAGAAAGCGCACCAGCGCCTTCTTATTGGCGGCATCCACTTGCAGGATGGTGCCGTACTTGCTGCTGGCCGCCGCCGCGTCGTTGAACGGCAGGTTCTGGGTGGTGGCGCTCAGGTCACCGGTACCGTAAGCACCCCAGGTGCGCCAATAGAAGTTGTACTTATTCCAACGATAGGTGCTGGATTCCGCCGCGCGCTGGATATTGACGTGGGTGCGCTGGTTGTTGAGCCGGCCGGCGCGGATGGAAACATCGCCTTCGGCCTCTATGGTGGTGGAAATGTTTTCAATCAGGTCGCCGCTGCTCAGACTCAAGGCGCCGCCGCTGTAGATGTAGCCGCTGTCGCGGTTGCTCAGGCGGCTGCCCGCGTTGAGGCTGAGGCTGCGGGTGGCGGCCAGCACCGCCTGGCCGCCGTGGTTGTCGATGACGCCGCCGTTCACCGTGACGTCGCGGCCGCTGATCATGCCGGTGTTGTCCAGCGCCGCCGCGGTCAAGCTAAGTTGCTCGGCGTCCAGCCGGCCCTGGTTGAGCGCCTGGCCGGTGCTGTTGATGTCCAGCTGGCCGCGCGCGGCCAGCTTGGCGCCGGCGGCATTGCTGAAGCTGGCTGCTTGCAGCCTGATGTTGCCGGCGTTGGCCCATTTTCCCTCATTGCGCAGGCTGCCGCTGGTGCGCAGGCTCAGCGCGCCCTGGCTGGCCAGGGTGTCGCCGTCGCGGAAGACGTAATCCTGCCGCAGGTCCAGACTAAGGCTGGCCTGCCCCACCATCTTGCCGCCCTGGTTGTTCAATTGCCCGGCGTTCAGGCTCAGCGCCTGGCCGCTGCTGACCGCGCCGCCCTGGTTGTGCAGCAGGCTGGCGCGCAGCCGCTGGTCGCGATCGGCGATCAGCTTGCCCTGGCGGTTGTCGATCTGGCCGCTCAGTTGCGCGTCCAGCGCGCCCGCGGTCTGCACTTGGCCGTATTGGTTGTCGAAGCCGCTCAGGCCCAGGCTGATATCGCCCAGGCTCAGCAGGCTGCCATAGCGGTTGCCCAGTTCGCCGGCGCTCAGCGCCAAGGCGCCGCGGCTGCTGAGCATGCCGCCGGCGTTGTTGACCGCGGCGGCCTGCAGCCGCAGGCCCTGGTCGGTGATGATCTTGCCCTGGCTATTGTCCAGCGCGCCGCTCAGGCTCAGTTGCGCCGCGCCGCCGCTTTGCAGTTCGCCGTCCTGATTGAGCAACTGCGTCAGCTGATAGCTCGCATCAGCGCTGCTGATCAGCTTGCCGTGTTGGTTGCGCAGCACGCCGCCGTCCAGCTTCATGGCCTGCCCGCTATTGATCAGGCCGCGCTGGTTGTCCAGTTCGCCGGCGCTCAGTTGCAGGCCCTGATTCGCCACCAGCTTGCCGCCCTGATTATTCAGCAGGCCGGCGCTGCTCAGCGTCATTTCGCCCAGGGTCTGCATCTTGCCGTCGCGGTTGTCCAGCGTGTCCAGCGTCAAGCTCAAGCCGTGCTGGCTGGCCACCGCGCCATCCTGGTTATCCATCTGGCCGGCGCGCAGCTCGATGCCTTCGCCGCCGGCCAGCGTGCCGTGCTGATTGCGCAGCGCGCTGCCGTCCAGCCGCATCGTGCGCTGAGCGCTGATGCGGCCCTGCTGGTTCTTGATCTCGCCTTGGCTCAGCAGGGTCAACGCGCCGCCGCTTTGCAGCTTGCCGCCGCCATTGTCCAGTTGATCCAGCTGGATCTCGCCGTCGCCCAGGCTGGTGATGCGGCCGCCCTGGTTGCTGGCGGCGCCGGTTTGCAGCTTGAACGCGGCGCGGCTGACGATGTCGCCATCGTCGTTGTTCAGGCTGCCCGCTTTCAGGCTTTGCCGCTGGTTGCTCAGCAAGGAGCCTTTCGCATTATTCAGCTGGCCGCTGGCGCTCAAGGTCAGCGCGGCTTCGCTTTCCATTGCGCCGCCGGCGTTGTCGATCTTGGCGGCCTGCGCCGTCAGGCCGGCGCCGGCGCTGATCGCGCCGCCGCGGTTGTCCAGGCCATCGTTGGCGGACAGGTCCAGCGCACCGCGCCCGTCGATGATGCCGCCCTGGCTATTGTCCAGTTGTTGTCCGCTGGCGTTCAACGCGCCGCCGGACAGTAGCTTGCCGCCCTGGTTGTCCAGCTTGCCGGCCTGGCTGCGCAGCTCCAGTTGTTTCAAGGCGCTGAACTGGCCCTTGCGGTTCAGGAGTTCACCCTGTGTCCGCACGTCCAGCTTGCCGTCGCTGTGCACCTTGCCGCCGTTGTTGTCCAGGCTGGCCAGCTTGAGTTCGGCATCCCCCAGGCTGAGAATTTCGCCGCCGCGGTTGCTGGCGGCGCCGCTGTCCAGTTTCAAGCCGGCGCGGCTGCCGATGCTGCCGCCGTCATTGTTCAGGCTGGCGGCCTGCAGGCTCTGCGCCTGCTCGCTCAGCAATTTGCCGCCGTGGTTGTCCAGCGCGCCATCCACCTTGAGCGCCTGCGCGCCGGTGCTTTCCAGCGTGCCGCCGACATTGCTCAGCTCGCCGGCCTGCAGTTCCACCGCCGCGCCGCCACGAATGCGGCCGCCGTCATTGCCCAGTTGGCCGGCGCTGTGCAGCGTCAGCTTGCCGTCGCCGTCGATGACGCCGCCCTGGCCGTTGTCCAGCTGTTGCGCGCTGAGCGCCAAGGTGTCGCCGGCCTGCAGCTTGCCGCCCTGATTGTCTATCTTGCCGTCGCGGCTGCTCAGCCTCAGTTGTTGATCGGCGCCGATCAGTCCGCGCGCATTCTGGATGTCGCGTTGCGCGGCCAACTGCAGTTGGCCGCCGCTCAGAATCTTGCCGTCGATGTTCCGCAAGCTATCCAAGCGAAGCTCGCCCTTGCCCAGGCTGGCGATGGTGCCGCCCTGGTTACTGGCCGCGCCCGTCTGCAAATCCAAGCCTTGCAGGCTGGCGATCTCGCCGCCGTCGTTGTTGACGCTGCCGGCCTGCACGCTTAGCGCCTGCTTGCCGCGTAGCTTGCCTTGGCCATTGTTCAAGGCCTGGTCGATATTCGCGCTGACGGCGGCCTCGCCTTCCACCACACCGCCTGCGTTCTCCAGTTCGCCCGCTCGCAGCGCGATGTCGGCGCCGCTGCCGATGCGACCGCCGACATTGTCCAGCCGGCCGGCGCTGTTCAAGCTCAGCTTGCCACCGCCATCGATAACGCCGCCCTGGCTATTGTCCAGCAGCTTCGCGCTGGCGTTCAGCGTACCGCCGGACAGCAGCTTGCCGCCTTGGCTGTCCAGCTTGCCGCCCTGGCTATGCAGTTCCAATTGTTTCAAGGCGCTGATCTGACCCTTGCGGCTCAGGATGTCGCCCTCTGCCCTCAGCTCCAGCTTGCCGTCGCTGTGCAGCTTGCCGCCGGCATTGTCCAGGCTGGCCAGCTTGAGTTCGGCATCGCCCAGGCTGAGGATTTCGCCGCCGCGGTTGCTGGCGACGCCGCTGTCCAGTTTCAAGCCGGCGCGGCTGCCTATGCTGCCCTGGTCGTTGTTCAGGCTGCCGGCCTGCAAGCTCTGCGCTTGCTCGCTCAGCAATTTGCCGCCGAGGTTGTCCAGCCTGCCGTCCACCTTGAGCGTCAGCGTGCTTGCGCTTTCCAGCTCGCCGCCGGCATTGCCGAGGCCGCCGGCCTGCAGTTCCACCGCCGCGCCGCCATGGATGCGGCCGCCGTCATTGCCCAGTTGGCCGGCGCTGTTCAGCGTCAGCTTGCCGCCGCCGTCGATGACGCCGCCCTGGCCGTTATCCAGCTGTTGCGCGCTAAGCGCCAGCGTGTCGCCGGCCTGCAGCTTGCCGCCGGCATTGTCTATCTTGCCGTCGCGGCTATGCAGTTCCAGTTGCTGCAGCGTGCTGACCACCCCTTGCTGGTTCAGGATGTCGCTCTGCGCCCCTAGCCGCAGCTTGCCGTCGCTGAGCAGCTTGCCGCCGACATTGTCCAGGCTGGCCAATTGGAACTCGCCATCGCCCAGGCTGAGGATTTCACCGCCGCGGTTGCTGGCGGCGCCGGCTTGCAAGCTCAAGCTCTGATGGCTGGCGATCTCGCCGCCGTCGTTGTTGACGCTGCCGGCCTGCACGCTGAGCGCCTGCTTGCTGCGCAGCTTGCCTTGGCCATTGTTCAAGGCCTGGTCGATATTCGCGCTGACGGCAGCCTCGCCTTCCACCACGCCGCCTGCGTTCTCGAGTTCGCCCGCTCGCAGCGCGATGTCGGCGCCGCTGCCGATACGACCGCCGGCATTGTCCAGCCGCCCGGCGCTGTTCAAGCTCAGCTTGCCGCCGCCATCGATGACGCCGCCCTGGCTATTGTCCAGCAGCTGCGCGCTGGCGTTCAGCGTGCCGCCGGACAGCAGCTTGCCGCCTTGGCTGTCCAGTTTGCCGCCCTGACTATGCAGTTCCACTTGCTTCAAGGCGCTGATCTGGCCCTTGCGGCTCAGGATATCGCCCTCTGCCCTCAACTCCAGCTTGCCGTCGCTGTGCAGCTTGCCGCCGGCATTGTCCAGGCTGGCCAGTTTGAGTTCGGCATCGCCCAGGCTGAGGATTTCGCCGCCGCGGTTGCTGGCGGCGCCGCTGTCCAGCGTCAAGCCGGCGCGGCTGCCTATGCTGCCCTGGTCATTGCTCAGGCTGCCGGCCTGCAAGCTCTGCGCTTGCTCGCTCAACAGTTTGCCGCCGTGGTTGTCCAGCCTGCCGTCCACCTTGAGCGTAAGCGTGCTTGCGCTTTCCAGCGCGCCGCCGGCATTGCCGAGGCCGCCGGCATGAAGTTCCACCGCCGCGCCGCCATGGATGCGCCCGCCGTCGTTGCCCAGTTGGCCGGCGCTGTTCAGCGTCAGCTTGCCGCCGCCGTCGATGACGCCGCCCTGGCTATTGTCCAGCAGCTTCGCGCTGGCGTTCAGCGTAGCGCCGGCCTGCAGCTTGCCGCCTTGGCTGGCTATCTTGCCGTCGCGGCTGTGCAGCTCCAGCTGTTGCAGCGTGCTGACCACCCCTTGCTGATTCAGGATGTCGCCCTGTGCCCGCAGCTCCAAATTGCCGTCGCTGTGCACCTTGCCGCCGGCGTTGTCCAGGCTGGCCAACTTGAATTCGGCATTGCCCAGGCTGAGGATTTCGCCGTCGCGGTTGCTGGCGGCGCCGCTGTCCAGTGACAGGCTGCCGCGACTGCCTATGCTGCCGCCGTCATTGGCGAAGCCATCGGCTTTCAGCATCTGCGCGCCGGCGCTGAGCAGCTTGCCCTGATTGTTGTCCAGCAAGCCCTGGGCGCTCAGCCTCAGTTTCCCCAGGCTTTCTATCGCGCCCTTGGCATTGCTCAGCGCGCCGGCGCTGATGGCGACATCGGTATTGCCCGCCAGCAGACCGGCCCGGTTGTCCAGCAGGCCGGAGGTATTCAGCACCAGATTCTTGCCGGCATCGACACGGCCGCCGTCGCGGTTGTCCAGGCTGCCGGCCGTCAAGTTCAAACCGTCCGCAGCCAGCAGCTTGCCGTCGCGGTTGCCGGCGGCGGCATCGATTCGCAGCGTGAGACCGCGCGCGCTTTGCACCGTGCCGCCGGCATTGTCCAGGCTGCCGGCGTTCAGGCGCAGCTCGGCGTTGCCGCCGATCAGGCCGCCCTGATTGCTCAGATCTTGCCGCACGCTCCAGGACTGCGCCGTGTCGCCCAGGGCCAGCAGTTTGCCGCCGCCGTTATCCAGCCGGCCAAGGCTCAGCGCCAGGCTGTTGGCCTCGATGCGGCCGCCGCGGTTGTCCAGCAGTTGGCCGATGCGGAAATCGCCGCTGCCCTGGCCTATCTGTTCCCAAACGCCGCCCTGATTGCTGAGCGCGGCGGCGCTGGCCCGCCATTGACCGGCTTGCAGCTTGGCCGCGTCGCTATTGAGCTGCCCGCCGGCCTGGATGAGCAGCCGGCCGGTGTTCAAGCTGGCGCGGCTGAGGCCCAGCCCGTTCTCCGCCGTCAGCGTCACGCTATCCTTGGCGCGCAGTTTGGCGTCGGCCGCATCCAGCGCCGCCGCCTTCAATTCCAGGCTGGAGCCGGCCAAGGCGTGGCCGCTCAGTTGCAGCTTGTCGCCGGCGTTCAGGCTCAGCGCGCCGCTCGTTCCCACTTGCCCCTTGTCGTCGCTGCCGGCGGCGAAATCGCCGCTGGCGGCGATGCTGCGCGCCTTCACCGTCACATCGCCGGCCGCCGCCACGGTGCCGCTCTGGCGCAGGGCGGCGTCGCCGCTCAGCTCCAGCTTGCCGCGGCTGTAGCTGGCGCCGCCGTGTTCGATGTCGCCGGCGGCATGGTATTGGATGTCGCCGCCGTTCTGGCGGCCGTTCAGGGTCAGTTGGCCGGCGCTGTCCAGCTTCAGTTGCTCGTCGCCGCTCAGTTGGCCGCTGCTGCGCACGCCGACGCCGGCCTCGGTGGCCAGCAGACGGATCTTGCCGGCGTACATGCCGCCCAGTTGCGCCACGTCGATGGCGAAGCCGGGCCGTCCGGCGCTGTCCGCCGCCAGGGCCTGGATGTTTTGGTGATCGGCGCTGATGCGGTTGCGGCCGGCGCTGACGCTAAGCTGCGGCGCCCAGATGCCGGCCTGCACTTCCACCGCCCGCGCCATCAGTTCGGCGTATTCGGTGCTGCCGGCCTGCATGCCGGCGCCCTCGATGCGGATGACGCCGCTTTCCACGCGGTAGCCGGCCAGGCTGCCGTCCGGGTTCAGTTCCGGGCGGCCGGTGGTCAGGGTCATGCGCCCGGCGTTGATGGTGCCGCAGCCGTCGCAGAGAATGCCGGAAGGGTTGGCCACGATGACCTGGGCGCGGCCGCCGGCCACTTCCAGGAAACCGCGCAGCTGGCTGGGGTGGGCGCTGTTGACTTCGTTGAGGATGACCCGCGCCGGCGCGGCCGGATTGAGGTTGGGGTTGCCCTGGATCCAGCCGCCTAGCTGGGTCTGCACGCTGGTGGCGCTGTTATTGAGAATGGCCCCGCCCTTGTTGACGTCGAACTGGCTGTACTGGTTGCGCGACACCCCGGCGGCGCTGGGCGCCTGGATGTTCACCTGCGGCAGGCCGTTGGCGGTGTTGATCACGCTGGGGCGTTGCGCCGCCGGAGCGTTCGGGTCCGCCACGATGCCGCCGGCCAGCGCGGCGGCGCCGGCCAGCGCGCACCAACT
>NZ_JAJOHW010000032.1 GCF_021129195.1 Chromobacterium aquaticum | reverse complement strand
GCGGAGAGAAGCGCACCGGCATCGCGCCATGCGGCGTGTCCGCCAGCCAGCCGTCGCCGGCGCGGCGCAGCGCGCCGGCCAGGCCGGACGCCCATAGTGGAAAATGTTCCGGCGGCGCCAGCAAGGCATAGGCGCGTTCCAGGGAGCAGGCGATGCTGATGCCGATATGGCGTGGCGTGGACATGGCGGTTTTCGCGGCGGGCAGTGCCTTGAGTGTAGTCCATGCCGCGGCATGTCCGTCCGTGCTCACGCCTCTTCCAATCCCACCCGGTTGCGGCCGGCGACCTTGGCGCGATACAGCGCCTGATCCGCGCGCTTGACCACCGTTTCCGCCTGCTCGTCATCGGGGCGGGCGGTGGCCAGCCCTATGCTCATGGTGATGGTGCCCACGTCAGGTGCCTGCGATTGCTCGACCGCGGCGCGGATTTTTTCGGCCAGCACCGCGCCGCCCTTGGCGTCGGTGTCGGGTAGCAGCAGTAGAAACTCCTCGCCGCCGTAACGGGCGGTGAAATCGGTGACGCGGGCCGAGGCGCGCAGGGTGTCGGCGATGTGGCGCAGCACGCGGTCGCCGGCGTCGTGGCCGAAGCCGTCGTTGACGCGCTTGAAGTGGTCGGCGTCCAGCAACAGAACCGAGTACGTCGCGCCGATGCGGCGGTAACGCAGGTGCTCCTCCAGCAGCTGCTCATTGGCCGCCATGCGGTTGTTGAGCCCGGTGAGAGCGTCGCTGCGTGCTTGCCGCGCCAGTTCGGTGGCCTTGCGCACCAGTTGGCGGTTGGTTTCGCGCAAGGCATCGGTGCGCTCCGCCACGATCTGCTCCAGGTTGGCGTTGATATCGGTCAGTTCCTGCTTGCGGGCGAGCAGGGTAGTGGTCATGTTCCGCATCGCCCGCGATAGCTGGCGTAGTTCCTGGGTCTCGCCGGCTATGTCCCAGTCGGCGCGCTCGTCGCCCTGGCCGATGCGCTCGGCGATGCCGGCCAATTGTTCCAGCGGCCGGCTGAACAGGGCGGCCAGCTTGTACACCGCCAACATCAGCAGCAGGGTGAGAATCAGCCCGGACAGGATCAAGGTGGCGCGCAACTGGTTCAAGGCCGCCAATGCCTGCCGCTTGGGCTGGCGGACGACGATGCGCCAATCCAGCCCCGCCTCGTTCATCCGCGCCTCGCTGTAGAGGTAGTCGCCGCCATCGGGCCAGAGCCCCAGGCGGAAATCCTGCCTGGATGTCTGCGGCGCCGGCGCACGCACTTTGCCTATCGCCTCGAACGGCGACAGCATATTGCCGCTCTTGTCGATGATGAATACCTGCTGATGGTTTTCGGCGGGCAGGCGCTCGCGTATCGTTGCTTCCACCCAGTCCCACAGGGCATGGGTGGCGAGCACGCCGCGCAGCTTGCCGGCGGGGTCGTAGATGGGCGAGGCGAAATCGACGAAGCGCAAGGGCTCGCCGTTGGCGGCTGCAGGTATCAGTTTGGCCAGCAGCACCGCCTGGTGAACGTCGCCGACGAAGGAGGCGTGCTGGCCATGGATGAACCAGGGGCGCTTGGCGGCGCTCTGGCCCTGCAACATGCCGCTGGTGGCGGAAACAATCTTGCCGTCCGCGTCGGCAATGCCGATCCAGGCATAGTAGTGATAGGCCTGCTTGGTGCGCTCCAGGCTGCGGCGCAGGTCGTCGCTGTCCAGCGGCGCGCGCACATAGGCCGGCGTCTGCGCCAGCAGGATCACTTCGCGGTGGCGCTCCTGTACATTGTTGGCGATGGCCTTGGCGATATTGCTGGCCAGTCCGTACATCGCCTCCCCTTGGCTCCGCACGATGCGATCGGACAGCACCTTGTCCAGACTCAGCGCCGCCAGCAGCGCGGAAGCGAGAAACAGACCGCCGAACAATAGGGTCAGCCGGAGCCGGAAACTGTCGGGCAAGGCTCGAGGGATCAAGGGCATGGCGGCGGCGCGAGGGTGCGATGCATTCATTATATAGGCCGGTGGCGGGGTTGGAACCTGCTTACGATCCGCTGCGCGTTGTGGAGCGTTACATGGTGAGCACGGTTTCGAAATACTGATGCACCACTTGCACATTCCGCTTTCTCAGCCGTTTTCGCCTTGTCACGCCTTAGCTCGCGAGAGGGTAAACACGTTCGACGCATGGCATGGCGGTACTCAAGTTTGAGTGTCAGTCACCGGCTTGCCGAGGTGTCGATAGGGAATGAAAAGGACGTGGGGAGCGGGCTGGGTCACGCATGGTCCGGGTTGGCTAGGTCAAGCCAATGGCTCGGGCGCATGGTGCAAGAAACCAGGAGGGTGCCCAGCAAGGCGGGTGGCGCACTAAGAAGCTGTTTACGATCTGCTGCGCGTCGGCGATACGGCGTTGAAAACCAGCCCAAAATGCTCATGTACCACGTGTACATTCCACTTTTTCGCTCGTTTTCGCCTTAGCTCGCGAGATCGTAAACAGGTTCTAAGAAAATTTGAGGCATGCTTGGGGCGTGCGGATACTGTTTACCTTGGCCTAACCTATTGGTCCCAAGCAAAATAAATGCCGCCCTAACCCGCGTGGATTCAGCCTTTAGGGCGGATTGGCGCTGATTAGGACGGCATGCATTCTGGCGGAGGCTGTGGGATTCGAACCCACGGACGGTTGCCCGTCGGCAGTTTTCAAGACTGCTGGTTTAAACCACTCACCCAAACCTCCAGTGTCTGGTCATTGTCGATGCGGGCGGCGCGCAAGATCACGGCATGAATCCGGCCTGCTGCACTTCCCGAATCGGTAAGAGCGCGCAATTCTAGCGGGTCTTAGTCGTTTTGCCTAGAGGGCCGGTGCATTTGACGCCAGCATTTCCGCCGCGTGTTCGCGCGTGGTCTGGGTCAGCTCCACGCCGCCCAGCATGCGGGCGATTTCCAGCACCCGCTGCTCGCTGTCCAGCGGTTCGATGCGGCTCTTGACCCGGCCCTTGTGTTCGCTCTTGCTGACCTGCCAGTGATGACTGCCGCAGGAGGCCACTTGCGGCAGGTGGGTGATGCACAGCACTTGGTAGCGCTGGCCCAACTGGCGCAGCATGTGGCCGATGACTTCGGCGACGCGGCCGCCGATGCCGACGTCCACTTCGTCGAAGATCAAGGTGGGCACGCTGGCCACCTGGCTGATCACCACCTGCATCGCCAGGCTGATGCGGGACAGTTCGCCGCCGGAGGCCACTTTGGCCAACGGGCGCAGGCTGGTGCCGGCGTTGGCCGCCACCAGGTATTCCACTGATTCCAGGCCATGGGCGCTGGGTTCGGGCAGGGCGGCCAGTTCGATGGCGAAGCGCGCGCCGCCCATTGCCAGATGCTGCATTTCCGCGCCGATGCGGGAGGATAGCTCGCTGGCGGCCTGACGGCGTTTGCCGGACAGCGCCTCGGCCAGCGCGCGATAGCGCGCCTGCGCGCTGGTTTCCGCCAGGGACAGCGCCTCGATATCGGCGGAGGCTTCCAGCGCTTGCAGCTGCTGCTGCCAGTCGTCCAGTTTTTCCTGCAGGTCTTGCGGCTGGACCCGGTATTTGCGCGCGGTGCTCATCAGCGCTTCCAGCCGGCCTTCCACTTCGGCCAGCTGGCCGGGGTTTTCGTCGATATCGCTGGCGTAGTCGCGCAGGCTGTAGACCACTTCGCGCAGTTCCGCGTCCACCGAGTCGAGCAGGGACAAGGTATCCGCCAGCTTGGGGTCCAGGTTGGCCAGCTTGCTGAGCCGGGTTTGCACCTGGGACAGCATGGTCAGGCAGCTATTGTCCATTTCGGACAGGGTGTCCACCGCCAGCTGGGCGCTTTGCGCCAGCTCGGCCGCATTGGCCAGCCGCGAGTGGCTTTGGTTCAGCGCGCTCCATTCATCCGGCTGCAGCTTGAGCTCGCTCAGCTCGTTGATCTGCCAGTTCAGCCGTTCGCGCTCGACTTCGGATTCGCGCGACATGCGCTCGGCGTCGGCGCGGGCGCGGCGGGCGGTCTGCCAGTCTTGCCAGGCCTTGTGCACGTCGCGCGCCAGCGCGGCGGAGCCGGCGTAGTCGTCCAGCAACTGGCGTTGGGCATCGGCCTTCATCAGCGACTGATGGGCGTGCTGGCCGTGGATGTCGACCAGGAACTCGCCCAGTTGCTTGAGTTGGCTGAGGGTGGCGGCCTGGCCGTTGACGAAGCTGCGCGAGCGGCCGGATTTGTCCAGCAGCCGGCGCAGCAACAGCACCGGGTCGTCGCCGCTGAGGCCGTTTTCTTCCAGCCAGGCGTCGATTTCCGGGCGGCCCTGGGGGTCGAATTCGGCGGTGATCTCCGCGCGCTCGGCGCCTTCGCGCACTTGAGCGCCTTCGGCGCGGTCGCCCAGCAGCAGGCTCAGGGCGTCCAGCAGGATGGATTTGCCTGCGCCGGTTTCGCCGGTGAGCACGGTGAAGCCGGGGCTGAAGTCCAGCGCGATGCTGTCGACGATGACGAAATCTTTAACGGTCAGCGATAAGAGCATGGGTGTCCGCGTATGTGTCAGAGCAGGCGCTCGCCCCAGTGGAGCTTGTGGCGCAACATGTCGTAGTAGTTGTAGCCCAGCGGGTGCAGGATGCGCAGCGGGTTGCGGTAGCGGCGGATCAGCACCCGGTCCATTTCCATCAGGTCGCAATGGGACTGGCCGTCGAAGTGCACGCGCGCGTCCAGACCGCGGGTGAGCATGAATTCCACTTCACAGGAATCGTTGACCGCGATCGGGCGGTTGCTCAGCGACTGCGGGCAGATCGGCACCAGCGCGATGGCCTGCAGCGTGGGGTGCAGGATGGGACCGCCGGAGGCCAGCGAGTAGGCGGTGGAGCCGGTGGGGGTGGAAACGATCAGGCCGTCGGAGCGTTGGCTGTAGACGAACTGGTTATCGACGAAGACTTCGAACTCTATCATCGAGCCCATCGCGCCGCGGCTGAACACCACGTCGTTGAAGGCCAGCGCGTTGGCCACTTCGGCGTCTTCGCGTATCACCGCGGCCTGAAGCAGGATGCGGTCCTCCGGCACGAAGTCGCCGCGCAGGATGGCGTCCACCGAATCCAGCATCTCGTGCAGCGGGATGTCGGTCATGAAGCCCAGCCGGCCCTGGTTGATGCCGATCAAGGGCACGCGGTAAGGGGCCAGCAGCCGGGCGATGGACAGCATGGTGCCGTCGCCGCCCAGCACGATGACGATGTCGGCTAGCTTGCCCATGTCGTTGCGGTCTATCAGCGCGTGCGGGCCGGCTTCCTGCTGGGTGGCGCTGTCCTTGTCGATCAGCACGGTGGCGCCGGAGGCGGACAGGTGGTCGGCCAACTGGCGCAGGGATTCGACGATGGCGGGCTTGCTGTGCCGCGCCACCAGGCAGACATGCTTGAACAGTCGTTCCATGGCGTTGTTTCAGTAAGGGGTGGGCGTATCGTTCAAAAAACTGTCGTCGTTCGGTTTCTTGCCGGTGGCTTCCAGCGCTTTCAGGTAGAAGCGCACCAGGTCCGCCAGAGAGTCTACACCGAGTTTGTTGAACAGGTTGGCCCTATGTACTTCTATGGTGCGCGGGGACAGGTCCAGCACCCGGGCGATTTCCTTGCTGGACATGCCGTCCGCCACCAGTTCCAGCACTTCGCGCTCGCGGCCGCTGATGCGGGCGAGCAGGCCCATCACTTCCTGGGTTTCCTCTTCCTTGCGGTGTTGCAGAATGCTCAGCCGTATGCCCTTGCGCAGGCTTTCTATCAGCCGCGCCTGGTCTATCGGCTTGGTCAGGAAGTCGATGGCCCCGGTCTGGAACGCGCGGCGGCATTGTTCGATGTCGCCGTGGCCGGTGATGAAGACGATGGGCAGGGTCACGTTTTTGTCCAGCAGCTGCTCTTGCAGCGCCAGGCCGGTGATCTGCGGCATGCGGATGTCCAGCACCAGGCAGGCGATGTCGTTGCCGCCGTAGTGGGCGAGGAATTCCATTGCATTGGGATAGGTGACGGTGCGCATGCCTTGCGCGGCGATCAGCATGGCCAGCGAATCCAGTACGGCGGGATCGTCGTCGACGATGTAGACGGTTGGCGTGGTGTTTTGCATTGTGTTGTTGACTCCTGCCGGTTACCCCGTTGGCGGCGGTGCGTCCAGTTGCGGCAGTTCAATGATGAATTCCGCACCGCCGGTTGGTTTATTGCGCGCGTTCAGCTTGCCGCCGAACGCTTCTATGGCGGTCTGGCAGATGGCCAGGCCCAGCCCCATGCCGCTGGCCTTGGTGCTGAAGAAAGGCGAGAAGATGCGGTCCAGCAGCTCCGGCGCGATGCCGGCGCCGTTGTCGCCTATGCTCAGGCGGATCCAGCGGCCGTTCAAACTGGTGGCGATGCTGAGCCTGCCCCAGGGGGCGACGGTTTCCATGGCGTCCAGCGCGTTGCGCATCAGGTTCAGCACCACTTGCTCCAGTTGTATGTTGTCAGCGTAGACCAAGGGCAGGTCGTGGCAAATATTCTGCTCAATATGAATATCGTGGGTTTTCAGTTCGTATTCCAGCAGGTTGAGCGCATTGCCCACCACCTGGTTCAGATTGATGGGGGTGAATTGCTGGGTTTTCTTGATCACGAATTCGCGCAGGCGCTGGATGATCTGGCCGGCGCGGCTGGCCTGGGTGACGGAGGAGTCCAGCGCGCGGCGCAGCATGGCCATGTCCGGATCCTCGTCCTCCAGCAGGCTGAGCCCGGCCTGGCAATAGCTCATGATCGCGGATAGCGGCTGGTTGATTTCATGGGCGATGCCGGAGGCCATTTCGCCCATGGTGTTGATGCGGGCGACGCGGGCCAGTTCCATTTCATGCTGGCGCAGCCGGGTTTCGCTGGCTTCCAGCGCCGCCAGCATGCGGCGGCGAATCGGCGCGGTGTCGCGGAAGGTCAGCACCGCGCCCATCAGCCGGCCGTCGCGGCCGGGCAGCGGCGAGACCGAGCCTTCTATCAATAGCTTGGCGCCGTCGTTGCGGCTCAGGTAGCAGTTCTGCGCCAACAGCACGGTTTCACGGCGCTGTATCGCCTTGTGTACCGGGTCTTCTTCCACTTGGCGCGCAAATTCGTAGTTGAGCCGCAACACCTGGTGCAATTTGCGCTGCACCGCGTCGCCGGCCTTGAGGCCGAGCAGGGTTTCCGCCGCCGGGTTGAGGTAGCGGATGCTCAGGTCGATGTCCAGGCTGATCACCGCGTCGCTGATGCCGCTGAGCGCCACCATCGCGTATTCGCGTTCACGGTGCAGTCGTTCCTGCGCCTGCTCCTGCACCTGGCGGTTTTGCGCCAGCAGCGCGAGGATGATCAAGAGCAGGTAGGCCGGCAGCATGGAAAAGACCGCGCTGAGCAAGAGCTCCAGCGGCGCGGTGCGGTCGAAGCCCAGTTGGCGGCGCACCACCAGCTCATAAGGCAGGTAGGGGCTGTCCAGGTTCTTGCGGATTTCCATCGCCGGCAGCAGCCATTGCGCCAGCCAGCCGGGTTGATCCTGCTGCGGGTGGCGGTAAATCAACCGGTCGTAGCCGCTGGGCGCGTTGTCCTTGCGCTGCAGCGTCACGCTGTAGCGCAAGGACATGCTGGGCGTCAGGCTGACCAGTTTGTCCAGCGCCAGCACCTGCAGCACCATGCCGGCGGTCTGCTCGCTGCGCACCAGCGGCACCGGCGACGGCGCCTCGGTATTGTAGATGGCGGAAAAGAAGGCCAGGCCCTGCTGACCGCTGTTGAGGCGCAGCACCGGCGACACCGCCTCGCCCTGGCCCATCGCGCGCGCGGCGGTGGGCGCCAGCACGCTGTCGGCCAGCAGGTCCAGGCCCATTTCGCGCCAGTCGTCGGAGGCGAGGCCGGGCTCGGCCATGCTCAGCGGCAGGTAGCGCGGCCGCTTGGGCGCTAGCCGCCAGCCTTGTTGCTGGCTCCAGCCATTATCTTGTTGGTGCTGGTAATCACGGATGCGATAGGGCTGCCCTTGCAACTGGCTGCGCATGCGTTCGAATTCGCGGCGGTAGGCGTGGCTGACCAGCGGCTGGTAGCCGATGAAGTAGAGCTGAGGCTGTTCGCGCGCCAGCGATTCCACCAATAAGCGGATGCGCTGTTCGCGCTGGCTGTTTTCCTGGCCGACGATGTCGACCACGCTTTGCTGCAGCATCTCGCTTTCCTGCAGCCGGGTCTGCAGGCCGGAGAGAATCAGGCCCTGCACCTGCTGGTGCTCCTGGCGCTGCTGGTTCAGGTCCAGCGCCACCGATTGACCCAGCAACAGGGCGAAGGTGAGCAGCCACAGCACGGCGCAGGCCAGGCGGCCGCGCGGCGTGGCGGTGCGCAACAGGTCCAGGTGACGGGCTAGGGCGGCGTGGAGTGAAGTGATGATGCTGTGCTTGTCTGCCATGGGGAAGCTGAGGCTTGGGTTCGTCCGGCGCGCGGCCAATTCGGGCAGCGCCGCTACTGGGCCGGATTATAGCGGCGATGCCCTGGTCACGCGAACCATGCCGCTTGGTTCGCGTGACTCTGGCGGAGTATGTCTTATTTTTTCAAATATTCAGAAAAATATTGCTGGAATTTCGCCAGTTTTGGCGCAACCACCATTTGGCAATACGGTTCGTGACCATGCTGCTCAAAATATTGCTGATGATAGTCTTCCGCCGGGTAAAAAGTGACCGCGGCTTCCAGCCGGGTGACGATGGGGGCCGGATAATCGCCGGCCAGCTCCGCCAGCATGCGCTCTGCCGCCTGGCGTTGTTCCTCGTCGTGATAGAACAGCACCGACGCGTATTGCGGGCCGACATCGTTGCCCTGGCGGTTGAGGGTGGTGGGATCGTGCAGCGCGAAGAAGGCGCGCAGCAGGGTGTCGTAATCGATCTTGGTCGGATCGTAGCGGATCTGCACCGCTTCCACATGGCCGCTGCGGCCGGCGCAGACTTCCTTGTAGCTGGGGTTGGCTCCGGGGCCGCCGGTATAGCCGGAGACGGCGCTGTGGACGCCGGCCAGGCGGTGGTAGGCGCTTTCTATGCACCAGAAGCAGCCGCCGGCGAAGGTTGCGGTTTTCATGTCGGGCTCCATTGACGGGGTGGGTGTGTATCAGTCGCGGCGGAATGGGAAATCTGTCCCGTCACGCCGAAGGTTTGCCAGGCCAGGCGCACGGTTTCGGTCTGGATCGCCACGGTGTCCTCTATGGGCACCGCGTAGCCGCCGCCCATGGCGACGGCCACCGCGGTTCCCGCCTGGCGACAGGCGTCCAGCACCATGCGGTCGCGTTGGGCCAGGCCGTCCCGGCTCAGCGCCAGCTTGCCCAGGCGGTCGCCGGCGTAGGGGTCGGCGCCGGCCAGGTAGAACACCAGGTCCGGCGCCGCGGCGGCGAACAGGCGCGGCAATTGCTGGGCCAGGATGGCGAGATAAGCCGCGTCGCCGGTGCCGTCCGCCAGTTCGATGTCCAGGCTGCCGGGCTCGCGCCGGAACGGGAAGTTGCCGGCGCCGTGCATGGAAAAGGTGAAGATGCGCGCGTCGCCGCGGGTGATGGCCGCGGTGCCGTCGCCTTGATGCACGTCCAGATCCAGCACCAGCGCGCGGCGGGCCAGGCCTTCGTCCAGCATCAGGCGCGCGGCCACGGCGATGTCGTTGAACACGCAAAAACCGCTGCCCATCGCGCGGCCGGCATGATGGGTGCCGCCGGCCAGGTTGACGCCGCAACCCTGCGCCAGCGCCCAGCGGGCGGCGGCGATGGTGGCGCCCACCGAGCGGCGGCTGCGTTCCAGCAACTGCGGGCTCCAGGGCAGGCCGATCTCGCGCTGCTCGGCGTTGCTGAGCGTGCCCTTGAACACCTTGTCCAGATAGGCGTCGTCATGGGCCAGCGCCAGTTCGTAGCGGCTGGCCGCCGGCGCGGCGTCCATCGCCTCGGCGGCGAAGCCGGCCACCGCCTGCGCCAGCAGCGCGTATTTCCGCGCCGGGAAACGGTGTCCGGGCGGTAGCGGCAGCGGGAACTGATCGGTGCGGAATATGCGCATCGCGGCGCTCAGAACACCTTGACCAGCGCGAAGCGCGGCAGGGTCTGGCCCTCGTGAACCACGCTCTCCTCGAACATGCCGGCCGGGCGCGCCCACAGGCCGAACTCGCCGTAGAGCGCGCGGTACATCACCAGCAGTTCGCCGGTTTCGGAGTGAGTGGCGGTGCCCAGCACTTCGTAGAGCGGGCCTTTGTAATGGCGATAGATGCCGGGAGCGATTTTCATGGGGCCTCCTTGGGGTTACGGCAGATGGGAGAGGGCGTCGGCCATCAGTTGGAACAGGCCGTCGGCGTCCACCTCGCTTAGATAGAGCGCGTTGGGCGCGCGTCCGGATTCGCCGTGCCAGTCCACTACGGTGGCGCCGGTGGTGTAGTGGCCGGCCAGTTCCACCACCACGTTGACTTCGCGGCCGCGGAACAGCTCGGGGCGCAGCAGGTAGGCGATCACGCAGGGATCATGCATCGGCGCGCCGTCCTGGCCCAGCTTTTGCACATCGTAGCGCTCCAGCGAGGTCAGCAGCGCCGCCGCCAGCGGGCCGCAGCGGTTGGACAGGCCGCGCAGCAGTTCCACGCGCGCCGGCGTGGTCGTCGCCTGATGGGTGACGTCCAGCGGCAGCATCACGATGGGCGCGCCGCTGCGCAGCACGATGTCGGCCGCGTGCGGGTCGGTGTGGATATTGAATTCCGCCGCCGGGGTCATATTGCCGCCGGCGAAATAGCCGCCGCCCATCAGCACGATGCGGCCGATGCGCGCGGCGATGTCCGGCGCGCGGCGCAAGGCCAGCGCGATATTGCTCAGCGGGCCCACCGGGCACAGGGTGACGCTGCCGGCCGGTTCGCGGCGCAGGGTGTCGATGATGAAGTCCACCGCGTGTTCGGCGCGCACCGGCATGGCGGGTTCGTGCAGCGGCGTGCCGTCCAGGCCGCTGGCGCCGTGCACGTGCTCGGCGCCCTGGTAGGGCTGGACCAGCGGACGGTCGGCGCCGGCGTAGACCGGCACATCGCCGCGGCCGGCCCATTCGCAGACGATGCGGGCGTTGCGGGTGGTCAGCTCCACGCCGACATTGCCGGCCACCGTGGTCAGCCCCAGAAGCTCGATATCGGCGCTGGCGCCCAGCAGGAACAGGATGGCGACGGCGTCGTCCAGACCGGGGTCGGTGTCGAAAATGACGCGGTGTTGTTTCATGTCGGCTCCTGTGGGCGATGTCATCAAGGGGGCGAAGGATGCCGCAGCGCTTGACGGCGCGTCAAGGCGCGGCCCGGCGGGCTTAGCCGGCGCTCCATTCATAGACCCGGAATTCGCTATCCAGTTTAAACCCGGATTGTTCGTATAGTCGTTGTGCGTTCAGATTGCCGTGAGCGGTTTGCAGCGTGAGGCCGCCGCCCAGCGCGGCGACGTGAGCCTGGCAATGTTGCAGCAAGACTCTAGCGACGCCGTTGCCGCGGCTGGCCGGCGCCACGAATAAGTCGTGCAGCAGCCAGTGCGGCCGCAGGCTGAGCGAGGAGAAACCGGGGTAGAGCAGGGCGAAGCCTTGGACGCCGGCGCTGTCTTGCGCCAGGAAGACCACCGCTTCGCCCTTGCTCAGCCGCTGTTCCAGGAAGGCGGCGCAGGCTTCCGCCGGCTGCGCGACCTGGTAGAAGTCGAGGTAGGCCAGGAATAAGGGCAGCCAGCAGCGGACGGATTCCGCGTCGGCTTGGCGGATGGCGATTTGCATTGAATGCCTTTCCCCGCTTTGCGGTACAATATTCGCCTTTTTTCCGGCGATGTTTGCAATGAAATTGGTTCTTGCCCCGATGGAGGGCCTGGTGGACGAGGCGATGCGCGATGTGTTGACCCGAGTGGGCGGCATTGATCTGTGCGTGACCGAGTTCGTCCGCGTCACCTCGGCGCTTCTGCCCACCCGCACCTTCATGCGCCTGGCGCCCGAACTGGCGCGCGGCGGCAAGACCCGCGCCGGCGTCACGGTGCGGGTGCAGTTATTGGGCTCGGACCCAGTCTGCCTGGCCGAGAACGCCGCCAAGGCCGCCAGCCTGGGCGCGCCGGGCATAGACCTGAATTTCGGCTGTCCGGCGCCCACTGTCAACCGCCATCGCGGCGGCGCCATCCTGCTCAACGACCCTGAACTGTTGTTCCAGATCGTACAGGCGGTGCGCGCGGCGGTGCCGGCGGAAATACCGGTTACCGCCAAGATGCGCTTGGGCTATGAAGACAAGAGCCGGGCCTTGGAATGCGCGCGCGCACTGGAAGCCGGCGGCGCGCAGGAACTGGCGGTCCATGGCCGCACCAAGGTGGAGGGTTACCGGCCGCCGGCGCACTGGGACTGGATCGCCCGCATCCGCGACAGCGTGGCGGTGCCGGTGGTGGCCAACGGCGAGGTGTGGACGCTGGACGATTACCGCGCCATCCGCGAGCAAAGCGGTTGCGACACGGTGATGATAGGCCGCGGCCTGGTGGCCTGCCCGGACTTGGCGCTGCGCATCAAACGCCAGGACAGTGCCGCGCCGATGGCGTGGAGCGAGATGCAGCCCTGGGTGCTGGACCTGTTCCTGCAGTGCCGCGTCCAGTCCGAGGATGGACGCTATCCGGTGGCGCGCACCAAGCAATGGCTGGGTCAGCTCAAGCGCACCTGGCCGGAAGCCGGGGAACTGTTCGAGCGCATCCGCAGGCTGACCACGCCGGACGAGGTGGAGCCTGTATTGCGAGACATGCTTGCTAAGTAAATGTACTCATATCTAAATGCTATGGGAATGTGTAGCATTCAATTGCGCGCTGCACTGGTATAGCAGGGCGCTGTGATTCCGGCGGCTCCCCAGCTCCGGCGATTACACTTCCCCGATACCTTGCAGCCCTCCCTACACGGGAGGGATTTTTTTTATCCGCCGCGATGGACTATCAATGAAAAGCGGCCGGCAAGTTGTTTCCTCTGTTTCTCCTGCCGCGGCGGCGCCATCGGCGCTTTCCCATCAAGACTTCAGCGCGGAGGCGGCATGGATACGGCCCCCACGGTTAGCTGGCTGGAAAAACTGGTGCCCCAGGCGTGGCACGACAGCCTGACGCTGTTCGTGGCGCTGACCGCCGCCTGCGCCGCCTTGCTCTATCTGCTGCGGCCGGAAACCCGCAAATCGACGCTGCGCTCGCTGCTGGCCGCCGCCGTGGCGCTGGTGGTGATCAATCTGGGCTTGCAGGGCGATCAGATCGCCGAATGGCTGAAGCAGGTCGCCATCATCGTGCTGGGCTTGGCGCTGATCCGGCTATGGGCGATGATGTTGATGCGGCTGTTTCTGCCGCTGCTGCGCCTGCATCCGCCGCGCATTCTGGAGGACATCCTGCTGGTGCTGGGCTGCGTCGGCTGGGGCCTGGTGCTGTTGCGCCTGGCCGGCCTGGACCTGAGCCACATCGTCACCACCTCGGCGGTGATCACCGGCGTGCTGGCGTTCTCGATGCAGGACACGCTGGGCAATATCCTGGCCGGCCTGTCGTTGCAGCTGGATAATTCAGTGGAGGTGGGAGACTGGATCAAGTCCGGCGAACTGTCTGGCCGAGTGGTGGAAATCAATTGGCGCGCCACTCTGGTGGAAACCCGCAACTGGGAAACTGTGGTGATTCCCAACAGCCAGCTGATGAAGGGGCAGTTCGCCATTCTGGGCAAGCGTCAGGGCGTGCCGCTGCAATGGCGGCGTTGGGTGTGGTTCAACATCAATTGGGACACGCTGCCCAATCAGATCATCTCCGTGGTGGAGCGCTCCTTGCGCGAGGCGCAACTGCCCGGCGTGGCCTTGTCGCCGGAGCCCAACTGCATTCTGATGGGTTTCGAGAACGGCTACAGCAAGTACGCGGTGCGTTACTGGCTGACCGATCTCGCCGCCGACGATTTGACCGATTCGGTGGTGCGCACCCATATCGACGCCGCCTTGCGCCGCCATAATCTGAAAATGTCCTCGCCGCACTACAATGTGCTGACCATCAAGGACAATGAGAAGTACATGGAAGCGCGGATGAAGAAGCATCTGGAAGAGCGGGTGCAGGCGCTGCGCAAGGTGGAACTGCTGTCCAGTCTCAACGACGAGGAACTGGTGGTGTTGGCCGACCAGCTCAAGTTCACCCCCTTCGTCACCGGCGACATCATCATGCATCAGGGCGCGGTCGCGCACTGGCTCTACATCATGCTCAATGGCGAGGTGGAAGTGTGGGTGAATCTGCCGGACGGCAGCCGCAAGCTGGTCGATGTGCTGGAGGGCGGCAACTTCTTCGGCGAAATGGGCTTGATGACCGGCGAGGCGCGCAGCGGCACCGTGATCGCGCGTTCCAATGTGGAATGCCTGCGGCTGGACAAGGAGTCCTTCCAGTCCATTCTGAGTTCGCGCAAGGAGTTGGCGGAGGCGATCTCGTCGATTCTGGCGGAACGCCTGGCCGAACGCACCCGCAAGCTGCCGCAGGATTGGCAGGAGGGCCACGGCTCGCCGCAACGGGCGGAATTGGTGGACAAGATCCGGCGCTTCTTTGGCCTGGTCAAGCATTGACCGTCATTCACCACTGCCCGGACGGACTTGCCGCGTCAAATGCGTGGCGGCTGGCCTCCGGAGTCTTGTCAGCGGCCCCAAGGCGGGGCCGCTCCAGCACTCAATCCAGCGAGTGGAAGTGCTTGAGGATGCTGGAGAAATCCAGCTTGCCGAAGCCGGCCTGCGCGTGTTCCTCGTACAGATTGCGCGCCAGCGATCCCAGCGGATTGGCCGCGTGGCTGTGCAGCGCGGTTTCCTCGGCCAGGCCCAGGTCTTTCAGCATCAGTTCGGTCATGAAGCCGCCGCTGTAGCCGCGGCTGGCCGGCGCGTTCTCCATCACGCCGGGCCAGGGGTTGTACAGCTCGGTGGCCCAGTTGCGGCCGGAGCTCTGGCTGATGATGTCGGACAGCACCTTGGGGTCCAGCCCGTTCTTCACGCCCAACGCCAGCGCCTCGGCGGTGCCGGCCATCAGGATGCCCAGCAGCATATTGTTGCAGATCTTGGCGGTCTGGCCGGCGCCGGCGGCGCCGGCGTGGAAGATGTTCTTGCCCATCGCCTGCAGCAAGGGCCGCGCCCGTTCCAGCTCGGCGGCGGCGCCGCCGACGATGAAGGTCAAGGTGCCGGCGGCGGCGCCGGCGGTGCCGCCGGACACCGGCGCGTCCAGCATCTTGAGGCCGGCGGCGTCGGCCGCGGCGGCCACCTTGCGCGCGGTGGCGGCGTCTATGGTGCTGCAATCGATGACCAGGGTGCCGGCCGGCAGTTGCGCGAACAGGCCGGACTCGCCCAGGTACAAGCCTTCCACGTGACGGCCGGCCGGCAGCATGGAAATCACCGCGTCGGCGCCATGGGCGGCATCGGCGGCGCTGGCGGCCGCGCGTGCGCCGGCGGCGACTAGCTTGGCCAGCGCGTCGGCGGACAAGTCGAACACGTTCAGCTGATAACCCTGCTTCAGCAGGTTGGCGGCCATGGGGCCGCCCATATTGCCCAGGCCGATGAAGGCGATGGTCTGCATATTTTGTCTCCTCGATTGTTATTGGAGCGCGGCCAGCGGGTGGCCGGCCTCAGTCCACGGCGAATCGAAATGGCTGTCCACCCAGCCCGGCGGAATGTCGCCCAGCTCGCGGCAATGCCATTGCGGCGCTCGGTCCTTGTCCACCAGCAGCGCGCGCACGCCTTCGCGGAAGTCCGGCTTGGCGCAGAAGTTGACCGACAGCGCCAGCTCCATGCGCAGGACCTCGGCCAGGGACAGGTGTTTGGCGCGCTGGAAGATTTCCCAGCAGACGGCGGCGGAAGTCGGGCAGCCGTGGGCGAAGCTCTTGGCGGCGGCGGCCAGCCACGGGTCTTCGAAGGCGGTGTCGCGCAGCGCGGCGGCCACCGCTTCCAGGCTGCCGCGGTTCATCAACTGATGCACCGCCAGCAGATTGCGGCCGGCGTTGGCCTCCGGCAGCGCCACGTCGCGTTCCATCTCGTTGAGCAGGGCGCTGACCAGGCCGTGGTGGCGTTCCGCCGGCTGCTCCCAGGCCAGCTCGCGCAACGCGGTCAGCAGCGCGGCCTGGCCGTCGGCCGGCAGCACATGGTCGGCCAGATTGCACAGCAGCGCGTCGCCGGCGTTCAGCGGCGCGCCGGTCAGGCCCAGGAACAGGCCGAGCTTGGCCGGCATCCGTTGCAGGAACCAACTGCCGGCCACGTCCGGGTACAGGCCTATGGTGATTTCCGGCATCGCGATGCGGGTGGCCGGGGTGGCCACGCGGTGGCTGGCGCCGGCCATCAGGCCCAGTCCGCCGCCCATGACGATGCCGCCGCCCCATACGATCAGCGGCTTGCGATAGCGGTGGATGCGGTAGTCGAGCCGGTATTCCTCGCTGAAGAAGGCGACGGCATGCGGGTTGGGATAGACCTCGCCGTCTTCCAGCAGCGCGGCGCGCAGCGAGCGCACGTCGCCGCCGGCGCAGAAGGCCTTGTCGCCGGCGCCGCGCAGCAGCACGGCCACCACGGCGTCGTCGTTCTCCCAGGCGCTCAAGCGCGCGTCCAGCAGCCGTATCATCTCCAGCGTCAGCGCGTTCAGCGATTTTTCCGCGTTCAGCGTGGCGATGGCGATGCGCTGGCCGCCGCGGACCGGCAGTTCTTCAAACAGTACCAGGTTGGACATGGCGGATTCGTCCTTGGGTGAGGGTCAGGCGTTCTTCCATTGCGGCGCGCGTTTTTCCAGGAAGGCGCGAGTGCCTTCGCCCTGGTCCTGGGTGTCGAACAGCTTGATGAAGCCCTCGCGCTCGTGGATCAGATTGTGCGCCGGCGGCTGCAGCCGCGCGCGCTGCACCAGCTGCTTGCACACCGCCACGGAGGAAGGCGACTGGCGCGCGGCTTTTTCCGCCAGCGTGAGCGCGGCGTCCAGCGCCTGGCCCTTGGCCACCACTTCTTCCACCAGGCCGATGCGCTCGGCGGTGCGCGCGTCGATGCGCTCGCCGCACAGAATCATGCGCTTGGCCCAGCCTTCGCCCACCAGCCAGGGCAGATTCTGAGTGCCGCCGGCGCAGGGCAGCAGGCCGACGCCGGCTTCCGGCAGCGCCATTTGCGCCTGTTCTTCGGCGATGCGGATGTCGCAGGCCAGCGCGCACTCCAGGCCGCCGCCCATCGCATAGCCGTTGACGGCGGCGATGCTGACGCCGCGGAAGGCGGACAAGGCCTCGAAGGCCTCGCCGAACAGCATGGTCATCTCGGTGGCCACCTTTTTGTCGCCGTCGGCGAACAGGTTTAAGTCGGCGCCGGCGGAGAAGAATTTCTCGCCCTGGCCGGTGATCACCAGCGCGTAGATGTCGCGGTCGGCGTTCAGGTCCGCCACCAGCCGCTTCAGCGCGCTCAGGCTGTCGCGGTTCCAGGTGTTGGCCGGCGGATTGTCTATGGTGATCACGGCGGTGTGGCCGCGTTTTTCCACATTCAGGTGGGCGTAGTGATTCATAGCGTATGCCTTTATGGATTCGGTGTGGATGAGCTAATCCGGAAAAATCCAGCGAAGCGGCTGAGGCAAGCCGGCGCAACACAGCATCAGGGATATTTCCGGCTTCGCTCAGCGCAGGGTTTCCAGCGCGCCGTCCTGCAACAGCTTGCGCGCCACGATCATCCGCATCACTTCATTGGTGCCTTCCAGAATCTGGTGCACGCGCAGGTCGCGCACATGGCGTTCCAGCGGGAAGTCCTTCAGATAGCCGTAGCCGCCGAACAGTTGCAGCGCGTTGTTGGCCACATTGAAACTCAAATCGGTGGCCAGCCGCTTTGCCATGGCGCAATAAGCGCCGGCGTCCGGGCTGGCCTGGTCCAGTTTCCACGCCGCCAGCCGCACCATCTGGCGCGCGGCCACCAGCTCGGTCAGCATGTCCGCCAGCCGGAACTGCACGCTTTGCAGCTCGGCCAGCGGCTGGCCGAATTGCTGGCGTTCCTGCACATAGCGCTGGGCGGCGGCCAGCGCGGCCTGGGCGGTGCCCACCGCGCAGGTGGCGATATTGATGCGGCCGCCGTCCAGGCCCTTCATCGCGAAGGCGAAGCCCTGGCCTTCCTCGCCCAGCCGGTTGGCGGCCGGGATTTCCACATTGTCGAAGGTGATGGCGCGGGTGGGCTGGCTGTTCCAGCCCATTTTTTTCTCTTTCTTGCCGTATTGCACGCCGGGCGCGTCCGCCGGCACTACGAAGGCGGACACGCCCTTGGGGCCGGTGCCGCCGGTGCGCGCCATCACCACCAGCACCTGGGTGCTGCCGGCGCCGGAGATGAACATCTTGGAGCCGTTGAGCACATAGCTGTCGCCCTTGTGCTCGGCGCGGGTCTTCAGCGAGGCGGCGTCGGAGCCGGCGCCGGGCTCGGTCAGGCAGTAGCTGCCCAGCAACTCGCCGCTGACCATGCGCGGCACCCAGCGCTCGGCCAGTTCCGGGCTGCCGAAGCTGGCTATCATCCAGCTGACCATATTGTGTATGGTCAGATAGGCGGCGGTGGAGGTGCAGCCGGCGGCCAGTTCTTCGAAGACGATGGCGGAGTCCTGCCGCGATAGGCCGAGGCCGCCGTAGGCTTCCGGCGTGTACAGGCCGAGAAAGCCCATCTCGCCGCTGCGGCGGATCACTTCCAGCGGGAAGGTTTCCTCTTCGTCCCATTCCGCGGCGCGCGGCGCGAGCTCGCTGGCGGCGAAGTCGCGGGCGCTGTCCTGAAAGGCGATTTGTTCTTCGGTCAGTGCGAAATCCATGGCGGGCTCCCGGTCAGCGCAGCGAGATGGTGGTGTTGACCTTGCCGCCGCTGGCGGCGTCGTCGAACCAGCGGCTGGTGACGGTCTTGGTCTGGGTGTAGAACAGCACGACCTGCTTGCCGTAGGGGCCGAGGTCGCCCAGCTTGGAGCCGCGCGAGCCGGTGAAGCTGAACAACGGCACCGGCACCGGGATGGGTACGTTGATGCCCACCTGGCCGACGTCGATCTCTTCCTGGAATTTGCGCGCCGCCGCGCCGCTCTGAGTGAACACCGCGGTGCCGTTGCCGTTGGGATTGGCGTTGACGATGGCGATGGCGTCGTCCAGCGAATCCGCCGCCATCAGACACAGCACCGGGCCGAAGATTTCCTGATGGTAGACGCTCATTTCCGGTTTGACGCCGGAGAAGATGGTGGGGCCGACGAAGTTGCCGCGCTCGTAGCCGGCCACCTGGATGTCGCGGCCGTCCAGCTCCAGGCGCGCGCCTTCTTCCACGCCACGGGCGATCAGGCCGGCCACGCGTTCGCGGGCGGCGCAGGAGATCAGCGGGCCCAAGTCCGGGTTGTCCTTGCCGGCGCCCACGCTCAGGCCGCGCGCCTTGGCCACCAGTTCCGGAATCCACTGCTGGGCTTCGCCCACCAGCACCGCCACCGACAGCGCCATGCAGCGCTGGCCGGCGGCGCCGAAAGCGGCTCCGGTCAGTTGGTTCAGCGCCTGTTCCTTATTGGCGTCCGGCAGCACGATGGCGTGGTTCTTGGCGCCCATCATGCACTGGGTGCGCTTGCCGCTGAGGCTGGCGCGCTGGTGCACATGAGTGCCCACCTTGGTGGAGCCGACGAAGGACACCGCCTTGATGTCGCGGTGGTCGCACAGCGCGTTGACCACCTGTTCGCCGCCATGCACCACATTGAGCACGCCGGCCGGAATGCCGGCTTCCAGCGCCAGTTCCACCAGGCGCATGGTCACCATCGGGTCTTGTTCCGACGGTTTGAGCACAAAGGTGTTGCCGGTGGCGATGGCCATCGGGAACATCCACAGCGGAATCATCGCCGGGAAGTTGAACGGGGTGATGCCGGCGCAGACGCCCAGCGGCTGCAGCACGGTATAAGTGTCGACGCCGCCGGCGACGTTCTCCGCGTATTCGCCCAGTTGCAGATTGCCGATGGCGGACGCGTGCTCCACCACTTCCAGGCCGCGGAAGATGTCGCCCTCGGCGTCGGCCAGGGTCTTGCCTTGCTCGGCGGTCAGCAGCGCCGCCAGTTCCTTCATGTGCTCGCGGATCAACTGCTGGTATTTCAGGAAGATGCGCGCGCGCGCGCCGATGGCGGTTTTCTTCCAGCTGGCGAAGGCGGTCTTGGCGGCGCTGACGGCGGCGTCGACTTCGTCCTGGGTGGCCATAGGCACCCGCGCCAGCACTTCCTGGGTGGCCGGGTTGACGATGTCACGCCATTCGGCGCTGCGGGATTCGACGAATTCGCCGCCGATCAGCAATTTGATGGTGGGGACTGCCTGGGTCATGGTGCTGCCTCCGTCTGATCTTGAATAAAGCCCATTGCCGGCGGCGCCGGCTCAGGCGTAGCTGTAAAAGCCCTTGCCGCTCTTGCGGCCCAGGTGGCCGGCCTGCACCAGTTGGGCCAGCAGCGGGCAGGCGCGGTATTTGCTGTCGCGGAATTCGGTGTAGAGGATGTCCATGATGGACAAGCAGGTGTCCAGGCCTATCAGGTCCGCCAAGGCCAGCGGACCGATGGGATGGTTCATGCCCAGCTTCATCACGGTGTCGATGTCCTCGGCGCTGGCCAGGTTTTCGTGCAGCGTGAAGGCGGCCTCGTTGATCATCGGCATCAGCACCCGGTTGGAAACGAAGCCGGCGGCGTCCTTGACCGTGACCGGGGTCTTGCCCAGCGCCTGGCTCAATTCGTAGACCAGCCGGTAGGCGGCGTCGCCGGTTTGCAGCGCGCGGATGATTTCCACCAACTGCATCACCGGCACCGGGTTCATGAAGTGCATGCCCACCACGCGCTCCGGCTGGCTGACCCAGCTGGCGATGCGGGTCAGCGAAATCGACGAGGTGTTGGACGCCAGCACCGCGTCCGGGCGCACCACGGCGGCCAGTTCGCGGAAGATGCTTTCCTTGACCGCGGCGTTCTCGGTGGCGGCTTCCACCACCAGGTTGCGGTCGGCCAGATCGGCCAGGCGGGTGGTGGTCTGGATGCGGGCGAGAATGGCGGGGACGTCGGCCTCGGCCAGCTGGCCTTTCTTCACCAGGCGCGCCAGGCTGGAGGCGACGGCGGCCAGGCCCTTGTCCAGCGCGGCCTGGCTGACGTCGGCCAGGCGCACTTCGTAACCGTGGCTGGCGAAAACCTGGGCGATGCCGTTGCCCATGGTGCCGGCGCCCACCACTGCGATTTTGGCTTGCATGTTGTTTCCTCGACTATTTGCTCTATGCTGCATTCAAGATAGCTTGACGTTTACGTTAACGTCAATCAACAATGACAAGCGCAACGGCGAATGTTGCGCGAATGGTCCGGCGGCGCCGGAGAGGCGGGAGAGGAAGATGGCGGAGCAGACCTACAGCATTACCGAACTGGCGCAGGAGTTCGACGTGACCACGCGCACCATCCGCTTTTACGAAGACCAGCAATTGCTGGAGCCGCTGCGGGCGGGACAGCGCCGCATCTACAGCCGGCGCGACCGGGTGCGGCTGATGCTGATCCTGCGCGGCAAGCGCATCGGCCTGTCCTTGCAGGAAATCCGCGAGCTGTTCGCGCTCTATGACGCGGCCAGCGACGACGCGCCCCAGCTGCACGAATTCATCCGCATCCTGCAGCGCAAGGAGCAGCAGTTGCAGGAGCAGATGGAAGACATCAAGGTGGTATTGAGCGAAATTTCCCAATTGCGGCATCAGTGCGAGAAAACGCTGGACAAGCGCGGCGCGGATGCCCGGCAATCGACTTGAGGAGTGAGCAATGCAACAGCAAGACATCGTGATCGTGGGCATGGCGCGCACCGCCATGGGCGGCTTCCAGGGCGCTTTGGCGGCCAAGACGGCGGCGGAGCTGGGCGCGGCGGCGATCCAGGCCGCGGTGGTGCGCGCC